>CAINLW010000001.1 GCA_903850545.1 uncultured bacterium
TTTACGGGTTCTTTTTCAAGGACATTTTGGTCTTATTTCTTCGGAAATATTGCTGAGGTTATCCTTAAAAACTAATTTAACTTTTTACCGCCAGGTTTAAAGTATTGTTTAGAGATTTATGTTTTGAACATCCTGTTCGGAAGAAACAAAACAATCTCTTGGCTTGTATCTTATTCTTGTTTAAAACTTTTGCAAGCCCCCACACCTATCTTCGCATCATTTTATAAAATTTGGCAAATAAAAAAATATTCTTCTAGCGAAGAATATTTTTTTATTTTGTTTTACAGATTTAATTTTGTGATAAGTCTATAACTCTTCCAAGTTCGTCTATTGAACTTACACCTTTAAGAACTTTTAATATTCCATCTTGTTTCATATCAAGAATGTTTTGTGATTCTGCAACTTTTTTAATTTCTCTATCACTCGCATTGGTAATAATAACCTCCTCGATTTCTTTTGTTGAAAGTATGGCTTCAACTATAGCGATTCTACCTTTATAACCAGTGCCATTACATTTATCACAGCCTTTTCCTTGGAAAACTTTTAAGGTTTGAATGCCGTCAAGATACGTTTTATCATGAATCGTAGATAGAGTTTCATCAATTATTTTTCTTTCATCCGCAGTAGGGTCTTTTTCTTCTTTACAATAAACACAAAGCTTTCTTAAAAGTCTTTGCGCCATAGAAACATTCATCGCACTCGGAATAGTTTTTGGATTTACTTTTAAATCTATAAGTCTTGGATATGCACCTGCAGCAGAGTTGGTGTGAAGAGTTGAAAAAACTAAGTGACCAGTAAGTGCCGCTTGAATAGCAGTTCCAGCAGTTTCAGCGTCTCGAATTTCTCCAACCATTATTACATCTGGATCTTGTCTCATAGCAGCGCGAAGTCCAGCGAGAAATGTGTATCCTTTTTCTTCTTCAACTTGTGTTTGAACAATTCCATCTAAATGATATTCGATAGGATCTTCAATAGTAAGAATTTTTATATCCGGAGAATATATTTTTTTAATAAAAGCGTAAAGAGTTGTGGTTTTACCAGAACCTGTGGGACCTGTAATTAGAAGCATTCCGTTTGGTTTGTTGATTTGCTCGATGAGGACATCAAGTGTTCTTTTTTCTATACCCAAATCTTCCAAAGAAACCGCAATAGATTTAGGATTTAAAAGCCTCATAACAATTGATTCGTTGTAAGCACCCGGTAAAAGGGAAGTTCTAATTTCAATGTTGTTGTCTTTAATTTTGATACTAAAACGTCCATCCTGCGCCTCATCTTTTACGTTTAGTTTTAATCCAGACAAAAGTTTTATTCTAGAAAGAATTAGAGCGTATGTGTTTTTATCAAATTTAAAAGCGTCGAGAAGAACGCCATCGATTCTAAACCTCATTTTAACTTCAAGTTCTTCTGGTTCAAGGTGAATATCTGATGCCCCGAGAGCCATTGCCCCAGCAATCATAATTTCCATTATTTTTGAAATTCTATATGTTTGTTTTACTCCAAGTAATTCTTTGATAAGTCTTTCAATATCACCGATATGTTTTACTTGTTCCATCAAAGCGACGACATGCTCGCTTGCAATATCAAAAGTTCCGGCGGTGCTTTCAGAAGAATAAGATAAATCTTTGTATCTAGCCCAAGCTTTTTCCAAACTTCTTTTTGAAACCATATGAATGACAGGGAAGTATCCATCAGTAGATAATCGGTTTATAACAGAAATTGTTTTGTCATCTTTTGGAGAAATAATAGCAACTTGAATTTTTCTATTTACCATTTCAAAAACAGCAATATTGCAAGCACGAGCCTCTTCCTCGTTTAATATTCGGAGTGCATCACTATTTATAGGAACAGAACTAAGATCCAAATAGTTGAACCCATATCTCCCAGCCAAAATTCTAGAGACGTCTTCCTCCTCATTTTTTCTCATTTCCTCTAGACGTTTATTTTGTTTATCTTCGTCAAAATCTACCATACTGCGTTTATATTAACATATTTTATAAATTTATAGAAAGCACATTGTCAATATAACCAATAAAAACAAGGTTAATTCGCTATTGACTTTTATTTAACTATACTATATAATGTATCAAGTAACAAAAACTCACTTTTATTCATATTACACATATGGGCAGGATGTTTTTTGTTTAATTCTAAACAATATGGAAAATACAAAATATACAAATAAATATAATAAATATATAAGAGCTACTCTAATTACTGTTCTTGTAGTTTTAGCTTTCCCAGCAATATCTATGGCAGATTATGTTGAGTATGGTTCTGGTGATTTGTATACCTCTTATGGAAACAGTGACGCTAACGCGATTTATGCAAATAATAGTTTATATTCTAGTTACGGAAACGGTTTGTATACACCTTATGGAAACGGAAATTATTATTCCAGTTACGGAAACAATGATATCAATGCGAGTTATGGAAACAATTTGTACACATCTTATGGAAGTGGAGACCCATATTCTATTTATGGAAATAACGATGTTTATGATAGCTATGGAAACAGTTTATACACATCTTATGGAAACAACGATGTTTATGACAGTTACGGAAACAATGATGTCTATGAGAGTTATGGAAACACTGACTCTTATGCTAGTTATGGAAATAGTGATGTCTATGAGAGTTATGGAAACACAGATACTTACGTTAGTTATGGAACCCCAAACACTAGTACGAACTATGGATCTTATGTAGGAGGTTATACACCAACAAATTATACAGTATCTTCAGGAGGATATTATGGAGGGGGCTCCTCTTATACACCAGCAAGTTATATTGCACCATCTAATTACGCTGTAACCTCAGGTAGTTATTCAGGAGGAGGTTCAAATTATACGTTACCAACTTTTGACGCACCAACGAGCTACACTGCTTATTCTGGAGGTTACTCGGGAGGAAATCAGGTGGCATATTATCAACCTACACCAGTAGTTTCAAATCAGGTTTTGGCGTATACCGATACAAACCCAACCCTTGCACTCAGCTCGGTATATTTGAGTGACATTCCAGCAACAGGATTTGAGGATTATTTTGGAATTGTTTCTTTTGCTTCACTGCTTATTTCTTTCAGTGCGGTGTTGGCATATATTTTCTTGAAGAAAAAAATAAAATCTGAGCAACTTGCTTTTGCAAAAATTAGTATAAATACATTAAAAAAAGAAAACGAAAATGATCATCCCGTTGTTTCTGATATGTTTAAAAAAATGGAATCAGATCATTCTGACATAAGAGAAGTTGAAGAATATGCCAGAAAAAATAAAGTGTTGCTTTCTTCTGATGCAGTAACCAAACTTATTAAAATGCAGAGGACGGGGAAAATAAAAGTAATGGATTATATTAAAAACATTGCAACAGGAGAGTGGATCGCTATTGGAGAAAAACAAATAAAATAAACAACAAAAAAAGCACTGAGAAGTGCTTTTTTTGTTTATTTTAATCAAGAAAACGAAGCTTTCCTGAATTCAATATTCTATCGCAACTCCAGTTTTGTTATATAATACCTCAAGAGGTGTCAGACCTGCAAATCTTTTTCTCGGTCTAGTGTTTATTAAATACTCAACCCATTTAATATCTTCATCCGAAACTTTTGCAAA
>CAINLW010000002.1 GCA_903850545.1 uncultured bacterium
AAAGCCCGTTTCTCTTTTTGCTACCGCCGCTTCACACTACGAAATGAGCAATCGATTATTTTTCGTCCTCGATTATGTAGGATTGCTCATTTCTCCGTGTTTCGCGGTGGCCGAGGCGCTCAGTGCCATCTCGGGAGTTTTGCGTACATTCAACCACCGCTCACACCGCCATCGCCTCCGCCGTCCACTCCGTTCGCTCCTTTGGTCGCTCACTCCGCCGTCCGCTTCGGCGATGGCGGTGTTCGCTCATTGCCTTCGATAATTACATTTAGAGTTTAGTTTGCTAAATACTCAATCGCTTTTCCTTTCTTTCCGTTGGTTTTGATTTTTTGCTCTTTTACCAGTTGCGAAAGATAACGCTCTGCGGTTTTGTCCGAGATGTGCAAAAGTTTTTCCACATCGTCGTTTGTGATTTTTCCTTTCTTGGTAACTTCAACCAATATCCGATCAAGTTTCTTTCGTTTCCGAAATTGCAATTTCTCCCTCGCTTGCGCGAGGAGAGAAAGAGCAAAGCTTTTCTTGTTCTCCTGAGGAGAAATGGAAACAGCCACAGGCGGAACAATCACACCTGCGGTGTTTTCACCGCTTTGCGGTTCAGGCGTTACCGCCTGCGACATTGGCGCTTGCGCGCTTGTAACCGCTTCGGCTTGCGCCGAAATCGGTTCGGCGGGCTTCGCCTCGCCCGTAGAAGTTTCCACGGAAACAATCGGGTCAATTACTCCTAATTGACCCGATTCGCCTGTCGGCGATTCGGCAATTTTCGGCTCATTTTGAGCCGTTTTAGGTACGCTTTCAGCGACCTGAACGGCTTCGCCGTCCGTCGTTCCGACTTCGTCGGATTTAGGATTTTCTGTTTCAGTCATGTTATTTTTCAGGAATAAAGATATTCTTTAAAGCATAATTGTCCCCGTTCTTTTTTCTGCTTCACTTAGTGAGTTCAAAACTTCTTTTTCTATACACTTATCAATCCTATCTAAAGAATCTATGTTTCTTGCATATTTTTTTTGTTCCTCTTTTGTACGAAAGAATTTTAATTTTGTACTTTCTATCTTCCACAAAAAAAGAGATCCCCGAAAGTAAGATTTTCTTACGTAGTTATTATATATTTTTACCTGCGTAAGCATTTTTATTGGTACCTGTAATTTTTTTGTATATTCTTCAATTGCTTGCGCAAAAATTTCAAGATTTTCAATATACGTTTGTCTTTGTATCGGTGGGTTGGGACTATTTTGCATCAAAGCGATTAAAAATTCATTTTGTTTAATCAATTCTTTAAAATCTTTCTCAAGAGATATAAGAATTTTATTTGTTCCTTTTATTGCAGTATCGCAAAATAAAAGTTTATTATGCAAATAGTAACTTTTTACCTTAAAATTTCTATTATCGCTATCGCGATAAATTTCTAAAATAGCCGGGAAATTAACGCGCTCCAAAGAATAATGTTTTGGGTTAGTTATTGCTTTAATTTCAGAAACCAACTTATTTACAGTACAGACAAAATATTTGAGTTGTTCACGAACACCATAAAAATCATTCAGTGATGATGTTATCCCAACCTCTATTTGGCGCAAAGTTTCTTTTCTTTGCATTCTTTTTTCAAGGATAGATTTTATTAAAAAACCCAAAGCAGAAAGAGTGACCGCCAAAAAAGGACCTAGCGCAGATCCGATAAGTGTTTGCCATTTGTAAATAAAATCAACAGGAAAATCCATAAAATTTATAGCGATAAAATAATTTGAACAACTAACCCGACGAGCATTGCAACAGTCAGCCCAACAATCCACCAAGTAAGTTTTACCAATTTTTCTGTTTGTTTTGAGGACTGTTCGTTAAAGATTTTTATAGTTTCTTGTAATTCGTTTACTGATCGTCTTGTTAATTCATCAGAGGCAAGCGGAACAACACGAAAGTCTAATTGGTTAACCCATGATTGCAACTCTTCTTTTGTTGCCACTTCTAGATTTTTTGCAAAATTTGCCATATTTATTTTTGAAAAATAAAAAGATGTTCGTGCATTATAAGCAAAAAATTTGCTTCTTTTGATTTGTTTACCCAAAAACCCGTCGCTGTACAATTAAACTGTCGTTTAATTATGTCCTCTTTGAGGACAAAACCAACTTTCAAAAATCGTTCCATTACTTTAAACGCCATCGGTTGGTACATTTTATTTCTTCGTGTGTCTCCCATTAAAATCGCACAAAATTTCCCCGGCTTTAAAACGCGATGAAGTTCTTTTGCTACTTTTTCTATCTCGTCAACAAATTTATCAATATCGTGCATATTTGATAAATCTTCAGGAATTTTTCCCTCGCTATATTTTACAATATCAGCGTATGGCGGATGTGTAAGAACAAAATCAATTTCTCCGTCTTTAATAAACTTCATATCGCGCGCGTCGCATTTTTGCACTCGTTGTTTTGCTTTATTATCAACCGTAAATTCTAACGATTTTTTTGTTCGTTCTAATGCTTCCTCGTTCACATCAACACAAGTTATGTGTCTGTTTAAAATTTTCGCCTCAATCGCGGTCGTTCCGCCCCCAATCATACAATCAAGCAAATGGTCATTTTCTTTTGAGTACCTCAAAATCAAATTCCGCACGACCTCTGGTGCCCAATTACCGCGCCAGTCGGATTTGTGCGTTGCCCAATTTCCGCGTCGCGGAAAAGCCCAAACGGTTGTACATTCCAATTTGAATTCGTCGGGGTGTAATTTTAATTCTTTGTTTGCCATTTCAGTTATTACCAACTTAGCTGATCTAAAATTCCCGATTCAAGCATGTTAAGGTTAAAAACATATTCGTTATTATGGTATGTTTCTTCTAATGGTTTTTTTGCAGTATGCCAACCTAAACCGTCAGTAATCCATATAAAATCAATATCTTGTGATTTTAACTCCGTAAAAAGACTTTTAAATTCACCGCAAACTGCTTTTAGTTTTGATCCACCGCCATTATAGAAATTTGTTTCAAATAGTTTAATTTTTTTATTTTTTGGATTGTACACAGCAAAATCAAAATTCCTTTCTGATTTATTTACCTTTACATCAAAATTCCATTTACTCTTTATCTTTGTTGAATTTGCTTGCGACATATATTCATAACCATTTTTTGTGCAAAATTCATCCAAAAAAGTACCGACAATTTCCTCCATCAATGTTCCACCTCTGTTTTTTCGTCCATTACTATCAAGTCCAACTTCAATACCCATAACGTAATCAACAAGGTTTTTGATACCATCTTTTTGAAACAGTTTAGCTAAACCAGATTTTTCTAAAAATTCAAAATACTTTTTTGGATCTTTTTCTGTTCCAGAAAAATCAAAAAATTCCGAATTTTTAGTTGTCTTGTCAAATATTTCAAGTTTTTTCTCACGAACAGCTAACAGCACGGGCAACGCTTTTACGATGTCAGGGTTTGTTTCGTAAAGTTTTATAAATTCTACTTCAAGATTTTCTTTTCCGAGAAGGTAATTGAGTTTATTAAGGATAATTTCAAAATCGGAACTATTCACAAAAACTTTTTTCCAATTTACAAAATAATCCCAAGTTTTAATTGAACTTTTAAAAGTCGTTATGAGGTTGTTAAAATCTTTTTTCATTTTTTCAATTTGATAAGTTTGTATAATAAGTGTTGTAAACAACGCGACCAATCAATAATCCCCTTGGATTGATGGCTTCTACTAATGGGTTGGGCGAGTTGAACTTTTCACCCCACTCATCTTTTAGTTTGTTATTCACTGTGAATCTGCTTTTTGAGTAAGCCGAACGTTCTTTTTCGTCGAAATTTTTATGACCAGCATCTCGATTAAGAGTATCTCGTAATAAGGTTAAATTCCCTAATTTCTCAACACACAACGATAAACTGCCCTTATCTATAACGTTTGTCCACTCATCTAGGTTATTTTCAGGTACAATATGTTCCATTTCAATATCATTATCAGAACCCTCCCCTTCAGTCAAAAGATACTCCTCTAAAAGAAACTTAATTATTCCTTTGTCATCAATGGAATAATCCACGGATTCATTTAAGTTAATTGAAAAATCCTCTTGCAGCCCGCTTACTTTAGAAGACAACTTTATAAAAAAATCTTGCATTAATATCTTAAATTCATTATAAGGTTTACCCTGAACATTTTTGCATATTTCAGAAAAGTCTTTTTCAAAAGAAGCAGGACTTATTTTTGTATATTTAACAATTAATAAAAATTGCCATAATTTTTCTATGTGCTTTTGAAAAGTATCGCCACGTTTAAAATACTCACTTTCACTTTTCCCGTATTTACACAACGCAAGTAATACTGAATATACTTGATCCAAACCAAGTTTTTCAATAAAATTAATTAATTTCAAGACGCTATCCCAAGCAGTAACATGCATTTTAGAATTATAGTCAGACTTACTTAGGTTTGCTGTACGTAATGAAATATAAATCAAAGAATCCTTTTTTAACTCTTCAAGGTAGCCAAATAAATCATTAACAATAATACCATTTTTATTAATTATTTCTGATTTAATGTCACGAAATAAATTTGCGTTATTAACATAACCATTTCTTGAAAACCACTGATGTCTTAAAAACTTATTAAACCAAATTATATTGGTATCTTCAAAACTTTTTTCAATAGAAGTCCAAATGTTCACCGCCTCTCCGATCCTCGAACTATCTAAATTTTTGATTTTTCCCAAAATAGAGTTCTTTGTAAGTTCAACAGCTGATAACGATAATCCAGTAGAATTAAGGCCTTCAAATAATTGATAAGCATCTTCGTCCGAGGGGGACACGATGACAACGAATTCTAATGATACAAATTTTTCGATAAAATTATCAACGTCTGATAACTCATTACAAAACTTCTTTATTGCCGTAAAAGAAGCAAACAGAATTTTTTGTGAATCATCTAACATTGAAGAACTAACAACGACATCTCCAAGTAAGTCTTCATAAATTTTTTTTAGATTTGGTTTTTGAAATAAAATTCTTAAAACACCTTCTCCTGCCCAGATAAGATTATGTAATTCAGTTTTTTTGCAGGATTACTCGTTTTTTCTTCTAAAATTTTTGCAATTAAGGACAACGAAACAAGCCTTTGTTGCCCGTCAACAATTTTGCTTCGTCCTGTACCATCTTTCACTATCACAATATTGCCGAGATAATAATTTGTAGAATTTTCGTTTATTGAATCAAATAAATCTTTGATGTTCGAAGACTTCCAAACGTAACTCCTCTGAAATTCAGGGATTTCTAATTTAAGACAAGATACTCCATCATCTTCGTCCCTAACCGAGGTCAGAAAAATACGATATTCAATATTTTTTGCTAGTCTATTGCTCATATTAATAGTTCGTTACCAATACCTCTGTAATTTTTCCTCTTTTGGAAGCGTCGGAATTTATGGCGCGCCCCGCCTGTACTTTTGTAATCCGAACACCTTTAATTTCAGAATATATTTTGTTGATAAATGGTGTATCTGAATTTGAAAGCATAACAAAACATCCTCGTTTACTTAATTCTGAAAAAGTATCTCTCAATTCTGTTTGTTCTTTTTCCAAAAAAGCTTCACTGGTGTATGACGTAAACGAGGACGTTTTGCTTACAGGGTAATACGGAGGATCAAAATAAACAAAATCGCCTTTTTTTGCTTTTTTTAGAACTTCTTTATAATCTTGTTTTTTTATTTCAACCTCTTTTAATGCATTTGATACCTTTCTTAAATTTTGTTCATCGCAAATAAGTGGATTTGTATATTTTCCAAACGGAACATTAAAACCACCTTTGCTATTAACGCGATACATGCCATTAAAACATGTTCGGTTTAGAAAAATAAAACGAGAAGCAATTTCAAGATCAGTAAGTTCGTTTGAATTTTGCGCGCGAATTTTTAAAAAGTATTCTTTATCCGTTTTGTGTTTTTTAAGAGTGGAGATCAACTTTTCAACTTCTTTTTTTATCACATTATAGGTAATAACAAGATCATTGTTTAAATCTGAAAGAAATGCTTTTTCGGGTAGTAGGTCAAAAAACACCGCGCCACCACCAACGAACGGCTCAAAATATCTTCCTGTTTTGGGGTCAAATTTTTCTGGCGGGTAAAGATTCATTAAACGAAATTGCGTTAAAAGTTGTCTTTTTCCTCCTACCCATTTTACAAACGGTTTCGGTTTTTCAGATATAATTTTTTGCGCATCTTCAAGAAATTTGTCTTGATCGGCAAGCATAAAAACTTTATGCGCATATATCGCATTTATATCAAAAGTTTTTTTTAGTTCAAAAATTGCTTCATCTTTTGTCATAAAATCAATTCACTAATTCTTTAATTGATACTTTTAACGCTTTTGCTATTTTTTCTATTGTGTCTAATGTCGGATTTTGTTTACCATTTTCTATATTGCTAACGTGTGCACGGTCTAAATTTAGAGCACGGCAAATATCACCCTGTGTCATATTTTTTTCCTCCCGAATTTTACGCATGTTTTCACCTAGTCTTTTTGAAACTGTTTCGCTCATTTTATGTAATTTAAGTTATCAACAGTTTTATTATATCAGATGATTGTATAGTAATACACTAATGTATTATAATCTAAACAGTGGATAAATAAAAAACGACAAAAAACGCCGTAGCGGCGGTAGCAAAAAGAGAAACGGGCTTTTCCATTTTCCTGTTAATTTGGGGGGCACGAAAAAATAGAAAAAAGTCAAAGCCCGTTTCTCTTTTTGCGTAGGAGAGACGACGAACGGAGACAGCCGTAGGACGACCCGCGGGAGGACGGAGGATGTCGGAGTGAGGAGGAACGACG
>CAINLW010000003.1 GCA_903850545.1 uncultured bacterium
AAGCTCAGATTCTTTTGTAGAAAGAGCTCCAGACCCTGTTTTTTTCTGATTTTTTGGTTTTAGTCCAAGTTTTACAAACAATATTTCACCTAGCTGTTTTGGTGAATTAATATTGAATTCTCCGCCGGCTAATTCCCAAATTTTCTTTTCTAAAATAGAAAGTTTTTCATGATAAACCTGAGACAATTTTTCTAATTGTTTTTTATCAATTTTTACTCCAACTTTTTCCATCTTTTCAATTATTTGGATAAGAGGTTTTTCAATTGTCTCCCATACTTTGATCAATTCCCTCTTTTTCAATTCGTCCATTAAAACTCCCTCAGCTTTTTTCAAATCTTTTTCTTTTGTAAAGTTAAAAATATCTTCTAATGTAGGGCTTGTAAGGTTTGAATTTATTAGCCAAAGAATTACGGAATATTCTTTAATTTTTTTATTATCCTCAGCACTAGCAAATAATCCGGTATTTAAACCCTCTCCGAAGGCTTCGCCTCCGTCGTTATTTTTTACTTCTGACTTTTGACTTTCGACTTTGGACTTTGGACTTATTATATCTTTCAGTCTTTGGCCAAGCGTTCTAAATTCCAATTCACTCCACACAGCAATTACTTTTTCTATATCAACATCTTCTCTCCAAGTTTTTTCTGGAATAGTAAAATCAATTGGTGCATCAAGTCTGATAGTTCCGAGCATTTTTGAAAATTTTGCCTCCTCTTCCCCTTCAATAAGCAGGCTTATTATTCTTTCTTTTATCCCTGCTTCTTCAAAAACTTTTTTTCCATTTTTCGCACCAAGTTTTTTATAAATATCTTCAATTGAACCAAACTTTTGTATCAAATTACTTGCAGTAACTTCTCCTATTCCTTTTATACCAATAATGTTATCTGAAGGATCTCCACGTAGCCCTTTATAATCTGGCAAAAGTTTCGGTCCGAACCCATATCTCTCTATAACAGCTTTTTCATTATAAATAATCGTATCTTTAATTCCTTTTTTTAAAGTATAAACCCTAACCTTGTCTTCATTTACGAGCTGTAGTGTATCCATATCCCCCGAAGCGATAACAATATTTAAATCCTCTGTTTTCTTGTGGTGAGCATGTTGAACCATTTCAACTATCGTTCCTATCATATCATCCGCCTCAAAACCTTCTTTTGAATAAACAGGAATATTAAATGCATGAAATATATCGTATGATTTTTTCAATTGAGAAACTAATTCATCGTCAGCTTTTGCCCTACCAGCTTTATAATCTTTATAGGCTTCGTGCCTATAAGTTGGTTTCGGTAAATCGTAACAAGCAGCAATATAATCGGGTTTTAAATCTGCAATAATTTTCAAAAGCATTGTTGAAAGTCCGTAAAGTGCGCCTGTTGGCTCACCCTTACTTGTAGCAAATTCTGGCAACGCATGATAAGCACGGTGAATAATTGCATGAACATCGAGCAAGACTAGGGTTTTGTTTGTTTTTTTGGTTTTTTCTTTCATATCAGTTTATATCTTATATTATAGCGCAGATTAAGATCAAAAATAAAAGATTAAAAAGTAAAAATAATTATGTCTCACTTATATGACGGTTGTGCGACATGATTTCGCTAAATCAAAAATTTAATTCTTTACTTAATTTTTATCTTAAAACTTTGTTTTTAAACTTTTAATTTTTATATTTGATTTTTATCTTTTTATTTATCTCTTTACTTGTTTTATCGTATCCTAATTTAATTGCTCTAGCCACTGCTCTTTTTAAAAAATATATCCAATGATCTAAACCCTTATCTTTATTACGAGAACTCCAATTATCCATCATTTCATCCACTGAAACCCATGCAAAATCAAACTTCTCGTGATCTTCCAAACATACTTCTTTTCTCTCTGAATTTTTTAATATTACAAGAAAACATTGCGAGTAAGTAACCCGATTTACTTTACGGAGGCTATTATAATAATGTGCAAACACAGCCCCAATTCTTTCAACATAATCAAAATCAAAAAGACCGCTTTCTTCAGAAACTTCTCTTAATACTCCAATTTGTATGTCTTCGTTTGCATCAACCCCACCAGAAAAAAGTCTTAAGAGACCCCCATCGTGGTGTTTGGCGACAGCATATTTTTGACTTTTTGGATCAAAAACAATTCCAATTCCCCCATCCCGACGTTCTTCGTTTTCTTTTTTTTCACCAAATTCTGGTATTTTTTCTTCGTTCATTTTTAAAAAAATTCTTTACTTAAGATACTGAAATTAAATCTCTATTTCTCTTTCATTCTCACTTATAAATTTAAAATATATTTTTGCATGGTTTTCTGGTAGTGCTTCCAAAACTCTTTCTGGCCATTCAATAAAAATGATATTTCTTGAATCTGCCAAGGTTCTTTCCCATTCAAGAGCCAATAATTCTTTAGCAAAATCTAAACGATAGGCATCTATATGAACAAGTTTCTTAAATTTACTATGTTCAATATCATATATTTTTTCTATTACATAAGTCGGGCTTGTAACATCTTCAGTGATACCAAAATTTTTGGCAATAGATTGTGTGAATGTTGTTTTTCCAGAACCAAGGTCGCCATAAAGACCAACGACTAGAGCTGTATTATAAAAACCTAAAGAAATCTTTTCTATGAAATCATGTGCTATTTTTGCCGTGTCCGAAACATTTTTACTTATAATTTTCATCCTGTAGTGAAATTTCAAATTGTTTTTTACCCAGTAGTAGAAAATGACATTTTTTAAATGCGCTATAGCGCGATATCATTTTTCACTACTGGGTTTTATTGCAAAACAGCTTGAGATTTTAATTGAACATTATTAATAAATAATCTACCTTACTATGAAATCCCTCATTATAAAAACAAAGCAATGATTTGAAATTCTACTACGGGATTCACATATTTATAATATCACAACTTACACATATTTTATATAAATTTGTACAAATAAAAAGTAGGACCTCGCGTAAACGCGTGGTCCTACGAGCCCGACGAATCTATGAATTCTCGGGCGGTGTGCGGAGGTCAGTTTTCTAACCCTCCCCCTGAGACTGAAGAGTGTGCCTGGTCTTCTCCTATGACCCAGGTATACTCCTGCCTCCTGTTTGCCCCCTCCCATACATCGAACTTAAAGGGGAGAGCTTTTACTTCACGAAGAACCTTTTCTCCGTCCAGCACCTTAGCTTTAAGAACCATCATGCTGGAACCCTGCGGGAGTTTAATCCCACGGTCCACCCCCGGACCTACTCTGAAAACCTCCCGGTTTTCTGTGCCATCAAGGTTCATACCCTCGATCGCAATTGTGCAGGTTGAGGTGTTCACCACCCGTAGGGACTTCCGCGGTTTTTCCTCCCGCTGAGCAATCTGCTCGGTCGCCGCAGGGGTATTTTTTCCTTCTGCCCCCTTTTTCCTTGAATCCGCTTTGGCGGCCTTCTTGGTGTCAGGCGTCGCCACAGCAGGCGCTGTTGATACCACCGGTATCCTTTCCGCGAGCTCTTTTATTCTCGCGTCCAGTCCGGCCGTGTCACAGACGAGGGTAGGACACGTCGGGGGTTTGGAAAACAGACCCCTCACCAGCGCATCTACTACAAAAAACCCCACCAACACGATCACCAACACTGCCAACCTGCTTAACCCTTTCCTTTCTTTGTCTTCCATAAAACTGTCCTCCTTTGTGGTCCCTCCTTCTAGGCCCCACATCTGTTTAAAGTGTACACCAAACAAACTTCTTTGTCAATAGCTAAAAATCTGAGTTCAAGAAATAATCGCAACTAAAGTGTAAGATTAATAATTATGGCGAAAACAATAACAAGGAACAAAAACAAAGTAAAATCATTTAAAAGATTGAGTTTCCAAGAAAGAGTCATCATTGAAACAAGATACTGT
>CAINLW010000004.1 GCA_903850545.1 uncultured bacterium
CGGCAAGTATGAGGCTGACGCAAAAATCTTTATGGATATCACCGTAAAGGTTCACTTCGAAGTTGAGGCTGAAGGCTCAGAAGCCTGAGGATTCTCTTTCGGAAGATACCAGAGTAAAAGGATTACGGGTTAACCCGTGACTTACAGCTCCGTAACATATTATTGTGTTACGGAGCTTTTTTTTGCCGATCAGGAAATTTACCCGAATGCAACGTAGTTCCGACTTATCGCCGTCATCAAAGAGCATAAAGCATGGGTAAGCGCAATGCATTAGACATAAGTTAAAATTGTGATGGCGGGGGAGAGCTATGATGCCGACCCTTTTGCAACCCATTCGTAAACTGGTTTTAGTCTTGAAATTCCAGCCTCAAGACTGCCAATTACATTGTTGCTCGTATCAATAGGCGTTGAAATGTGCAAGTGCGGGGTTACCCACATAGTCTGCGTTATTTCGCCATTCTTTGGTGGGTTAGCTAACGTTACCTCTTGTTTCCCCCTGCCTCGATATTGTTTGTTTTCATTAAGGCAAGCAAGTGCTTCGGCCAACGTAGATGTCCATAGTTCAGATCCCATTTCGGACATGGGAGTTTCTTTGCCGTTTATGTATTCCTCTATAATGTGCGGCCTTGATTGAACTTGCCATGCATCACGCATAAACTTGACAAAGATAATCTCAGGATGCTGTAATTTAGATTTCAGCTCAGTGATGCCTGGTGTTGCCAGCTCCGTTAGAATAAAGTTAGTAATCGGCCAGTTAGAGTACTCCATTCCCTCCAAATTAACACCTACTCGGATTTCTTGTGGTTCTGGGGTTATAACAATATTCCATTGGACGCCATCATTATCATCACTCATTCCAAAGAACGGCTTATTAAGCTGCCCGAATGGCCTGCCTTTAATGCCGAGTATTGAGTTAAACGATTGAAGGATTTCAGCGTATTCAGTATCGATTTTTCGAATGGAAGATTTTCTCGTTGTATTGATTTTTTCTTTTCGCTGAATGTTAGTTTTAGGGAAATGGGGTTCTTCAATGGTGATTTCTTTGATTTCGGTTTGTGAGCTAACAATTGAGCGTAACGCTACATGCGCATCGTCAGGGCAAATGTTAAAAAACTCCCGTTTTTTCTGTCTGAGGGGCTCAAGCTTTTTATGAACTAAGGACTCCAGCTTACTGCAGTCGTCTACTGCGATTTGATGGGCAACTGCCCATATGAAGTCACCGGTTGAACTTTTGTTAATTTCCGCGCACCGGTCGATCGGGTTACGGGAAGTCTTACCTATTTTGCATACAGGGAGGACGATATCCTTCACTTCAAGAATGTATACGTACCCTTTATTGTTTCCAATATCACCCATTAAACGCTTTTGTTATAGAGTTGATAAGGAGATAAGACACCAATATTAAATTACATAAAATATTTTACTGAACGGTGTATATCAAATACTTACTATTGAATCGCGCAGCTTTGCCCCGCATTCACCTTGCAAAGCTCAAGTTAATATTCTCAATCAGATTAATATTCTGCAATGCATCCTGTGAAATGGAGGCAAAGAACCTGTGCAGGATCAGTATCAATGCGGAAACTACCACAGCAGAAAAAGCCCAGTAATTATCCTTATGCATATTGATGCTAATGGGCTATCGTAATGTTCTTGCAAACGTATTGGCTATTATAGTCCGATAATGTATTCTATTTGTTTTTTTTCATCTTTAGTGAAATCAAATGGAACTACCTCAAGCTTCAAATCTCCTTCATACATAAAAGGATCAAGTTTTTCAGTAAACATTGGATTGTTCGGATATAGCAAAACTAATCTTGGTTCGTGTGCTTTTGTTGAGTATTTTTTCCCGTAAGCATATAACTGATACATGTCTGCTTGTGAAATATTGTAGTTTTTCCTGTCTGCATTCTCATCAAGCAATTTCCATTTAGTATCAATCACTTTTTGATTTAACGTTTCGCTGCCAATAACAATATCAGGTTGTAAGCCAAAACACTTTTTGTTTCTATGTTCTTCAATTAAGAAATAGGATTTGTCTTGAGTTTTAATTTTGTAACCTTCTGAATATTTGTTGAACAGATAAGCCAAGTAATCTTCGAAAATTTTTTCCATTGGAAAAAGAATTGCAATATTCAAATTGTCACCTTTGAAATTTGTAAAAGATTTATTCATCAGAAAAATTTCTGACCACTCAACTACTGTTTTGTAATTCAGAAGCAATCTGTTGTTGGAATTTATTTTGGAGAAATCATTTTGAATGTCTTTTGAGCTATCAATATCTTCCAAATGTGAAAGTATTTTGTTGATTGAATAAATATTCTGATAGCTGATTGAAATTCTTAACAACTTCAAAAGTGTTGATTTGATTATTTTATTCAACGAAATGTTTGGGGAGTATTCCGAAAACTCACAATAAAAATGTGCTTTATCAGAATGATTTTGTTTGATATTATCTGAGATTTTCAACTTCCCTTTTAATAAAGATATATTATTTTCGTAAAGAATGTAATCGTGTTTTATGCCGTATTGAAGTTTGGCTTCAACTTCTGTAATGTAGGATTTAATAAATACTTCAAGAATCGAAAAGTCCTTTAGCGTTTCCAAATGTGCTTCGCTTATATTCACAAACGGTGAGTTTTTCAAATGCTTTAACATCCTTAGAAAAACTTTCTTAGTTTCTGCTTCTTCGTTAGAACTTTTATTTAAATGAATCTTAGGGAGAATTTCAAGATGCAATCCGTCTTTGGTTTCAATTACCCCAACATAATTTTTAACTCTGATTTGTCGCCTCTTTCCTTTTGTTGAAAGAGAAAAAGGTTTTTCACTATCTTTTGAATCATCTTGATTATTCGAAATATATTTATAAAGAGAATCGAAATGATTTAATGGCAAGTAAATCTCTTCCAAAGGAGAGTTTTCAGTTTCGCAGTAATCCTCTTTTGAACGAATAATGCCAAACTCACAAATGTTGTAGGATGCGTTCTTCAATTTAAAACCTACTTTGGTGTTTTAATGTAAATGGAAGTGAAAAAATCAACTGGTACATCGTCATACTTTTGAAGTGAAATATTTTCATTCAACTGATAAATTGTTTTCTCTTCAAAGCCGTCAATGTCTTTGCCGAAAAGATTTCTTTGATCAGATGGCGGATTACTTACAAGTACTCTGTTTTCTTTTGCTTTGTTAAACTCTGTATTGTCCCCTAATACAAGTTGAATCTTTTCATAGTCGGCAAAGAAATATTCCTCTAGTAGCGGAATAATTCTGTTTCTGAAAACCTCACATAACTGATTCTTTGATCCAACATTAATGAAGTAGGCATGACCAATCTTATGGTCTTTGTCTAAGAGAATTTCAATTCTTGAGTTTATTGTTTTCAGAAGTTCTTGAAGATTGATGCCTTCAACATTATTGGGCAATAATGTTTGGTCTGCTGCATATTCAATGAAATCAAATCTTCTTCTTAAAGCAGTGTCAACAAGTGCAATTGACTTGTCTGCTGAATTCATTGTCCCTAAAATAAACAGATTATTTGGTACTCCGAAATCATCCTGGCTTTCAGCTCCAGAATAGGTGAGTTTCACTTTCAATGCTTCTGTTTCACCCAGGCGCTTTGATTTTTCAATTAGAGTTATTAGTTCTCCAAAGATTTTAGAAATATTTCCCCTGTTAATCTCATCAATTATCAAGACATAATTTTTATCTGAATTATCAACTGTTTTTGATTTAGAAATATATTTATCTTTTATGTATTCCCCTATCGTTGTAGTGTAAGTTTTCCAATCTTTAATAATACCGCTTTCAATGTATGACTTCAAGTTGCTTTTAGTGATAGTCATTTCAGTCGCGTCTTTAGTTTTTGGAATTGCTCTGCAATTTCCTAAAGAACTCATCTTTACATTGAAAGGTTTTCTTTGAACCAATGATTTTAATTCAAACGTATCTCCTTTGGATTCAACTTCATCGACAAACAAATCATAGGCATCTTCAAAACTTAAAGACGGAGAACTTCTTTTGCCTGCTTCATGACAAATTCTTTTGAAGATTCCATCCTCAATTATGTATTCCACTTGTCCTTCCGCATTAACTACAGATTTGATTCCTTCTACAAAGTCCTCATAAGAATAAGATTGGTGAAAAGTGACAAATTGTATTTGACCATTTGCAACAAGGTCATCAAATTGTTTTTTAGCTTCGATTCGTTTTGTAGGGTCTGCTTTTTGTTCTGCAATTAACTCATTTACTTGTCTCAAAGTAACAATTGAAAGCGCATGATTGATTGCATTGTGAGTTTTCCCTGTTCCAGGAGGCCCATATAAAATTTGATTTAGAGGCATATTGTTAATATTTGAAAGTTCTAATATAATGTTTCTAAGAATATCCTTTTTACTATTCTCTATTGATAAGTCAGTAATGGTTGCTTGAGCGTCAACAATGTTTGTAATTATTTCTAGCGCTGTTGCAAAATTGGATCTTCCTTGTCTAGCAACTATTCCATCAATTGCTTTTTTAAAGTTTTCTGCTGCTCTTGCTAGTAGTCTATCGTTGTAATATCTCTTTATTACCTCCCAATCTATTGCTGTTGGAAAATCCACATCTGTCATCCGCAAACCTTTAATAACTTCATAAGGATTGTAACCTTGATGAGTTTTGTTGAAAAAAGTAAAAAAATAAAGATGTTCAGGAATAGAAATGAAGTGATTAAAAGAGTATGATTTTCTTAACTCTCGCCAATAATCAGTAAAGTCCCTGTAAAGTCTATCGTTTAATTTTAATGCATTTATGAGAAGCAAAAGGCAACGATGAATTTCATAAGTTGCATCTCCATCGGGGATTGAAAACTTTATCCAATCATGTAATGTAAGTTTGCCTAAAGCTGTAAGCTGAATATTGGATAGGTCTAATAAATGGCAGCTTCTCAAATCAATCATTGCTTGGTCAGTTGCTCTTGCTGTCGGTAAATTCAATATTCCGTTGTCTGTAACTTGCTTCATCCATGTATGAGCATTATTGAACTTCCGCATGGAGGAAACAAATGGGTCAAGTGGCTTTCCTGGTCTTATTGCACTACCTGAACCGAAGGAAATTAGCCAATCCTTAAATGCTTCGCTGTTTATCTTTGAGAACCAAATCATACTATTACTTAGTTTTTCTTCTTAGCGCAAAATAAATATTCGTTTAACTCTTGTGCTTTATGACCATTGAAACTCTGGTAATTTAGTCGTTTAACTGGCTTCATTTTAAATGATCCGGTAACAAAAATATCACTATTAAAGAAGGTTTCAATTTTATCGATTCCATTTTTATTCTTTACTGGAATGTTGTTGTTTGAATGATTTCTTCCGTTAAAATAACTCATTAAAACATATTCCGTTTTAGCATTTTTTATCAGACTTTCAAGTGAAGGAATAAAAAGATGATTTTGACAAAAAGTAGATTTGAAATCTTTATCTAAATTTTGGCCCCTAACAAATTCAACATTATTAAAATAATCTTCTGGTGATTCCATTTCGCAATAATCGCAAATAAGATTCAACATAAAATAGTAAGAAGAGTATTGTCGAAAATTATAAGGCGGGTCGATATAAATTAACTTATGAGGTCTTACTTCCTTGATAAACTCTAATGAATCTCTTTCTTTTCCAACAATATGTTTTTGTTTTGTGGAAAGCACATCGTCAAGTGGTGGTATACGAAGAAATAATCTTTTCAATGATCTAGAATCAAACATATCTCTTGGGAAATCATGAAATGTTCCGTGTGTATTGCTAACTTTTTCAAGTGATTCAGCAAATATACTTACAAGCAAATTGTATTGAAGTTCATTCAACAAAACTTCCTTTTTCCATTGTAAAATCTTATTTAGGATAAGGTCAATTCTTTTTCCATTTTCGGGGGTAAAGAATTTTCTATTCCCGCATGTACCTCGTAAACTTTTAAAATAACTGTTCTTTCCTTCTGGTGTGTATGTATCGAAGAAAAAAGATCTTCGGTATTCCTTTGGTAATTCTGAAACTGTGAGATGATTCAAATAATTTATAAGCGTCTCTAACTTTTTGTAAGCAGAATGGTGCTTTTTTTTGTTAAGGAAAGAAAAACCTTCTTTGCTTTTCAAGTCAAGAGATGTATTGTTAATTCCGATACTGTATTTTGATTCATCAACTTTCAGTGACTTTAAATTGAAAACAGGAATGGAATTATTTTTAAGAAAACTTATTCCGAATGAATATGAGAATTTATTTATGTCGTTTGAAATTACACGGTAGCCGTTTCTTTTAAGAGCCATTGAGACTGAAAGTGTTCCTGAAAAAATATCACAAACCCAATCGCCATAATTACAAACGCTCCTAACTTCTTCTAAAATTGGCTCTATGATTGAGTTTTTATTTCCTAAATATCGTTGAATCAATTTCTTGGCTGTTTGAATACAATTAAAAATTCCTTATCGTCTTTTGCTTGAATAATTCTCTTGGAAGTGTTTAACTGTCTGTATTGAAAATTAAACTTTAATACTTCAAGAGTGCATGATGCTAAATATTTATTCCCTAATTCAATGATTTGCTCAAGTTCAATCATTCGCATATTCCCGGTTTCCTCGGAAAGTGAAGATGAATAACTAATTATTAAACTGCTGTCGAGCTCAACTGCCAACTTGAACAAATCAGAAAAAGCAAAATAGGCATCTCTTTTGGAACAAAATCTTGATTTGAATTTGCCATCAGGATACAAGCCGCTTGTAATCTTGCCGTCTACAACTTGTAATTGAGGATATTTATAGTTGAAAATTATTTCAGGTATGTGATAGTATCTTGAATACTGTTGTGCTGTATATGGTGGGTCTGCATAAATTACTGATATTTTAGGAAGTGTCGAAGATCTAGAAATAATTTCTTCCATTGTTTCAGAGAAAGCAATATTTCTAGTAGAGAAATTATTATTTTCAGAAACCAACGAAAGCGAGGAGTAGCTTTTTAAAAATTCATTCCAGACAATCTTTAATCTGTCATCATAAAATCTTCTGTGAAGAACTTCTGTCTTCAAAGTGTTTTCCTTTTTGATTGGTTGAGCAAAATGTTTTCCTGCGGTGTAAACAATCTTTGAAGAAACATTGAGTAAGCAAGTTAAAAGAAAATTGTGTTGCCACTTTGAAATATCATTTTCAAAATATAAATACTCAATTCCATTTCTCAATCTGTCTAAATCCAATGCTTGCGTAATACTAAAATATGAACCTGCATAATAGTTTGCTATTAGCGGAACACTTTTGATTGCTGACTTGCCAATGTTGCTAAGTATATATTTTGTCTGGTGGTGTATGTTGTTTCCATTCAAAAAATGAACTTTGTTCACTTGTGGCAATCCCGAATACAGTTCAAGAAGTTTTTTTGTGTTTCTTTCAGCAAGTAATTTCTTCTCTTCAATTATTAATTCTTCAAAAGGGCTTACAAACTCATTTTTGAGTCTGAAGGCTTCGAGTTCTTTTATTATAAACGGAATACTTTTTAAATCTGTTTCCTCTCTATCAATGTTTAATAGTGTCTTTGCAAAAGCAGAATTGAATTGCATAGCATCATTTGAAATTACATTCAGACCATTCAAATTGAAAACTTGCGACACTGCCGAACTTCCGGAAAATATATCAAAAACAAAAGTGTCCGGTTTGATTGCTTCTAGAGTTTTAGAAAGAATAATTGGAAGAGGTCTATGCTTAGCGCCTAAGTATTGAATAGGCTTGTAAATATTTGAGGTATCAACTGCTATTTTTTCAGGTGTTTCTAATTCATATCCTTTTCTATTGGATGCAAATTCTAATTTTAATTGGTTGCCATCTTCAAGAATGGTCAGTTCCGATGATTCGGAATAAATATTTGATGTCCTTGAAATCATTTCCCCCTTTTTAAACTAATTTATATTATCTTCCGCTATTTGCAATTCTTTTATCGCCATTTGTTCGATCAAAACTTCCGAAACCAATTTGTGCGAAAGCCATGTAACTAATAAATCAGCTTTTTTAGCCCTATATAGTTTGCAAAATTTAGATCCTTTTCGTGGGACTGTTTGCGCTGTCCTCTCTCAATTCTGCTTAATATGGCTTGATCAATATCAAGGTAGGTAGCACATATCCTCAGCGGATGTTCATTTTTCTCTCTTTGTTTTCTTATAGTATGATCTAAACTATCTATTTCTATAAAAACTTTTAAATTAATCTGGCCAAATTACAAGTTCTTTTGGAAAATCCTTTAGAAATGTAATCAAAGTTTTTAAAAAACTGTCACTTACATAAGTCGTGGACTCCTCTCCGGGCTCCAATCTGGTAAGATATCCGATTCACTCTTCTTGATCCAATTCTGGATAATCTGCTCTTTAATGAGTACCTAGGAAGTTATCCATAACGCACACTTCTTCCAACAACCCCTCACTAATCCCTCTTTTTCTCAGTGGAGTTCTTTTCTATTTTAACAGGCTTAAGTCTGCCGAAGAAAATTCTTTGTCATGACAATGTCTGACGTTTCTGGTATATTATCGGAGAAGCAGAACCATGACACCTTTACCTATGGCAACAACAACCAGAAGCGAAAAACTTGATCTTCGTCTCTCCAAGCAGGCGAAGCAGATGCTTCGGAGTGCAGCAGCTGCAGCACAACGCTCCGTCAGTGAGTTTGTGCTTGAGAGCGCCCTTTCTCGGGCTGAGGAAACCTTGGCAGACCGTCGTTCATTTCAACTTGATGGGGAGCAATGGGCTGTATTCATGGAGGCACTGGATGCTTCGCCACGTGAATTGCCAAGACTCAAGAAGCTTTTTCAGGAAAAAAGTATTTTTGAGAATGAGTAACCATTGATGACCCCGCACTTCTCCATAGAAAAGCTTGGCAGTA
>CAINLW010000005.1 GCA_903850545.1 uncultured bacterium
CCTGTTTTCCGCACATAAATAATTAACATTTATAATTTACAGTAAATCAAGGTATAATAAAATATATTTTGTAATTTTGGGTGTCCCAAATATCGAAAGTCATGTTTTTACGAGAAAAGAAGAATAAATCAGGCAGCGTCAGTGTTCAAATTATCCAAAAATTACGAGGTAAATACAAGGTTTTACAAACAATTGGCAACGGCAAAACTGAACAAGAATTAATCAAACTCAATTATTTAGGGAAACAGGAGATAGAACGATTATCAAAACAACCTGGATTATTTATTTTGGAAAATGACTTACAGATTGAACAGGTATTTTCGAATCTGAGTAATGCCAGTATTCTTATTGTTGGGCCAGAACTTATTTTTGGAAAACTTTACAATAAAATTGGTTTTGGATCAATACAACAGGAACTTTTTCGACATTTAGTAATTGCTCGTATAGCCTATCCACTAAGTAAGTTGAAAACGGTAGATTATTTATATCGTTATCATGGATTAACTATGGATGTTGACAAGGTTTATCGTTTTTTAGACAAATTGAATAAGGAATTGAAAGAACAAGTAGAGCAAATTTCTTATGCACATACACTGAAAGTTTTGGAGGGTAAAATAAGTGTTGTGTTTTATGATATGACCACCTTATATTTTGAAGCCGAAGATGAGGACGATTTACGTAAAACTGGTTTTAGCAAAGATGGTAAACACAGTAACCCACAGATTTTTCTTGGATTGTTGGTCGGAACAGGAGGTTACGCAATTGGTTATGATATTTATGAAGGAAATATATTTGAAGGGCACACATTGATTCCATTTCTTGAGAAGATAAGTGCCAAGTTTAATTTGGACAAACCGATTGTTGTTGCCGATGCAGGCTTGCTGTCATCTGATAATATAAAAGCCTTAGAAGCTAAGGGATATGAATATATATTGGGGGCAAGAATAAAAAACGAACCCGATAAAATAAAGAAGCTAATCTTTGAATATGAACTTTCCAATGGACAAACAATTTGTATCAATAAGTCAGAAACAACAAGACTGATTGTTGCATTCTCGAATAAAAGGGCAATAAAAGACCAACACAATCGTAACAGAGGCTTACAAAGGCTCGAGAAACAAATCAGAGCAGGAAAGTTGACCAAATCGAATATAAACAACCGAGGTTACAACAAATACTTGAAAATGGAAGGTGAAATTAGTATTGCAATTGATTACGAGAAATACAAAGGCGATGCTATCTGGGATGGTCTAAAAGGTTATGTTACAAATACAAAACTCACAAATGATGAGGTAATTGAAAATTACAAAAGCCTATGGAATATAGAACGAGCATTTCGAATGTCAAAAACAGATTTGCGAATAAGGCCAATATATCACAGGCTAAAAAGTAGAATTGAGGCTCATATTTGTATTTCATTCACAGCATATTGTATTTACAAGGAGCTGGAAAGGATATTGAAACAAGCTAAATCAACACTATCAGTAAAAAGATCTGTCGAATTAACTCATAATATGTATCAAATAACATACATGCTGCCTGAATCTAAACATACAAAATCAAACCTTTTGAAAATGGATGCAGAGCAAGCAGAACTTTATAATATAGTCAATCTTTTATAGGGTGTCCCAATGCTGAAAACAGGAAAA
>CAINLW010000006.1 GCA_903850545.1 uncultured bacterium
ATTTATTTACTTTTGAAAGATATCCTGAACTTCATATTCCTAATACAACAAACTCGCTTGATGGTTCGTTCAAGAAAGTGAAAACCTCAATTGCGGTACATACTGGACTTTCGCACGAACAGAAAATTAAAATTGTGAAAACATTGTTGGGAGGTAAATTCTAGCCTCACAAAAGTACCATTAAGCCGGTTTTTACATTACAAACTAAAATTTTTCACCGAATACAAATCTTCATTTTCCTCTTCCTCTTTCTTTTCATTTGCACTTCTATCATCAATCATAGGCGCTTGCTCTTCGGTAATCTTTTGCGCATTATTTACTTCCTGAACAGAAGCAATATGTCTATTCATAAGCTCATCAACTTTTCTTTTATCTTTTGTACTTAGCAAATCTAAGATGGCTCTCACATCATCATTTGAAAAAAAATCTATCGTTATCTTTCCACCTTTTTCGCTCTTTTCAATATGAACCCTGGTACCCAAAGATTCTGTAAACTTTTCTTCAAGCGCTGTTATCTCAGGATCAAATACGGTCTCTTTCTTTCTTGCTCTTTCAACAGCGATTTTTCTTGCGATTATTTCAGCATCTCGAACAGTAATTTTCTTATAGATGATTTCTTTAAAAAGAGTTTCTTGTTCGTCTTTTCTTTCTGTAAGCATAAGAAGGGGTCTTGTATGACCCTCGGAAATCTTACCTTCTGAAACAGCTAAAATCATATGTTCTGGCAAAGCAAGTATTCTCAGGCTATTTGATACATATTCCCTACTCTTGCCCATTTTTGCCGCAATCTGAGTGTGTTTAAAACCAAACTCAGTAACTAATTGCTGAAACGCTTTTGCTCTATCTACACAATTCAAATCTTCTCTCTGAAGATTCTCTATAATAGCTAATTCGAGTTTCATCAAATTCGATTCATCATTTGAACGAATTACTGCAGGAATTTGAGGAATGCCGGCAATCTTTGATGCACGCAACCTTCTTTCTCCAGAAATCAACTCGTATTCAACTGCAATTCCACCATCGTCTTTTTTTACCTCATTTCTTGTAACTACAATGGGCTGAAGAACTCCATATTGTCTTATGGATTCTGCTAAATCTCTCAATCTTGTTTCATCAAATTCTTTTCTTGGTTGAAAAGGATTTGGTTTAATTTTTTCTGTTTCTAACCAAAAAATCGAATCGCTAAAAAATTGTGTCATTTACCCGAGAAAATTTTTACTAATAAAAAAGTTATTGACCTTTATTTTGTAATCGCACCTTATGTAAAACATAAATACATTATATATCTATTTTATCAATTTACCAATCAACTTTTTCTGCATTTCTGTCTATATTACTATAAACAAAAATGTGGTATTTTGAACGACTAATTTTCATAAACTATTTCATTATTTTTTAAACAAATAGACAGAAATGTGTTAGTAAAAACTTTAACGGGTGAATTGATTTTTGTTGATAAATTGTATATTATGACTGGACATGCCGGGATGGCGGAACTGGTAGACGCAATAGACTCAAAATCTATCGATCGCAAGGTCATGAGGGTTCGAGTCCCTCTTCCGGCACAAATGAAAAATGCGCTTTTAAAGGCGCTTTTTTCATTTGTGCCAGAAAACACAAAGTGGTTTTGTGATATTAAACTACTTAGTTTGCGCAATATTACTAAAAAGGGTTTTTTATCTTAATGGGCAAAACGAAACGAAGTAAAACCTAACTATGAATTACCAATCTTTTCATTTAACTTGTTTGTAATAGTTATTCCATAATGTTAATATGGTCGTATTACTAAATTAATCAATAAAAACATGAGTGATATTGAAAAAAATAAAAAGATTTATAGTTTTGCAGAACTACATGAAATGGTTAGTGTCACAGCAGAACAAGTAAGAGATACTCTTATGAATTGTGCTGATCAAGGCGCTGCAATATCAAGTGATACAGTCTCTATAATTAACAAAATTGAATTGTCGCCAGATGACATTGCAGATATAAGAAACTCAGCCCTTAAAGGCCTTGAGGACCAAGGGAAAAGAGGTTTCCCAGAGGATCAAATGAAATGGATAAAGGTATTAAACAACGTAATCAGAAGAACTAAATAAGAATTTAACCTAATAAAACCGTCACCATGACGGTCTTTATTATAATCAATGAAACCTAAAATCATCGTCATTCTCGGCCCAACCGCAACCGGTAAAAGCGACGTTGCAGTTCAAATTGCTAAAAAATTCAATGGAGAAATAATTAGTGCAGACTCACGCCAAGTATATAAAGGTATGGATCTTGGAAGTGGTAAAATAACAAAAAAAGAAATGTCAGGAATTCCTCACCATCTTCTCGATGTTGTAAATCCAAAAACTTTTTTTTCAGTTGTTAAATACAAGGAACTTACCGAAAAAGCAATAGAAAAAATAATTTCTAAAAGCAAAACACCAATAATTTGTGGTGGCACTGGTTTTTATATAGACAGCATCGTAAAAAACATTGAATTACCTAAGGTTGATTTA
>CAINLW010000007.1 GCA_903850545.1 uncultured bacterium
ATTCATATGACAACTACGGTAACCTATTTATGGGATATCCGCTGGATGTTCGGTAACATTATTTATGGGTGATAACGAGTACTTGAAATAAAATAATAAATAGTGCATACTATATTTATCTCACCCATGCCCGGGTGTTGAAATTGGTAGACAAGCATCCTTGAGGTGGATGTGCCGCAAGGTGTGGAGGTTCAAGTCCTCTCCCGGGCACAAAAAAATCATCCGCATTGCGGATTTTTTTGTGCCCCTGGAAGAAAGAGAACTGCTTCTCTTTCGTGAGGATTTGAAGATGTTGAATATACCGTAACGAGCCGAGGTCAGCGAAGTGAGGTATAAAACATGTATCGCTCCTGTAAGGAGAAAGATTCCTCTCCCTCACACCAAACAAATTGACTAAATACTCAAATTATGGTATTATTAAAAGAGTCAATTACCTATCGTACATTGAAATTTTGAGGAGGTTTTATGAAAAAGTGTATGGGGATTATTACACACCCACAGCCGCACCTTGATGAAGGCGTCGGTATCTTTCTTCTTTGGAAATATGGGGAAGAAAAATATCCCGGAGTAAAAGATATTATCGAAAATCGAAATATTTTGTTTCTTCGTGAAAATGAATTTACCACCACTGCAGAAAATTACGAGAGAACAGGATATTTGCTTCTTGGTGTTGGTGGCGGAAGATTTGATGAACATGCGACCGCAGGGAACAATGGACGAAAAGAAGGGGAGTGCGTGGCTTCCTTGGTTGCAAAAGATTTGGGAATCGAAAAGAATCCTGAATTGCGCCAGATCTTGAAATTTGTTACCAATGTCGATCTTAACCCGGTCGGACAGCCGTTTGAGATTTCATCATTGATGAAACTTCTCGTTCAAAAAGATTCGCTTATGGCCATTGATTGGCTTTTTACAGCTCTTCAGTTAAAACTTGAAGAACAATATGAGTTCATGGTGGCTGCCCCAAAAGCTGCGGAAACGGCGTATCGCGAACAAATTGGAGAAATATCCCTCGCTGTTGTAGAAACAGATTGCGGAGTTATCTCAAAATATCTTCGCACAAAAGAAGGCGGTCGTGCAGATATAATTATTCAAAAAAGTCCGACGACCGAACAAGTTCAAATCTTTACCAATCAAAAGGAAAATTTAGATCTTTCAAAGCTTGTCGTTCTCATACGATTGCTGGAACGAAAAATTTCTAAAAAAACAGACAAGATAAGTTCGGATGAATTAGTTCGTGAAGGATGTATTGAGAGTGTTCCCAATTGGCACTGCGTCATAAAAGCAGGGCAATTGTTGAATGGTAGCAGAACTTCTCCAAACACACCCGCTACAAAAATTCCATTAAAAGTAATTATTGGAGCGGTGCGTTGTGCCGTGAATAAAAAGAATACTCTAGCTGACCTGGAAATGTTTGTAGAACGTTTTCGCGTTTAACATAAGATATATACACCCCGCCACTCGGCGGGGTGTTTTTTTATGATATAATTATTGAATGAAGAAATACTATCTTATTCAAGCATTTGTTCTCTTTGTTGGCACGATAGTCTCGTGGCTTGCCGTAAATAATGATTTTGCTCGTTTCTATGGATTAGAAGGAACAATTTTTAAAATTGAGAATTGTATAACTCCAAACCCCATTCTGACACCATGTTTCTATGGTGCCATCGGATTTTTTGGAGCGCTTGGCTTTTCTTTGCTTCTTCTAAAAAAAGAAAGAATCGATCAAAAATTTCTTCATGAAAAATATCTATCATGGTTCCTTTTTGGCGGTACGATTTTTGGCTTTAGTAATTTTACAAAGATTTACCTTGATTATTTCCATGGTAGTCAAATCGGTTGCTCAGGAAGTCCGATGACCAATCCGTTTCTTACCCCGTGTTTCTACGGTTCTGTAATTTTTCTGTTATCTTTCCTTACTTCGTGCGTTATTTTGTGGAAAGAGAAGAAAGGGTATTAGTAAGAATGCAAATTATTAAATTTTACAGTATACTATAATTATATTAATTAATAATAAATAAG
>CAINLW010000008.1 GCA_903850545.1 uncultured bacterium
CGGCATACGCCTCGGACATTTCCGCTAGGGCTACTCGCGCCTAAGTTCCTATGTGCAGGCGTTTCTTTTCCGAACGGCTCAAACGTCCACGTTTGAGCCGTTCGGAAAAACGCCTGCGACTAGTTGGGGAGAAGAAGTTGTCTTCTCCCCAGCTTCGGGACTCCTCCTCGTTATCTTAGTTTTGAGTATTCTTGCTTTAGAAAGTTTAGTTATATTCTGGAGTTTTGTTTTCTTTCTTGATTACCTTCGGAGTCCGCCCTCGCACAACCCCTCTTCACTTTTTCATATTAGAGTTAGTGGTGTCGCTTTCGCTATTATATTCTGTGACTTCGACAGAGACGGCGCTCATCCTTTATTCATGGACGCCCTAGCGGAAATGTCCGAGGACTCAATGCAGTACATGTGCTTGCCCCACCCACCGTGCGCGCACAAAAAAATCACTCGCAGAAACGAGTGACTCCCAAAATTAAATTAAATAGTCTGTTCCAAAAAAATACACAATTCTCTCAATGGCTTTTTTTCGCAATCCCAATAATAAGTTTTAATACCTACAGACTGAGCACTTTTTATTGCATCTAGACTATGTTCAAAATATACAACATCGTCAGATTTTAGTTTAAGATGTTCTAACATTTTTTTAAAATATTCTGAATTTGTCTTATCTGGATTATGTTTACACGTAAAAACTTCGTACGGCATTTTATCTAATTCGAATTTTATTAACTCATCATCGTTTGCATTAGTGAGAATTACTTTTGTATTTGGAAATTCGTCAAGCATTTTTTGCATTGGCTGATAAATTTCATATCCGTTTTCAATTTTTACAACAAATGTATGTACTGCATCAACTAAAATTATTTTCATATATTTAAAATATTTATTTTATTAATGTATAAAAAAAACCTTTCCCAGTTTTCCCATTTTGCAAAATTTTATTTTCTTTTTTCAGAATAGAAAGATATCTTGTTGCTGTTGCGTTTGATACATGAAGAAACTTTTCTACTTCATCATTAGTTATATTTGTTTGCTTCGCAAACAAATTCATAATGCTATCAAGTCTTTTTTGTCTTTTATTATTTATTGCTTCGTGTTCTTTTTCTAGAAGTTCACTCATATGATTATTTGAAGCTAACGGCTCAAACGTGGACATTTGAGGTGTTGGGGCTTGCGAAACTACTGGATTTTCTGCTTCAATAACTTGTGCAGGTTCAGAAATAGGCTCAGTTTGAGCCTCCGTTTGGGATGCAACTTGTTCGGTCTCACTGGGGGTTTTGTCCAATTCAGAAATAACCGCTCCATTATCATCTTTGACCACTGGTGTATCAATTACGTCCTGTGAGCCATTTTGAGGCTCTGATGGCATGTCGGAGGGTGTGGAATCTGTTGTAGGAATAGATTGCTCAATGGGTGTAGAAGTCGGTGTTTCGGGAGTTTGAGTTTCTGTGGGCACAGCGTTTATATCTTGGGTTTGATTATCATCGGGCATAAGGATAGTTTAACATAAAAAAAATAATTTGTTTTTTTAAACTATAACAAAGTCCCAATTTTTTTCTTATTATATTTTTTCGAATATACAGCAGATGGTGTGCCAAAAAGATTTAAAATTATATTAATTTCATAACGACTCTCAAGATACTTTTTGATTTTCTCGGCGTGGAAATTTGCACGTCCTGACATTAACAATGACGGTGCAAGATGTTTAATTGCGTAATCTCTCGGTTCTTTCGTTAAAAAATTATCGGGGATTCCCGTAAACGAAAACAGTAACTCTGGAAATGGCGCTAAGTGTTTTACTTCAAAAAAAGTTTCTAAATTTTTACTTTTACAATAGCTCCTTTTAACTAAATATGTTGATGGGTTGGTTCTTTCTATCGAATCTTTTTTAATTACAGATATATCTGCTGTATAAAAAATATCTTCTTCATAGGCACATTCAATTGATAGATTATGATGAATCTCAAAATCATAAAAAACATTTCTAAAACTTTTACTTACAGTAAAATGTGAAAAATTATCTGGATTTCCTGCTGCTGATATTTTGTATCGGAATATTCTATTATTAAGATTCTGCGGTAGAACCCTAAAACCGTTGTTCTCATAAAATTTAACAACATTATTATAACAACTCATTTCAAAAAAATGACTAATTCTAGTACCCTGAGATTTAAATAATGTAGAATACTTATTTAGGAATAATTCAATATCTCTAATAATTACTGATGCATTCTTAAATGGGGTTATCTTTTTAGACATTGTTATTGCTTAAATATGAATTTAAATTTCTAGCAAAGTCTTTGATATCACTAAAAAGTAACATGTACTCTGGTATATGATACCTTTCGAGTACCACTTGTAATTCAGAATACATACTCTGTATTTTCCCCCTATCATTATCAGAAAATAAATATTTTCCAATCTGGATTTTTGAAATCATATCTTTATCTTGAAAATTATTAAAACACAAACCTCCTTCTTTAAGTGGGATTACCACGGTTTTGTAAAAAATGGCTAATATTAAAACAAAACAACTTATATCGAAATTATTTTTAATTTCAAAATAATGAATACTATTGCTATCTGCGTATGATTTAAAAATAGGCAAATAACTTTCATACAGCCCTTGTATCTGTAGTGAAAGTTGTAATGGTAGATTTTGTGTAAATATTTTAATCATAGAAATACACCTAAAGTTTACTTATCTATATGAAACTAGCTAGGGCCTTTCCTAACCTTCCAATAACCCCCACAACTAAAGCATTTCCCATAATAAAAGCTCTCTTAACATCTGGAGTTATATTTCCATTCCTCATTATTTTTGTATGATTATCTGGAAACATATTTAATCTTTCTAATTCGAGAGGAGTGAGTCTTCTCAACTTTCCTGATTTTGTTTTAATAACGTGCTTAAATCTCGATGGAGAACTCCCTCCTTCACCAGTGACTATTGTTCTTGATGGTTTATCTAAAGAATCCGGAAAAACCATAGGTCCTTCAGAATAATTATACTCAAATCCACTTTTAGATTTTCTAGCTTCTTTCTTTCCCCCTTTTAAATATTCCCATCTTTTTTTATCGATTTCTTTTATAAAAAATTCTAATGGAATCTTTGATTCGTCCTCGACAATGATATTCTTTAGTAAAATTTTCTTCCCATTATATTCTGGAATTGTTTTAGTTGTATAAACTTTACCATTGATCATTAATCCTGAATTTTCAAACGGGCTTTTTGTTGGTTTATTAGATGAAAAATTTTTAGAAATTTTTTCTAAGTCTCCCCCAATCGTAAAATCATTCAAATTTGAAACTGTATCTTTTACAGGACACGCGTTAGCAATTACTCCATCTTTTAATATCCATCTCTTTATATCTTTTATTTTTATAATTGAATCGTAAATTTTAGTACCCTTTTTATAACCCAAAATGAAAACTCTTCTCCTTCTTTGAGGAAATCCGTAATCAGCAGCATTCACAACACGCCATTCTACTGCATATCCCAAATTATCAAGTGAGGCTAACATTACTGCAAAATCTCTACCTCTTTGACCTGAAGGGGATTTTAATAACCTATCTACATTTTCTAGCATCAGAAAATCTGGAGAATTTTTATTTTTTTTATTTAATATATTAAATATAGACCACCACAAGACACCTTTTTTGCCCTTAATCCCTTTTGCCTGATTCGCTGTTCTCGCAACTGAATAATCTTGACAAGGGAATCCACCGACTAACAAATCATGATTTGGTATTTTTTCAAAATTATTTTCTACCACTTTTTGAATATCTTCACAAGAATGATTGTCAGATCCAAATTGTTTAATATATATTTGAGACGCATGCTGAGTAACCGCACCTGGTTCCCATTGACTACTCCAAACATGTTCATATTTAACTTTTTCATTACTTGCAGAATTGAGTCCGAGACGAAAACCTCCAACACCAGCAAATAATTCTACAACTCTTATTTTCTTCATGTTTTAAGTCTATCAGATTATATTAAATTGATCAAGCTTAATCTCTGTCGTTTTCTATGGCTTGTTGTATATATTTAGCATTTAACCAGAAACAACGCTTCATTTCTTTAGTCCCCTGTGGTGTTTCGATAGTATCTGTGGAATCTTTACCATGTGGACGAACATGTGCAACAAAACTCTCACTCATTTTAGGCAAATCTTCATATCTACCGTCGTTAATACAATTAATTGTTTCCTGCCAAACACGTTCAACTTCATTAATATCCTTCATTGGGAAATTCCAAAACATTGTTTTTTTAAGAATTATATCCTCACTATTTATTTGTTTTTGAAAGACAACAAATAGAAACTTCTTAGTCTCAAGCTGTAAATGAAAGTCTGCCATAGTTTCATCGTCAGCATCATACCAAATTTGATTAGTTAAATCTTTATAATCGAAAGCTGGAAAAGAAATAGATTCTTTCAATGTACCTGTTGGCTCAAGTGTAATTACTTTAAGTGTAATGTTTGCTTTTTCCAACTCTTCAATATTATTTGATTTTACTCCTAGAATCTGATTTACAATTAATCTCTTGTAACTTTTAGCCTTTTTGCCAAGTTCAGAATTTAAATTGGTTAGTATATATTTGTCTGTTTTATTAATATATGAAGAAAATTTTTCTTTAACGACATCTTCTATAGTCTCTAACCTCCTCTGTCTCTTGAAAATTGAATCTGTGTCTGATTTTTCCCCTAATAGCTTTGTTTTAATAAGATAGTTAATATATTGTTGTTTAAAAGAAAAAGCTCTCGGTTTTGCTGGGGTGCGGTTCATAGGCTGGTCTCGTACCACACGGCTGTTTGCCGCTTTTGTACAAGCACCAAGATAATATGTATCTCCTTCAGATAATAAATGTGCTTCTCCTCGCTTTATTTTTGTCACAATATACTCCCAATCTTTTTTAATTTGGTATACATCTTCACTAGAAATATCCTCGAGTAATTTAAGTAGATGAACAAATTTAAACTCATAATCAAGAATGCTTCGATTTTCAACCCACAAATAGAACATTAATAACAGTGTTTTATTTTTCTTTAAAAAAGAACTTAATTCCCAAGTTTCGCTCACAACTGTATCATAATTAATCATTGAAAAAACAAGTCTCTCTTTTGAAACAAATTTATTTTTTGAATTTCCTTTTAACGGAGTGGTTTTAAGCTCGACACCAGCAATTGTAAAATCTGGCTCACTGATATTTCCGGGATTAATCTCAAAAAAATATTTTTCAATTAAATCTCCGAGGAAACCTTTACGCTTTACACCATATCCTCCAATTTGTTTCTCTATAGTCTCAACTACTTCTTTTGAAACAACGCCACGTAACGATTTTTGCAAAATGGTCGTTGCCTTTTCTAAAACCTGTTCTTTTGTTTGGTATATATTAGTCATTTTTTATATTAAATAATTCGTTTATTTTATTAAATAATGGTCTAAAATTTTCAAAATCATTTTTAGATAAATCAAAAAGCCTTTTCCATATTTTAGATTTTATATCTTTTTTAATTTCTATATAATCTGTATTTCCTGTAGTTTTTAATTCTAAAGCAAAACTATTTTTTAACAAAAAACTACTAGGAAGTAGATTCTCAATTTCAATAAAACTTGGAAAAGATAAATTGGCTAAATTATTTAATTTTTCAGGAATTGGTATTAGTAGGGAATAAAAACATTCATGGTCATTCCTTTTTTTATAGATTCCTGTTGTTATCTCACCAGCTGGTTCTACTTTCCAATAATCTTCGTTTCTCATACAATTAAACTGCTCTCTGCCTTTTTCATCAAAATCAAACAACCCAATTACTTTTTTATCCTTATAATAATCTATATTTTTCTGTCTTAAAAAACCAGCAAGACATGTGGCTCCCTCTGCTTTAAAAATACTAAATTTACATTCCTTATTAAATACATCTTCAAAACAATTTTCTAGACATTCTTTATCCGATAATTTTAACCATGCAATTTTATATATTTGGTCATAGCTATCCTCAACAAAAAGCAGTGGCTTGTTATTATTTTTAATAATTTCATTCAATTCATTATTTTTTTGTGTAACTTTTTCTGACTGTTGTGTAATTTCTCTAATTTTTAGCTTGATTTCTGAAGGTTTTGCTTTTAATTCCTTTTCAAGATCATAGATTATTTTTGATTCATCTATCATACCTAAATCGTCAAATATTTGATTTAGAACAGTCTGCTTATCATTTTTTGAAATATTTTCAGAAAAAAGAACTAATTGTTTATCAATATATTTCTTTCTGTCGTCATCGGTCTCAAAATCTCTATGCAAAATAATTTTTGAACTATTATCATATTTATCCTTAAAGATACGATAAATAGCAACTTTGTTGACGTCTCTTAATCTCAAAAATTCTTTCGAATGTGTGGTTATAAAAATCTGTTTTTTGTCTGAATACTTGTATAAAAAAGAATCAGCTAAATCACGAGAATTTTTATATTCTAATGAATTTTCCGGCTCTTCAAACCCCCATATTACATTTCTTCTATCTTTGGATATCTCATCTAATAATGGTGGCAAAAATTTTGCTTGTATGCCATCTCCTCTACTTTCTAAATCTATTTCACTTTCAGTCTGTACCTTTAATGTTTTTGCAAAATCAATCTTAAATTTAGGTATCTGAAAATTTGCACGTTTAATCTCAGGTGTGATTTTTTGAAACTCTTCAAAAAGAAGTCTTGATTCATCTTTTATTTTTTCATCAAGCCCCTGAATTAATTTTCGCGTTTCGGGATTTAATGATTTTTGATATTCATCAATTAAAAAATTGTAAAAGTCTTTATCTTTTATTGCCGGTACATATTGAAAATTAATCGAATTTAAAAAGTGTGAAACTTGATTGGCTTTATTTTTAATCTCTTTTTTGTACTCTTTTTCACCAAAAAGATAATTGGTGTTAGTATATTTTTTTGAGACCCAAAATTTTTCTGGTAAATTTCTTGACTTATCTGGATTTAAAAAATGGATTTTAATAGATACAAATTTGTCTGATTTTCTCTTTCTCTTCGTTTTTTTAAAGGTTGATTCAAAATTTTTCTCTGTTATTTTTGAAAAGTCTTTTTCCAAATTAAATTTAACACCATGAGAAACCTCTTCATTAAAGAATAAGTTAAGTGCCCTTAAAACATTCGATTTACCTGAGTCATTGCCACCAGAAAAAACATTAACATCTTTTAAATCTGAAATTTCTACTTTCTTGTCGGCGAATGAGCGAAAATATTTTATCTCAATTTTTTCAATAATTTTCATATATTTAAATTGCACTTTTAAAACAATCTGTTCCACCAGAAACAATGATGTGGTTTATAATTTTAATATCAAGTATTTTTCCCGCTTGAATTAATTTTTTCGTAATTTCAATATCAGATTGAGATGGCTCTAAGTCTCCTGATGGATGATTATGAGCAATAATGATTGATGCAGCATTATTTTTAATCGCGTTCTCAAACACCTCCCTCGGATGCACGAGACTTTCGTTAAGTGTTCCAATGGAAATAATATCTCTTTTTATTTCCTGATTACGGCTATCTAAATAAAAAACGACAAAATGTTCCTTTTTACTTCCTCGAATATCTTCCATTCTCTCCCAGACGTCTTTCGCGGAAAGTAAAATTGAAGTTTTTTTACCTTTCAACATCCTTCTTCCAAGTTCAAAACATGCCAATATCTCGCATGCTTTAACAACACCAATTCCGTGAATAATCTTCAAATCATTAATCGATACGTCGACAAATTTATCGTTTCCAAATTTTTCTAAAATTTTTTGTGATAATTTTAAAACATTTGATTCTTTCGTACCCACCCGAAGTAAAATAGCAAGAAGTTCAATATCAGATAATCTATCTGGACCATATTTCTCCATTTTTTCTCTAGGTCTATCAACTTTAGGAATATCTTTAATTTTCAACATATTTATTTAAGTAATTCATCGACAGAAACGCCTAGAGCACTAGCAAGTTTTGTAATTGTGGAAAGAGTTGGGTTTTTATTACCACTTTCAACATTACTAATATATGAACGATCAACTCCAAGTTTCCGACAAATGTCGCCTTGAGACATTTGTTTTAACAAACGGATCTTTTTCATATTTGCACCTAATTTTTTTGATGAGTTATTCACATATTTAGTATAATCTTAATTGTATTTTCTAACAATATTGTTATATAATACAATAGTAATTTTGTCCGCCCCAACTCCCGCAAAAAAGAAAAGTAATCCCGCCCGCATTCCTTCCCAGACCCTTCCTGCGGGCGAGAGAAAGAGTTGAGGCAGGACGAAACCAAGTCCCAGAGAAATGCTCGTCCTGCCGAATCCTTTGTTTAATTAAATTAATTTATCAGAATTTAGTTCAAAA
>CAINLW010000009.1 GCA_903850545.1 uncultured bacterium
TGCTCCGGAGACAGGGATCGAACCTGTGACCAATCGCTTAACAGGCGATTGCTCTACCGCTGAGCTACTCCGGAATGTTTCAAACTATATTCGAGAGTAGCTCGCGGAATCGCTGGCTATTCAGGAATATGCACATAATAGCAGATTAAAAATAAAAAGTGAAGCTTTTTAATAAATGATATATAATACTTATATGTACATAAAGGTGAAAGTGACTGTGGAAGCTAAAAAAGAAAAATTTGTTAAAAAAACAAAAGATCATTTTGATGTTTTCGTCAAGGAACCAGCAGAAAGAAATTTGGCAAATAAAAAGGTGGTGGAGCTAGTGCGGAATTATTTTAAGGTGTATAATGGGGAAATAAGGATTGTGAGCGGTCATCACTCTCCAAGTAAAATTATAAGTATACCCGTTAAAGTTTTTGTTGATGTTTCTAAAAAATTGAAGTCCTAACAATCTATTATTTAACAGATTGACAACTATGATTAGGGTAGAGATTAAAATAACTGAAACAATTTTATCAACAAAAAATTATCTCGGGTAAAGATATTAATAAATAAATATATGCGACACAATATAAAGATGACGGATTTTTCAATGACTCCTGCTATAAAAAATTATGTGGAGAAGAGAATGGCTCATTTAAATAAATTTGTTAATAAAGGTTTGGAAGAATTACCAATGTGTTATGTTGAAATTGGAAAGACCACAAATCATCATAAAAAAGGTGAACTTTTTAAAGCAGAATTCACTGTACATATTGGAAAAAAATCTTTCAGAGCTGAAGCCAGAGAGGAAGATTTGTATGCAGCTTTAGATAAAATCACTGAAGAAATGACCGAGGAATTAAAATCATTCAAAGATAAAACAGTTAGTTTGACAAAAAAAGGTGGTGCAAAAATTAAAAAAATGATGAAAAGCTAAGAAGTTAGTATGTAGTATAAGTATTTAGTATAAAGTATAAGAAAATATATACAAAAAGGGTTTTCGCGAAAGCGAAAACCCTTTTTAATTTAATTACTTTATAACTTTCAACCCCGTAAAGAATTTTCTAAAATAACCCAAAGTTTAACGGTGTAGTGTATTTAGTAAATAAATATTACGTTAAAATCTAGATAGAGTGAAAATTCACACGGGGCATGCTTTATGACTTTAAACTAATTATGTCCTCTTAAAAAATCATTATAACTCATTTCCTTTTTTCCTTCTGGAATTACTTTTTGAATTTCTAATGAACCATCTTTCATTTCAGCTTTCTTTATGATCACGCGCATTATTCCTTTCCCTTTTTCAATTTCAAAATATGTTTTTGGCCAGTCTTCATATGCCAAAATCTTCAAAAAATTCTTTGAATTATTTTCTGACAAATTTATTAATCCATCAGCTTTTTCAACTTTTTTAGTAAAAGTTGCATCATTATCGTTTTGGGCTACAGGTTTTATTTTGCCTCTAATCCACTCTGGAAGTATCTCAACTAGTAAATTTGAACCTTCTTTTGCTAAAATTTCCTGAAGTGCGATAAATCCAACTGGCCAAGTTGAAATATCTACTCTTTTCTGTGTAATAATTGCCCCATGGTCTACTTGTTCATCTATAAGCATTATTGAAACACCAACGTTTTTTTCATCATTCAAGATTTGTGTTTGTAGTGGAGAAGGACCTCGATATTTTGGTAAAAGAGATGGATGTATGTTTAAAACATTATATTCAGGCATATCAACAAGTACTTTTGGAATTATTTTTCCATATGATGCAACAACAAAAAGATTGTAATTACTAATTTTACTTAAAAATGATTCGTCTTTTAGTTTCAATGGTTCAATATATTCAACACTATTTTCTTCAGCCCAAATTTTTGTTGGGGTTGGAGTAAGTACCATTTTTCTTCCTTGGGGTTTATCTGGAGTTGTAACAATAAGTTCAGGAATTATTCCATTATTCTTTAGTTCTTTTAAAACTATCAATGAAAATTCGGAATTTCCAAAGAATGCAATTTTAACTTGATTGTTTGATATCACTTGATTTTTTATTTATTTCCTCTTAAACCACCGTTTAATTCTTTCAACATTTTTTCATATTCTTCTGGACTAATCTTTTGTAAATCTTGAGCTTTGTCAATAAACAAAATTCCATCAAGGTGATCATTTTCATGTTGAACAACCTGAGCTAATAGACCAGAAAACCCTCTTGAAAACTTTTTACCAGCCTCATCATATGCCTCAATTGTAACTTTTTCAGGACGAAGAACTTTACCATACACATATTTAACAGAAAGGCATCCCTCCTCAAGTAGTTGTTTTGTTTTAGAAGTTTTCGTTATTTTTGGGTTTATAAAAATAAGATCATTTGTTTCATTAATCTTTTTTGGCCATTCTGAATCTGTTGAAAAGACTTTTTTTGATATCATAAACAATCTTATGGGTTGTCCTATTTGAATAGCTGAAATAGCAGCGGCATCAATTTGACTGTGAAGAGCTTTTTTAAGCAAAGTAATGGTTTTTTTGATCTTTACTGTGCTAATTTCTGTAGCTGGAATAGCTGAAGAAATTTCTCTCAAAATAGGGTTGTCTACTTGTAGTATTTCGGTTTTACTAATTTTGGTTTTTAACATAATCAATAGAATAACATTTTTCAATAAATTGGTCAAAATTTACAAATATGCTATTATCAAAAACATGAAATCAAATATTTGGAAAAAAATATATAAAAAAAATACTTTTTTCTGTCTTGCGCCAATGGCGGATGTTACAGATGTAGTTTTTAGGCAAATAATCACTAAATACAGCAAACACGGTAAAATTGGCGGTGGACCAGATGTTTTTTTTACTGAATTTGTTTCTGCTGATGGGATTGCAAATGAAATAGGTAGAAAAAAGCTTTTGCCTATTTTAAAATTTTCAAAAAAAGAAAAGCCGATCATTGCACAAATATTTGGATCAAAACCGGAAAATATTAAAAAAACTTGTCAGATTATTGCCAAACTTGGTTTTGATGGAATAGATATAAATATGGGATGTCCAGACAGATCTGTAATAAAGCAGGGTGCTGGCTCAGCTTTGATAAGAACACCGAAGCTTGCTTGTGAAATAATACGTTCAGCAAAAGCTGGCGCTCCCAAACTTCCAATTTCAATAAAGACGCGCATTGGTTTTAATGTCATTGAATACAAAAAATGGCTTCCAAAAATTCTGGCTGAAAATATTTCTGCACTTACGGTTCACTTAAGGACAAAGAAAGAGATGTCGAATGTTTCTGCACATTTTGAGCTTGCAAATGATATTGTAAAAGTTGTTCGAGGATGTGATAAAAATGTGGTTTTAATCGCTAATGGCGATATAGAAAGTTTAGAGCAGGGAAGAATACTAGCTAAAGATACTGGTTTTGATGGAATAATGATAGGAAGAGGGATTTTTGGTAATCCATGGCTTTTCGATTCAAAAAGAAAAAATCCACCTAGTACAAGCGAAAAACTTAAAGTTCTAATTGAGCACACAAAACTTTATGAAAAAATTTTGACTCATAGAAATTTTGCAAATATGAAAAAACACTTCAAGGCATATGTAAGTGGTTTTGATGGAGCAAAAGAATTAAGAATGGAACTTATGGAGACTAATAATTCAAAAGAAGTTCAAGTTATTATTGAAAAATTTCTACAAAATATATATTAGTAGTTTTTAATTTATTATTTACAAACTGTAATAAGTGTAATAAGATACAAATTAGATGTATAACGCGCACTGTGTAAGGGAGATATGGTGCGTGGTAGTATTCATCTCACTGTCCAAGATTGTTTGCCTCATAATAACCATACTCCTCATGGGTTTTGGGGACTCTTGAAAAAGGGTTAGGGGCAGTGAGATGTAAGATTTTTCCGAGGCCAATAGTGACCTCGGATTTTTATATTATTTTTGTGTACTTGACAAGTAGCCTGAGTATGCTAAGATGTATTTCGGACTCGTGAGAATCCCCCTAAAGGACCACTCCGAGCAAAAGTGAGGAGTTTTATGAACAAAAACAACACTAAAGCACCCTTGATCGAGAGCTAAAATATCGGCGCCCCGGCCTGCAAAATTCACTAAAAGGAGAGGGAAATCCCTCTAAGGAGGAGTGCCTAACCGCACCCGATATGGAGCCAAACTAACGCCCGCCAAGGGTATTGTTTGGAAAAACCAGCGGACTAGAAGCAAAGATACGTAGCCGTGACGACAAAGTGTTTTGGGGTCTTGACCCCCGCCCCCAGGAACCTCGTGTTCCTGGGCGGCTTTTTTTTATATTTATTCGCGAAAATTGATGAACTGAGTTATAATATTTGAGTAATAAATATCATACATGACAGAAACAGCTTTATATAGAAAATATCGTCCGCAAAAATTTAAAGAAATTTTGGGACAAGATCATATAGTAAAAGTACTAGAATCTTCTATTAAAAATGGAAATATTGCTCACGCATATATTTTTGCAGGTTCACGAGGAACTGGAAAGACCAGTATTGCTAGAATATTAGCAAAAGAAATTGGCACAACAGTAAATGACATTTCCGAAATAGATGCAGCTTCTAACACCGGAGTTGATGATATCCGAGCTTTAAATGAATCTGTAAGCACTTTGCCTTTTGAATCTGTATATAAAGTTTATATTTTAGACGAGGCTCATATGCTTTCAAAATCTGCTTGGAATGCGCTTTTAAAAACAATTGAGGAACCTCCTAAACATGTAATTTTTATTCTTGCTACTACTGAAGCAAACAAAATTCCTGAAACTATCATTTCAAGATGTCAGACTTTCTCATTTAGAAAACCAACTCAAAAAATGCTAAAAGATGTAGTTGTGGCTATTGCAAAAAAGGAAGGTTTTTCCTTGGAAGCCTCCTCAGCGGATCTTATCGCTTTGCTTGGAGATGGGTCTTTTCGTGATGCGCAAAGTATTTTGCAAAAAGTAATGAGTGCTTCAAAAGACAAAAAAATTAGTCATGAAGAAGTAGAACTTGTTACTGGTGCACCAAAAACTGAGCTAGTAAATGATTTTATAAGAGCTATAGACGAAAACAATCTTGAAATAGGACTTGGAGCTATTTCAAAAGCCACCGAAGCAAATATTGATATGCTTTTATATTTTAAACTCGTTCTTCATAAGATGCGTTCAATACTTTTGCTTCGAAATCTGAAAAGCTCAGAAGGGAAGTTACAAGATGAAATGACAGATACCGATTTTAAATTTCTAAAAGGTCTTGCCGATAAAAAACCATCAAACCCGCCTACAGGTCGGGCAGGAATTACTTCTGATACTTTACTTACACTTTTATCTTATTACGATATGGTGGCAAAAGCGTATATTCCCGAGTTACCACTTGAGATCGCTCTTACAAAGCTCATAAAATAGTGTAGAAGATCGACAATTTTTATTAATTTATAATTAAAATATAATTATGACCAGTCTAGAAAATAATAAATTTGAAAAAGTGTCTTTAAATGACAAGATGGAAGAATCCCCACTGTTTTCAAAAAGATTTTATGAAAAAATGCGTTTATTTGCATTAGCTGGTTTATTGCTTATGCCCGGTTATGGAATTGCATCAAAAAACAAAAACGAATCTACTGAAACATCTACTTCACAACTGGAAAATAATCCAAACTATAACGATAGTTTAATAGAGCAATTTAATAAAATTAAACTTGAATCTCCACATATACACAATACATTTTTTATAAAAAATGAAAAAACTGGTGTAATTGAAACAAACTGGTGGGCATTACTCGCACCATTTCAAGTAGAATTACCTTGGACAAAAGATGGAGTTAAAGATAGTTATAACGTATTACATGATTATGCTCGTCTTTTCATATCCGCAGGAGCACTTAACAATAAAGAATATTCAAAAATTTCAGAATTAATGGAGCAAGAAATAAAACAACAGTTGGTAGAAGTTTTATACGGTTTAGACATAAGCAAAAAAGCTCATGAAGCCAATGAAGCGCCAAATTTTGATCAATTAAAAATTGAGAGTATCAATATAACCGGAACGGCTTCTCCAGAGGGTCCAGCTTATAAAGGACCAGAAACAATTGAAAGTGTAGATCCAGAAAATCTCAAATTGGCACATTCAAGAGGAGTAAGTGGTTTTGATGAAATAATTAAGTCACTTAAAAAATTAGGAATAAATCCTGATGAAAAGATATTGCAAAAAGCTCTTTATGGTATTAACTTTGAGGAAGTGCAATTTTCACCAGATGAAATGAATAGAATGGCAGAATTATCCCGTGACTATTTTGGGTCAGATTCTTTGGAAAAGATCTTTAATATGATTGTTGATTATAATGATAAAAAAATCTCAGATCCAAATTTAGTTTTGGAACTTGATTCGAGGGTTGCTTCAAAAAGATCTGTAGAAATTGAAATCGAATATTCTGGCAAATTGCATCGAAGCTTCTTAGTACCAATACCACTTTTGCTTTTTATATTACCTTTTATATTTGGAGATGGTCGCAAAAAATATATAAGTAAGATTTCAAAAAATGGATCATTTTTTAATGAAAATTATGATACTTTGATTAAATCGGGAAGTGGCGCATATGGTGATAGTGAAAGTGCTGGAATAAGTAACATTGGTAAAATTGGTGGTCCAGATAAAGTCAGTGAAGTTTCTATTACAAGTAGCGGAAATGTTGAAAAAATAAGTGAAGCAGAAAAAATTGGTTCTGCAAACGCAATAACAGAAACTGAAAAAATATCTGAAAATTTTCTTAAATATTATTATTCATCCACTATACCTGAAGGAAAAGATAGTGAGCAAATGGAGGAGGCAACATGGATTGATGATCTCTATAATTACTTCGACAGCGAGATTGCGATTAAGAGGGGTTTGAGTTATCGAGCTATTACTGATTCTATTTTATATGATAGTAAAATCTTTAAAAATAGTGATGAGATAGAATTAAAACTTACATTTCTTATTTTAAATAAATGGACCGAGCATGATTTGGCGGCTCGTCGTGAAGCCGGAGTAGATGAAAATGTAATAAATGACGGTTTGAATTACACTGAAAATAATGAGCAAATAAAATGGGCTCGCATGCACGCAAAAGCCATTATTGAGATTGTTAAAATGAAAAAAGAAAATCCAAACAAGGATTATGAGGAATTGCTTGCAATAAAAGTTCAACAACTTCAAAAAAGAAGAACTTTTTAAAAAATAGTGATAAATATTTGCTTGTTAACTAATAATAATAAGTATTACTGAGGGATTAAAAGTTATCCACAGTATTAATTGTTGACTATAATTAATATTTGAGTATAATTTGCGACAGGAAAAAATATTGATCTTTCTGCGCATAGAAAAACGACCCTTTCGGTCAAGGAAATAGCTATGCGCATAATCCGTATCTTGCGGACAGGGCAAGATAGGGTGCTCTTCAGAAGAACACCGCTACAAAGTGGGCGACTCTTTAAATAGTTGCCACGGATAAACAAAGTGCAGTAGTGCAAAACAAATCAAGCGCCACCCAAAAAGCGAAAACTTGCGGGCCAAAGCGTCAGTTTATGCACTCCAGCCTGTTACTTAAAATTGCGACCAATCACCCTGAGAGGACGCAATTTGTGGCACAAAAGAGTGGTCACGCCATTCTTTAGTTAGGGGTCCTGATGGTACTCAGCGAGACCTAAAGCTCGCGTCATCTAGCTTGCTCAGGCATGCAAAAAAGGACCCCGCGATTTCGCGGTCGAGTGGGGTTGGACTAGTAAAGTTCAACCCCCTCTTTAATTTATAAATTATATTTAATCTACACAATAACCACATTAAAGTGGTTTTTTAATTTTGTATTTAGAATACAATAGACGTCTTAAATATTAAATTTTCCAATTACCTTTTTCCTGAATTACTTTTCCATCAACAATAATTTGTGCTTTTTTCATACTTTTAACAATATCCCAATGTAGAGAGGAATCATTTCCACCACCGTTTTCTTTGTAGGCGGCACCCAACGCTAAGTGAATTGTACCACCGATTTTTTCATCAAATAATAAATTGTTTGTATATTTATTTATTTTTGGGTTACAACCAATACCAAGTTCCCCTACAAATTCTGAATTTTTGTCTAATGCAAGCATTTTTTTCAAATAATCAAGATTTTTTGTCGCTTTTGCTTCAATCACTTTTCCATCTTTAAAAACTAATTCTATATCAGAAACTTCTTTTCCATCTCGAACAGAAGGGAAGTCAAATTTAATATAACCATTTAAACTTTCTCGAACTGGAGCCATAAAAACTTCACCACCTGGCATATTTTCCTCACCTTTATCAGCAACGGCTTTTTCTCCATGCACCTTCATTTTCAAATCTACACCAACACCCACAAGGTGAACCTCACTATTTTTCTTAAATTTTAGCAAAATTTTATCCATCAATTTACCCAATTTTTTCCAATCTTGCAAACACGCACCGAAAACAAAATTTTCGTATTCTGTAAGTGACATCTCAGCTTCTTGTGCTAAAGCTTGGCAAGGATATCCAACAGTGACTCTGTGCATTAACGGTTTTGAATTACAAATATGTTCTCTAATAGAATGCGTTACTTTTGATCTTGTGGCGATTTTATTTGAATCACAATTTGTAAGTTCTCTTGTGTTTGTATCTGTATCTATACCGATATATTTTTGGGAATTTTTGACTACAAACTCAAAATCCTCCGGAAATTTTTCTAGCTGGTGTTGTTGCGCATGAGTATAATACGTATGAGTAAGCCCGGGTAACGATAATCTTAACACTGGATGTGCACCTGCTTTTATTACTTCTTCATATAAAACTCGTATAAATTCTTCTGCTTCAGTGCTACCCGAGATAATAACTTTTTCATTGTGTTTAACAAAAACAGAATATTTAACTACCAACTGCGCTAACTTTTTTGTTCTAATATCCATTGTATTTAAATTAAAAATTAAATATCAAAAATCAAAATTATAGATTAAATATCAAAAATTTCGATTCAAACTAATAAATTTATACATTAAATTTCAAAATATATTTAATAACCTTAGTAGTATTACATCTTCAATAATAACAACTACTTCAAATCTTGCTTATTTTAGCACAATTATTGTTTCGTCTCTATCAGGCCCAACTGAAATAATCCGAGTTTTAACACCAGCCTCTTTTTCAATAAACGAAATAATTTTTTTAAGTTGTTGCGGAAGTTCGTTTACATTTCTTAGTTTACGAATAGTTGTTTGCCAACCAGAAAAAGTCTTATATATTGGTCTACAATATTTCAAAACTTCTTTGTCTGGAATTGCAATGTTGATTTTTGTTCCTTTATTTAATATAAGTTCACCTACATGATATTTTGGGCCAGTATATTCATAAGCTACACAAATTTTAATTTCTTTACATAAATCCATTACATCAATTTTGGTAAAAATAACATCTGGACCGCTAAATTGAACCGAATATCTTAAAAAGGGAAGATCTAGCCAGCCAGTTCGTCTCGGTCGTCCTGTTGTGGCACCGTATTCATAACCTGCCATTCTAACAGCTACACCAAGTTTAAATTCATCTGTTTGATCAAGTAGTAAATCTCCAAACTTATCTTTCTCCATCTTTTTTGTTATTCCAGACGTTCCACACCATTTGGCCGATTTTAAACCACCCATTTCTGTTGGAAAAGCACCTTCACCAACCCTAGTCATGTATGGAGCCTTTATAATGCCAAAAGTCATATCAACATCATTTTCATGCAACCCAACGCCTTTAGCTAAGCCAGCGATTGTGCAATCTGAAGCTGTAACAAAAGGATAAGTGCCATGATCAATACTAAGCAGGTTTCCTTGAGCACCCTCAAGAAGTATTTTCTTTTTACCAAGATTTTTTCTCAAATAAGTATCTGTATCTGTAATATTATTTTTAAATATTTTGCCATATCTAGTATATTCTTTAACTATTGCATCTATATTAAATATATTTTTATTGTCGTAAAAACGTCCACAACCCAAATGCTCATGTTGAAGAATTTGTTTAATTACTTTTTTATCATATTGATTAAGTAAAACTATTTTTTCACGAAGATTTCTAATAAGCTTTTCTTTAAAAATTTTAGGATTAAGCAAATCATTAACAGTAAGGCCTATGCGAGCATAATGGTCTTCGTATACTGGACCAATTCCTCTGCCAGTTGTGCCTATTTTATTCAAACCAGCTTTGCTTTCTTTTACTCGATCTAATAATAAGTGTTGAGGTAATACTAAGTGAGCATCTTTAGAAAAGAATATGTTTTTATTACTACACCCCGAGGCTTTTAAAAGCGACATTTCATGTTCTACAACAGCTGGATCAAAAGCAACTCCGCTACCAATAATATTAATTTTACCTTTTGAATCATATAGAATCCCTGACGGAATAAGATGGAAAATATATTCTTTATCTTTGAGACGAATGGTGTGTCCAGCGTTTGCTCCACCAGTACCACGTGCAATAATATCTGCCCATGAACCAAAAAAATCTACAAATTTTCCTTTTCCGGTATCGCCCCATTGATTGCATACAACTGCAATAGTTTTTTTACCTTTTAATAATTCGCTCGTTTTTTTAAAAAGATTTGTTTTTAACATCGATTTATTTATTAGTTGAAATCAAATATTTATGTAATTTTTTTAGTGCAATATTTCTCATCGCATAAGGTTTATGTTCCTGATTTGTCATCTCGGCGTATGTCCTATCACATCCTTTTGGAATAAAAATTGAAGCCCAACCAAAACTGTTTTTACCTTTTGGATTTTGAGAAACAGTGCCTTCCATAGAACCACTGAAAAATCTCACTTTTTTTCCATCATAAAATCCGTAACAAACGGTTGCAGTGCAACTACGATCTTTTCCATCAAGTAATCTGCATAAACCTTCGTTCGTTAACTCATGTTCAAACCATTTAATAAGCGGGCCAGGCAATTTTCCCAGCGAATGGAAAACAAAAGACACATCTTCAACCAAGATAGTTTTTTTAACTATTTTAAAAGCTCTCTCAGCTTTATCTTTTACAATTTCTTCAAGATCTAAAGATTGTACCTCGTGTAAATTTAGCGATTGATGATCAATTGGCATTTTTAAGTAACGACACACTTCCTCAGCTTTTCCTGCATTTCCAGTAATAAATATTATTTTCATAGTGTAAACTTTAACACGATATAGTCATTATTACAAAAAGTTAGGTGATTCCAAGCTATTGAACCTATACGGTACCATTGACAAATATTAAATTAATTGTTAATATTATAGATAGTAGTAAATTTAGTATGTTTCAGCGGTTGAGCCCAAAGGACCAAGAGTTACCTCCGTGCTTTTGGTGCCTCTCCAGACAAACGCTGAAGCATCCGCCTCATTCAGGTTTGGGCAAACTGAATGAGGCACTTTTTTTTAAAAGTTGTAAATTAAAAACATATCTATTTAATAATTTTCAATATATAACCTTATATCTCTGTGTCATTCAAAATGTAAAAAAATATTTACAAGTCCTAGCACCCGAAAATTTTGAGACAAAGTAAAATGATTCCAATAATAACCAAAATAATAAGTAAAAAATGAATAAAAGACAGTAGGTGATTTGAATGGTAATCGTTTCTGTTCCAAACAATGTTCATATAAATATTATATTTTTTATACAAAGATATCGGAAGTCCAGCATTAATGGCTTTATCGATTGTATCTTGAGTTCCAAAGCTATTATTTATTTGAAAAGCAAACACTTCATCTGAAATTTTCACCTCTTCTGTGTTACGAAGCAAATATTCTTTATCATCAATGATGGTGTCGTTTTGTATTTGTATAACTGCGCTTGGATTTACATCAATTATTTTTACTAAAAGTTTCTCAAGGTTATTAATGATTTCATCAGTAATAGGTTTTTTACACCAATTTGTGCGGTAATTAATTATATAATTGTTTAAAAAAGCCGGAATGATTACTTTCAATCTTGATGCATCTGGAAAAAGTTTCATTGCTTCATCTATAGCAAAAAAATCCACACCAGTTGTTCCACCGGTAACAATTCCATCACCATGAGAAAGAACTTCTCGAGTCGCAGTGCGAACATCATTTTCAACTTCTTTGTTAATAGTTCTCCATGATCCTGTAAACAAAATCCATTTCATAATGTTTATATCTAATGTATAAAAAAACTATTTTTTATATTCTTTAACTTTTGCTTTTAATAATTTCACAGCGGAGTCATTTTTAAGTTTATTGCTTTCTAATAATCCATTGGCCAATCCTAAATAGTAATCTCTCATGTTATATTCATTTCCTTCAGCGGTTTTAACAACACTAGAATTATTAATATTCATAATGAGAAAAAGAACAGTTTCCATATCACTTTGATTTTCAGAGAGTTTTTTAAGCTCAATCCGTCTAATTTTTATTTCTTCTGATTCAGGGTTACTGCTATCTAAATTTGAAATGTTGTTTTCTGACATACAGTAAGTATAGCATGATTTAAATATATTTTGTGGATAATAAACTACCTCGGTGTAGAGCACACGAGGTATTCGTCATAATACTTCTGTCTTTGCGAGCGAAGCGTGGCAATCCAGGTTTGTACTGTATGTAGTTCTGGATTGCTTCGCTTCGCTCGCAAAGACGAAATACAAAACATTAACCGATGCAGAGCATCGAGTAATATTAGGATTTAATCTACAAGATGTCTTTACTTAATACATTAACAAGATTAAGCCCGCTACCACAAAAGCAAATGAAACAATTTTTATTAATATATGCTTCTCGTGAAAAAATTTATTCCCGGATACAATAGAAGCAAGTACGGATGTTCCACGTTTAGCTCCGGTGATTACTGACGTTGGTGCGTATAGATAAGCCATACTCATAAAAACAGCAGCAAAACCTCTAGAAACTGATTGTAATAGAAACTTTTTATTAAAAACAAATCGAAGTGGATTTTCTTTAGATTTCCAAAAGGCCATTATAAAGAGAGCAACTAATAAAATTGAAATTTCTAGGAATTGTTGAGCTTCTACTGAATTATAATTGGTAATTAGATATTTAAAGATTGAAATTGTAGCAACTGCATTAAAAGTACTAAACCATACGTATCTTATTCCTTTTTTACTTAGTCCATGATTAATAAATAAAAATATAAGACTCAAAACAATAAAGCTTATTCCAATTAAATTAATAAATGATATTGAATATCCTAGAAAAATATCAACTACCAAAAGAAGGGGAATTGTACCAACCATCAAAAAACCGAATGTACTACGATCAGCTTCTGCAATAGCATGTAAAGAAGAATATATTTGAGCCCCATCTAACAATAATAGTAAAGTAAACAAGGGGATAGAAGCAGGATCAAAAATAAAATGACCTTTTATTAAAATAATGCACAAAAAAATAATTGCACCCCAAAAATAATTAAGGAATCCAAGTGTGTACAGACTCTCGATTTTATGATTTACATTCCATTTCCCGGCTGAAGATGAAACTTCATCAAGAATTGTTCCAATAACAACTAAAATTATTCCAAACATATCCTAGATTATACTATATATTTGAATATATGCTAAAATTTAACTGTAAATAGTTAATAAATATATTAGATGAAAAGAAATATTAAATTAAATAACGAAAATGTCCAATATCTTTTAAAAGAAAGCAAGTGCTCTCGAAGAATGAAACTCGCGGTGTATTGTGATGGAAGTTTTGTTGTAACAACTCCAAAAAATATTGATCAGGGAGTAGTTGAAAAGTTTATTGTGGAAAAATCTCATTGGGTATTAGATAGATTAAGTTTTTTTAAAAATTCGAAAAAAATATTTTTTCCCAAAAGTACTAAAACTGAGTATACGAAACACAAACATACAGCAAAACAAATTGTTCAGCAAAAAATTGAAAAACTCAATTTAATATATAATTTTAAATTTAATCGTGTAAGTATTAAAAATCAAAAAACTCGATGGGGAAGTTGTTCAAGTAAAGGCAACTTAAATTTTAATTATAAAATCGCATTAATTCCGGAAAATATCGCGGAATATATCGTCGCTCATGAGCTTTGTCATCTTTATGAATTCAATCATTCACCAAAATTTTGGAGCTTAGTTGCAAAAACTATTCCAGATTATTTGAGTCTTAAGAAAAAACTAAAATCTTGTAGTTTTTATTAGGCTAAGTGCTTATTTTCCATTATTTGTTCAATAGAACTTCCTTTTTCATAAAACACCAAATCACTGTTGTTATTTTTCCACATATTTTGTATCTCATCCAAAATTCTCCAGGTTTGTATTATTTCTTCGCTTGATGTAAATAGATTGTGGTCAGAGTTTATCGCATTAAATAATACTTGTTCATATGCGTTTGGTAATTCTCCGTAGTATTCTTTAAACAAAAAATGAAGTTTGTGTTTACTGACCTGATGTTCGAGTCCTGGCTTTTTAGCCCATATACTAAACTCAATTCCAGCATCGGGCTGAACTCGCAATTGTAATTCATTTGATTCGTTTTCATCATCTTTTTTGTAACGGATTTTTATTACAGTAAATTCTTCTTTTAATGCTTTTCCAGTAGTTAATGTAATTGGAATACCCGCCAGTTTGCTGTCATTCGATTGTAGGTTTATGGAAACGAAAGTTTCAATCATACTTTTGAGATTGTTCACTTCGTTTCGATATCCTTTGTATTGGGCACGTTTTACGCATTCCTCATTTTTTATATTACATACAATATTGAGTTGTTTTAATGCTTGTAGACGACATTTTGGCACATCGTCAAGATTTTTTGGTAAATCCATTAATGCTAGCGACGCCAATTGTAAAAGATGACTTTGCACTACATCACGCAGTGCGCCGGTTTGTTCATAAAAATTTACACGTCCTTCTATATCAATTTTTTCGCTAACTGTAATCTCTATGCTCTCAATAAAATCTTTATTCCACGTTTTTTTGAATAATGAATTACCATTACGAAAAACGATCAAGTTCTGAGATATTTCCTTTGCCATATAATGGTCTACTCTATAAACTTGTTCAGATGAAAAATACTTATCTACATGTTTAACGAGGTCTTTAGCACTTGATAAATTGGTACCGAAAGGTTTTTCTAACAAAAGTTTATTGTTATTGTGTTTAATTAAACTTGATTTACCGATAAGCTCAATTATATCCTTACATGCTTCGGGAGGAACGGCTAAATAAAATATTCTTTGAGTTGGTTCTTTAAATTCTTTTTCTATTTCATTCAAGTAGACATTTAATCTTTCGTAGTCTTCTTTGTCTGTAATGTCCATTTGAAAATAATCTGAATTTTTTTGGCGAGTCACACCAACAATTTGAAACTTGTTTGGAAGCATACCAGTTTTTGCAATGGCGTTAATTGCAGGCAAAAGATACCTCTGTGCCAAATCACCAGATACGCCAAAAATTATAAAAATTGTAGGGATTTTGTTCATCCCAGTAGTAAAATTTTTAAGCTACTAATATTTATTTTTTTTATCATGATATATTCTAATATTATTACACAGTTGTTTATGTATTACTAGTTCGTAATTTACTACGGGACAAGTATTAGTTTTTGTTTATTTTATGTCCACCAAAAGCATTGCGCATTGCAGCCAACAATTTGGTGGCAAAATTAATTTTGCCTTTTTGAGATTTTACTCTCACATCAAATGCTGATTGCATGGCCGGTGTTTCAATTTTCAAACTTTTTGCTAGTTCAAGTGCCCAGCGAGCTTCTCCAGACTCAGCTACGAATCCTTCAACTCCTTTTAGGTTCGGATTTTCTTTCAAAACATCGCGACAAAGCTCATTGAGCCAAGAAGTTACAACACTGTGATGTTGCCAAACGTCTCCCGCAGCAGCCAAATCGATATTTTTGTATGGCCCTTCTTTCAAAATTCTGTATCCTTCGGCCAATGACTCCATCATTCCGTATTCTATTGCGTTGTGTGTCATTTTAACAAAATGACCGGCACCACTTTCTCCAAAATGAAAATATGCACCTTCTGGTAAAGATAGTGTTTTTAAAACCGGTTCTATTATTTTATAAGATTTTTTATCACCGCCTGCCATCATTGAAAAACCATTTTTGTAGCCCCAAATTCCGCCACTGGTTCCAACATCCAAATAATTTATTCCGAAAGAGGTTACTTTTTTTGCTCTCTTTTGTGTAAGTCGAAAATCTGAATTGCCTCCATCAATTATAATACTATTCTTTGGCAACAATTTTATTAAGGTGTCTAATTCATTATCTACAGCCTCGGCTGGAATCATTAGCCAAATAATTATTCGATCTTTTTTAAATAACTTTACAATATCTTCTTTGGTATAAGCCGGTGTCATTCCCAAAGTAGCCATTTCGTCAATCGAATTTCGACTCCTATTATGAACTATAACCTTATGTTTTCCTTCATGAAGTTTTTTTGCGATCTGCATTCCCATTTTACCTAAACCAAAAATTGCTATTTTCATAATTATTTATTAGTAAATATTGTTAATAATGGTACTTTTTTTAAAACTTGTGATGGTTGTTCTCTAATACTAATCTCTTTTTGCAAATTTTCAAGCACATTTGGCTTGTTCTGCATCCAAACCACCGCTTCGTCCAGCTTTTCTATTGCATAACATGTCAAAGTAATTCGAGAAAATTTTGGAGTATCATAATTACAAACAAAATTTTTATCATCAACTGCAATACTTCCTGGTAAGATTCCTGCTGTGTGTCCATCTTCGCCGATACCAAACAAACCAATTTTGTAATCTGCTGTAGCAAATTCATGTTTAATAATTTTATTAAAATTTTTGGTTGTCGTTTTTTTATCTTTATCAATCAATACAGGAATAATTTTTGAGTAGGGAAGGACAAATCCATTTTTTATAAGCTGAAAATAATTTGAATCAGGATGATTTATATGGCCATATCTTTCATCGGTGAGTGTAACCTTTAAATTATTATGTAAGTGTCCTCTCAAAAGTTCCGCTACTTTTATTCCAACAGAAATTGCTGAGCCACCCGCAACAAAAAACAATACATTTTTACCAATTTTTAGTTGATTTAATATAGAAGCTGTAATAAATTTTGCAGTTGTTTCTGGTTTGCTTGTTTTTTTTATTTTAAAACTCATGTGTTAAATTTTTTATGTAAAAAAATTATTTTTAAATAATACTACAAAATACTAATATTAACTAATTAATTATTTATAAATAGATAGTAATACATTATCGCTTGAATTAATTTGGTTTTTCTAGTATTCTTCATGAGTCAAACATTGGGGGATCGTCTAATGGTAGGACGCGTGCCTTTGGCGCATGCAATCGGGGTTCGAGTCCCTGTCCCCCAGCCAACAAGTGATAGGTTCTCTCGCACGAGTTGCGTCGAACTATTTTTTTACAATAAAGAAGATAATAAAACCTAATTATGAATGAAAACCAAATTAATACAGGTCTCTCTTTGTCCGAAATCAAAAAGATTATTATTCATGATACAAACGAACCATTGGTTGAGATTATTGAAAATGAAAAAATAAAACTTCTAAAAGAACATAAATTTTTATCTCCATATTTGAGAAAATCGGCGAACGATCTGCTTATTGAAGCATCAAGAAACTTACCCGCTACATATAAATTTCTAATTGTGACTGCATATCGTCCACTATGGATGCAAAAAATACTTTGGAGAAATAGATTGATACAGATGGCGAAGAAATATCCTTTTAAAATGATTTTTCAATATCCTAAATGGAAAAAGATGGCATCTAGATACACAGCTCCTCCTGGTGGATCACCTCATCAATTTGGCGGAGCGGTGGATCTGACAATAATTAACGCCAAGGGAGAAAAACTTGATATGGGTACAACACTTACCGATTTTGGAGAACGAGTAAGTACTCATAGTAATTTAATTACAGACAAACAAAAAGAAAATCGCAAAATTCTTTATGATGCAATGACAAAAGCCGGATTTGTAAATTATCCACTTGAATGGTGGCACTATTCCTATGGAGATAGAACGTGGGCAGCATATACAAAACAAAAAGAGTGTTTTTATGGGAGAATAGAATCCACTGACTAAACAGATTTTAATGTTCATTGTTTAGATTAAACTATTCAATAATGAGAAATCAAACTATAGCAAAATTAATAAATAAACTTTATCGAGTATATTGGTTTATCACTCATCCCAAAACAAAAGGTGTTAAAGCCCTTATATTCAACCAAGATAAAATTCTTATGGTACGTCTTACATATTATCCAAATACATGGACTTTTCCTGGAGGAGGTGTTAATAAGAAAGAAAATACTATCGATGCAATTATTCGCGAATGTAAGGAAGAAGTTGGTATTACATTAAAGCATCCGGAATATATTGGAGATCTTCATTTTGAACATGAATATAAAAAAGATACCGTTTCTGTATTTAAAGAAACAATAGATGGGCCTGAAATAAAAATTGATGGAAAAGAGGTTGCCGAAGCAAATTGGTATGAGTTAGACAAACTTCCTGTTATGGGTAAGAACGCCAGGACTATACTTAATATTGTATTAAATAAATGATAATATAAGAATATGAAATCAAAAAATGTAAAAATTGTTGTTTTTGTTCCAGAAACTCACTCAGACATAGTTAGAAAAGCTATGGGAGATGCTGGTGCGGGGAAAATAGGAAATTACAGTCATTGCTCTTTTTCTTCAAAGGGACAAGGAAGATTCTTACCATTGAAAGGATCAAACCCTTCAATTGGAAAGGTTGGGACATCAGAAGTTGTGGATGAAGAAAGAATAGAGTTTGTTTGTGAAGAGAAAAATCTAAAAAATATTGTTTCTGCAATGAAAGAATCCCATCCTTATGAAGAGGTAGCTTTTGACATTTATCCACTACTAAATATATAAAATAATATGAAAACCAAGTATATTTTACATGGAGGATTTACTCCCAAAAACAAAAATGAAAATAATGAGGATTTTTACAAGGAAATTTTAAAGGATGCTCCCGAAGGGGCTAAGATTTTAATAGTTCCATTTGCAAAAGACATCGACCGAATTCCTGTTAGTGTCGCAAGAGTTACGGCTGAATTTAATAAAAATAAGTGGCAAGAAAAATTTGATTTTGAAGTAGCAAATGAAGAATCTTTTATAAAACAAATAGAATCATCCAATGTTATTTATTTCCAAGGTGGAAAAACTTTAAAATTACTTGAGGTTCTTAAAAAGTTTTCTAATTTAAAAAAGATGTTTGAAGGAAAGATAATTGCTGGTGAATCAGCAGGGGCAAATGTTTTGGGAAAGTTTTTCTATAGTCCAAGCGCTAATGGTGTATTTGAAGGACTGGGTCTTCTTCCAATTAAAGTCATCCCTCACTATTCTTTAAAATATAGAGATGTATTTAAAGATACGGGATCAGATTTGGACTGCTTGTATCTTAAAGAGTACCAGTATAAAGTCTTTAAATAAAATTATATGAAAACACTTTTTCAAAAAATCATAAACAAGGAGGAGCCGGCGAAGTTTTTATATGAAGATGACGACTATATTATTATTGATAACAAATATCCTAAAGCTCCAATTCATTACCTAATTATTCCTAAAAAACCAATTCATTCTATTTCTGAATCCGTTAATAAAGATAAAGAAATCCTAGGAGGACTTTTATTGTTGGCGAGTAGTTTTGCTAAGAAGAAGAAAATCAAAGATTATAAAATAGTTTTTAATTGTGGAAAACATTTACATATTCCACATCTACACTTACATTTTCTTGCGGGTGATATAGATTAGTGACTTTTTATTTTCTCCAATTGATTAATAACCATTGTCTTATTATTTTCAAGGACATCTTTGATATCTTGATATTCCTTATATAATTGGTCGAGTGTAATAACATTCAAATCATAATTAAATTGTATCTGCAGATACTTTTCTTTTGTTATCTCCTTTTCAAAACTTTTATAAACGAAACCAGAAGCTGGATATAATGTGGTTTTAAAGTTTTTGAAAGCGTAGATTTTAATATTATTAAAAATTTTTAACGAATCAAATAACGTCTTATTATATGTATTTGAATTTACAATAAAAACAAAGTATAAATCGTCTTTATGAATTCCTATTTCGCACAAATTAGTTGTTAAGGTAGGAATACCAGTTTTTATTAAATTTCCTGAGTCATCAAAATTACCATGAGTTATTAATATATCACTGACAGGATCTCCATTCCTAGCAATCAATTCTCTTAATTTTGAAAGAAAAATTTTGGTGTCATATGTTTTTATGTTGAGATCCCATGCCACCAGGCCAGATTTTTTTATTTTCGCTTTATAACCAGGATAACTATAATAAATCTTTCGTGCATCATCAGCTGAATGAATTGATGGCATGATTTTCTTAAAAGGTATTGCTTTAAACATACTTTCAATAGTTTTAAATTGACGCACTCGCTTTACTTCCTTATTTATTCGTTGCTTCCCGCAGACAATAACCAAAACATCTCCCTTTTGGATATTAGTATAACGTATAGTGGCAGCGCGAGTTTCCACCGTTTTCAATCCATCTTTGATCTCATTAAAATTGTCTTTATCAACTGCACGAAAACGTAATATAATTTTTTTCATATTGGTTACTTTTTATATAGTGTATTTATTGTTTTAATCTGAGATAGATGCAAAAATGCCTCTAAATGATTTACTGAATTCAGCTTGATTAATTTTTATGAGAACATCATTTTTTCCACTTCCGAAGAACAGAGAAGGAAGAGAAAGTGTAGAATTATCTGCTATCTGTTTAATCACAGGGTTAATTCCAAAAGGTGACACAGAACCAACACTGTAGCCTGTAAGAGTCATTACCTCTGTTGGTTTTGCCATTCGTAATCCTTGCTCTCTCGTAAGAGTTTCAATTTTTGCAATATTTGCTCTTTTGTCTCCAGGTAGGACAACAACAGGATTTTTTCCAATGAAAATCAGTGTTTTGATCACCTCTAACGACTCACATTTGCAAGCAATTTGAACATCATGTACTGAATGTACAGCTTGGGTCAAATGGATTAATTCAAAATTAATTCCTTTATCTCTTAACTCTTTTATACTGCTTATTTTTTCCATATGAATATATTTCTTCTCATTTTACTTATTATGTCCCATGTATAAATATATCAGAATATGATTAAAAAATCTTTGTTTTGTTCTGGTTAAAAACATTATTGAAAAATCAGTTTATTCTTAATTAAAATATCTAAAATAAAATTGGGTTCCTATGTCATTCATAGGAACCCAATCTGTTGTTATGCCAAACTATGATGTTTTGCTACCAGCCGTTCTAGTGCTAACTGTGCAGTCTGCAACTCGACTTCACCTGGTTCGGTTGTGGTTATCCATTTTTGCAATAACCGGGACATGCCTGATGTTATGGGTATTTTATCCCAGCCTATTAATTTATCTATCCACAAAATTGCTTCCATGGATAGTAAATTGACAACTATTGAGTTCACCCCCGAACTTTTGAAGGCGTACTCTGCAATAGTTGTCACTATGATTATAGGCAGGAATAATCTTCCACCACATTTTTCGTTTACACGGCTCTCTTTCACAATATCCTTCATTCTTACAGACCCAAGACGGTCATATGTGCCGATCGCCTTGTGTTCTGCACCGTGCCAAGAAGCAACTTCCTGTCGGATATATGTAAAAATGCAAGCATTTATGGTTGCATAAGTGACTAACGAGTCCCACCACCCACTTGATGTAGGCGCAGAAGCATGATGATGTCCAGGTAGGATGCTTGCTAACATATACAATCCTGCCAAGACTAAACCCCCAAAAACCAAAGTCCTAATTCCTATTTCATCAATAAGCATTAGGATTAGTTTGACAGTTTGAGGTATGAAGAACGAACCCTTTTTAGTGATTAGCCGCAGAATAGCCGAATTGCGTTTTACCTCCCACAGAATACAGTCGGTGAATGGATCGTATTCAGCTGTCGATGTATATTCTTCTGAAAGAATACTTATACTTCTGGATTTGGACATTCCGCCAATAATTCTGACTTTTTTCATCAATAAACCCCCAATATTTTATGATATTTGTGATACTCAGTCTCTTATATTCAAACAACATTTCAAATACAAAAAACAGTTTTTGTACATCTGCCACTAAATATAGTAGATAGAAAAAATATGTCAATTCAAGTAAACGCTCGTATCTTTTGAAAAACGTATCATGAGTAGCTCCTAAAGTGTATCAAAGGGTTATCATTTTTTTGTGATTAACCTTTTTATATCTTAAATAGATTGGTAATATTTTAATATAAAAGATATAATACAAATGTGAAAAGCGAAGATGTATTCAAAAGAATAAAAACTTTAGAAAATATTTGGGAAGTAAAACCCGAACTCGCAATAGATGTTATTGCTATGCATGAAAACGCTACAAAACTATGGTTATCTAGAAACAAGGCTGAAGAAGAAAAACAAAGAAAACTCGCTAATGTTTTTATTGGAGCATGTATAGCAGCAAACAGACTTGGCATATCGGATATTCCAAAAATTATTGAAAATCGTTTAGTTGAACTTGAGAAATTGGCTAAAGAAAAGAAAAACTAATTTTTTAGTAGTTTTTTTATTTCAAATAATCTCATTATTTATTAAAATAAAAAAAGTAGCCGCTTCTATTTGTGTAAACAAATAGAAGCGGCTACAATGTTTGTAGATAGTTATTTTTCCTCCTTATTATTAATTATTTGGGCCATCCTCCTAATGGCATCGCAAGACTCTTGAGAATGATGTTCTGTTTTCTTGAAAACAAATAAACAATCTTTGACGTTTTCAGTAGTGATCAAAGCCTTTTTAATAGCACTGGACTTAACGATACTTTCATCCGGAGAATCTTTCCACACTTTCATGCATTCCTTGAATGTCGTGGCGACTTCAAGTCTAGACTCGAGTATTTCGTTTATTTTATGAAGGGCTTTCGCTTGAACAGCGTCACTATATGAATCCCGTAGAACTTCCATGTAATCCCCAAATGTTAAAGCAGTTTCTAGCTTTACCTCAAGAAGTTTTTCAATTTTCTCTGACACTTTTAGTTCAATGCAGTTACATATTTGCCGATCATCATCACGATCAATAATCTTTTCACATTCTTTAATGGTCGTTGCAAATGTTACAGCTTTTTCCAACAACGCTTTCTGGAAAATACTAACATCACAATCATCAAAGTCCGTGTCGCCATCATCATCACAAAAAATTAACATATCATAAATCTTCATACACCCCCTGAATGTCGTGGCGTCTTCAACCTCCTTTTTAATAAGCTCCTCAATCTTTTCCTGCGCTTTTTCATAGATATTCCTATCAGCAATATCACAATACTTAATTTCCCGACATTCGTTAAGTGTCTTGGCATTTTCGAGTCTCAAGTAAAGATCTGCATGTTTTTTTTCAATGTTTCCCAATGCCGACTCCGCAAAATATGTTCCGCCGAGGCCTAGAATACTCGCGATTTTTTCCACCAATATTTTTCTGTCCATATACTCGTCTCCTTTAACTACAGTTTTTTTAAAGAACTATTTGTTCCAATCAATAATTAAGCATAATCTTTTGAATAAATAAAAAAAGCGAGGATGCCCTCGGTAAAATAGATAATAAAAATGTCGCACTTGGGATAAAACCAAATGCGACATAAGATCACGTATAACAAATATTCTGCAGAATGAATTATTTTACCTCCTTTCTTTCTATAATCCTTGCCATCTTTCTGATGACACGACACATTTGTGAACCCCCATCTATAAGTCCATAATTCTTATCCATAAGAATATCTGAGCATTCCTTTGCAGTTCTGGCGACATCAATGGCTCTGTTAGCAATCTTTTTTTGAAGCCATGTGGAATTACTCCCTTCGTCTAAGTCGAGGAGCATATCGTAAAGTTCTTTCATTGAGGCCTTCAGTAATGCTTTTTTCAAAGACTCACGCTCTATGTAGTCACAATAATCGGGGGAATCTTCATATATCTCCCAGTATTCCTCAGTACTGGTAGCCACCTTAAGTCTCTGCATGAGAAGTTTTTTTACTTTTTTTCGTGCCTTAAGCTTAATGCGAGGGTCAATACAACCACTAGAAACATCCTCACATTCCCCGACAGTTTTGGCTGTCTTTAGCTCTCTTCGCATAAGTTTATCCACCATTTCTTTAGCTTTTTGTTTGGTTTTGGTGTTAGCTAAAGGATGATCGCTGATCTCAGAATACTCAGAATATCCGAACCAGTCGCCACGACCCTCTTTTGCAATTGTAACAAGTTTTAATTGAAGAAGTTCGTTGAGCTTTTTTCGTGCCATCCTTTTAATGTCAGTACCTTGGGAATTATAAAGACACTCGCATTCTTTAATTGTTTTTGTGGTCAATATAATTTTATCCAAGATTTTTTGTCTGATATCGCTACCTTTTGGAGAATATATGTAAACCTTATAGCAATCTCTGGGTGTCGTGGCACATTCGAGTCTCTCTTCTAGTTCGGTAATTGACATCAACCCTAGAGTAAACCTCACGCTACAAGAACTATTTTCACCGAGAATCTTGACGATTTTTGCCGACGTATCAGTATTCATTTCATTATCCTCCGTTTTAATTTTAAAGACCAATATTTTCTCCATTCCATGAATAATCATAGTCGTTCTATAAAATTAAAAAAGCGAGGATGCCCTCGGTAAAAATTTTAAAGCTTAATTTTTTTAAACTTAACTAAATGTCGCTTTGAATATCCTCCCTGAAAAAATATTGAACAGACTTATTTGTTTTCTTTTTAAGATCCTTCAAAACAATTTTTATGCTTTTAATTGAATCAAATTTAGATGATTCGTTTTTAATTGCAATATTTATTGGCACCCACATATTATGTCCAAAATCTGTATCTTCTATTAATTTTCCTGAATATTTATTCGCGAAGGCAATGACAAACAGGACGTCAGAGAAAAGTTCTCCAGATTTATACATAATTCTTCTTTCACATCCAAGAATTTTGAACTTCGCATCAAGTCCAGTTTCTTGCCTTAATTTTCTGCTAGCAGCATCTTCAAATAATTCTCCTTTAAGTACTACGCCACCCATGACCCCGACTTTTCCATATGAAGGATTAGATTTTCTAATTTGATTTAATATTTCTAATTTTCCACCTACAGTTCTTGAAACAATAGTGATAACTTTAACACCAAACAAAGCATCCTCCAATTTGTTGCTTGTGTGGGGATCAGCTACATATTTCAAACCTTGAGCTGATAGATAGTATTTTGAGTTTTCTTTGGTCAATAACCCCTTTTTTACCAAATGCTGTAAATGATAATTAAATAAGTCGTTTGGCGTTCCCTGAGGATGCAAATCTGCGTATCTTAAAACATCAGCATTCTTAAGCTTGGAAATAATATAATCTTGGATTGGTGAAAGTTTAGATGTCATGTATTTAAAGAATATACTTTATTTTGAGGAAAATGACAAAGAGTCTGTAGCGTTCTTATTTAATCAAGGTCTGTTTTTAAAGTTACTATTTTGTTTATAATTTCTATTAACTGCTTGCTCCACCACAATATTTCATGATACCGTATTAATATGACAGTGTATGATAAACCACAACCGAAATCAGATGCTCTTGATCATATTCGTATAGCAGTAGCCTTGATTCCTACAGAGCCTCTTTTTTCTAATATTATTGAGGCCAGTCAAGCTATAACTCGCCAATTTCAGAATTTTAACATTATTGATAAAAATGTTTTTCCTCCTCATGCGTGCCTACATATTTGCACCATATCCAAAGACAAATTGCCACATTTCCTAAAAATAATTAATCAATTGTCCAATACAACTTTCCCAATTTTTGATCCATCTATACTAATCAAGGGATCAACGGGCTACATCTCTTTTCAATTAAATATTTCCCCATTGATTCGTTCACTTCACGAGAGTGTGTTATCAGCCGCTTTGACTGTTCGGGGAGATGACTATCAGGAAGACCCCGCTCGTTTAGCTCGCCTTTCGGTAGCTGACAGATTGAGCTTTCAGAAATATGGCAATCGTTTTATCTTCGACAAGTTCAATTTACACATATCCATTGCAAAGGTTGCGCAAGAACATCAAGATGAGGCTTTTGAAATCGCCAAAACGATCTTAAGCACACCTAAGGCAACGCCCGCAGCTGCTATTCAAGTTTGCGACATCGGAATGCGGAGCGAAAAATGGATCGTTTTATATAGTAAGAAAATGCAGGGAAAACGTCATTAATTTAAATATATAGTTTTATCTTTCAAACTTATTTTACTTTTTAAACATCCCAGTAGTTCTCTCTTTTCTATATCTTTTCCTTCTCTAAGAATATATTTCGCATAATTTTTAATATCTATATCGGCTATTAGTATTTTTTCATTATTTCCGAGTATCATGTGATTAAATTTTTTGATTTCTTCAACTTTCGCTTTTATCTTCTCTTTTATTCCAATTTCATCTATATCAATTTTTTCAATTAGGGTTTCAAATTGTTTTATTAGATCTATTTCGTTTATATAACCTCCTTTGCAATTCCTGTCTCTTACCCTGGTACAGCTATAATAGACATGCCTGTGAATATTGCCGTTTTTTTGTTTTTTAAACTTTTCATCTGCTGTAATTCCAGATCCACAAAGTCCACAAGTCATTAATTTGGTAAAAGCAAATTCCTTACTTTCTGATTTAATAATCTGACTTTTTACTTGATTTTGTACTTGATCAAACAGTTCTTTGGTAATAAGTGGTTCATGTTTACCCGTATAGAAATTTCCACTTTTTAGTGGATATTCGAAAACTCCATAATAATACGGGTTTCCTAAAAGTTGATATATATTTCCGAAACTTAATCCTTTGTTACTTTTTACACTTTTGAAATTAATCTCAAACTTCAACCAATTATAGATTTTGTGACCACTCCATTTCTCATACGCCACCTTTTCAAACATTTTCTTGATTACCGGAGCTCGTTGATGATCAATTACTACGTATCCTTTTCTATCAACCCTTTTTTCGTTCAAATATCCTACTGGTGGAGGTCCTGGTCTTAATCCCATTTCACATTTAGTTCTTAACCCACGTTTTACATTTACTGATTTATTATCATTTTCTAATTTTGCTTGAGAACATAAAATCATTAATAAGAACTTTTCGTTTGGTGAATTTATAAATGATTGTCCATAAGTTCTTATTTGTAAAAGTAGTTTCTGATCCATTAAATCAACAAGTGATCCAAGATCGCCAGCGTTTCTAGAAAGCCTATCTGGTGCCCAAGTAAGTATTCCGTTAAATCTTTCTTTTCTTATATCTTCAAGTATTTCTTTAAATATGGGTCTTTGTCCTGAATCTTTAGCTGAATGAGACTCTCTCCTTATATCAATAATCTCAAGTCCTTCTTTTTCAGCCAGTTCAAGCATTTCTTTTACTTGGGATTCTATAGATAAGATTTGGCGCTCCTCAGATTCTGTACTTTTTCTAGCATATAAACAATATTTAATCTTTGCGGTTGGTATTACAACCCTTGTACCAATCAAAGCGTTTGTCGCCTGTATTTCCATGTATTAATGGTGTCAGAGATAGTGTCTTTTGCTAAGCGATAGCTTGTTGGCAACTTTTCTTAGCAGAATAACTAATTAGCGATATGATCAAGGTAGATTAATAATTTAAAAAGAGTTATTATGTGTAGGACAACTAAATAAGAAGTAGCCTAAACCAGTAGTAATACTGGCATGGTGAAAGTAAGTCCGTTGAAGATAAAAAACCCATCATGTGGGATTTGTCTTCAACGGCCGTATCTGGAAACAGGTATGGAGGGTTCAAACCCTCACTCACGTGATGGGCTTTTTGTTTTTCATCACTGGGTTTTAATAACAATTAATAATCTAATGATATGAAAATTCTCAGAAATATTTTGGGTATAGGTATCGGTCTTGTTTCTATTGGTTTGTTATTTAGTAAACCAATTTCAGGTATCGTAGGTCTTATTTTTGCAATAAGCTTTTTACCAAAAACGTGGTCTTATCTTTCTAAGAAATATAATTTAAATATTCCTAAGCTCTATAAAATATTAATCGTTGTTGTATTACTTTTTGTTTTCTTTAGTCTTTTACCTCAATCAGCACCTCAAGTCCAAAATGTTATTAACAATGAAGCTAGTTCAACTACAAATATAATTGATAAAGAAAAAACACAAAGTCTAAATGGTGGTATTAAGTTTAGTCTTGATAAGGATTACGGATTCGGTGTCATCACTGTTACAAACAAAGATAGCTTTGATTGGAAAGATTGTGTCTTTTCAGTTCCTCTTGCAAAAACTAATCCTCTTACAATATTAAAAGGAGATTATATGCCTATAACAGCATCTGATTTCTTTAATGATCCTGAGTTTAATAATGGTGGAAAACAAATGACTATGGATGATGGCACTTTCAGAAATATAGGAGGTGCTATTAATGTCCAGTGCAGTAATGGTCAAAGCTCAATTGATAATGTTGCTAAAAATTTTAGTAATATAACTGTAAAATAAAATTATGAAAAAAAAGATAATAGTTCTATCTTTCTTTTCACTCCTTATGATAGGGGGTGCTTCAACCGTATTCGCTATTTATGGTATCCAAACAAAAATAATTAATTGTGTCGCTAACCAAACTTTACAAGACCCTGCTTGCACTCCAGGAGCAGTTTTAACGACGAGTACAACTACAATTTGTAAAACTGGTTATACAACAACGGTTCGTGACGTTTCAGTAGCTACCAAAAAGAAAGTTTTTAAGGAATATGGCATTGATTATTCTTTACATTCAAATTATGAAGTTGATCATCTAATCAGCCTTGAGCTTGGAGGAAGTAATGATATATCGAATCTTTTTCCCGAGTCATATTTGATTAAAGATAATGCCAGAATAAAAGATAAACTAGAAAACTATTTGCATAGTAAAGTTTGCAGTGGAAAAATGTCTATCACCGAAGCTCAAAAAGAAATATCAACCAATTGGCTTTATTATTACGATCTTTATTACAATGTAAAAGTCGCAACAACTTCAAAAAGCGTTTTACCTGCGACAACTACTTCTATTGTTCCCACCAAATCAATAGCCACATCTTCTACAAATTTTCCCTCAGTAAAGAAAAGTTTAACTGGTCTTTGCCATGCTTTAGGCACAAGATATTATACTCAGACTTTAAATTACACAGGTTACAATTCGATTGGCGCTTGTTTGGCAAGTGGAGGAAAATTACCGAAATAAATTATCTAAAAAACGGTTTCCAATTTGCTCCAGTAATACCCATAGCTTGGTCAAGATCACTCTCATTAGTATGATGATTACTATGATAAATATAACTAATGGATGGTGTACTTTTTGAATCCTCAAACATTTGTAAGATAAGCATTGTCGTGGCGTCAACCAAATCGTCATGCTTTTCTTTTCCGAAACCCAATATTTGTTCCACTAACTCCTCATTACCTTTATCAGCAAAAACTACACGTCCAAGTTCAATTAAAGCAGAAACAGCCATAAGTCGATCCTCTTTACTCCAACCTCTTACTGGAAATGGTCTGGCTGGTATTCCCTCAGCCCTTAAGAGATCTGTGATAATTCCTTGGAAGTTTACATCTTCAACATACACTCGGGAATATGATCCATTATCAGGATTTCGTGAAAGACTTTTAACTCTGCTGATTATTTGGTCAGTAGTTAACCTCGCATTTACTGGATTTGGTAAAATGTACAATTTTCTATCTTTTCCTGAACCATAGATTTTACCCGAAACCATAGCTGTGTAATCTGCGCCAGCCTTTTGTGATCTTGCAGGGTCAATTGAAAGAGCACTGAATCTTAGACTTACTCCAACAGGCAGTTCAGAATAGTGGTGAATATGTTCTCTCTTAATAATCTGATAATCGTTATCGACGATTCTTAACATATACTCTCTTTGCCAAGTTAGGTCACTAAAACATTTTGATTTTTCATCATCTATATCTTTTTGTGTTTTAAATTTGCCAGGCCAAAGTGGTACATTATTTTCATCAATAATTGGAAATTTTCTGAAAACATTTCTTGGATCATTGTTTTGAAAGAATTTTTCCATTCTCATGAGTGTCGAATCGTTGTGCAAGGGCGTGCCGATGAAAACAAGTTGAGTGTTTCTTTCACCTGCGGGTATGACATCACCTGTTAGCCAGTCATACATTTTATCTCTGTTTTCTTGTGTTCGTACTGAATCCGAATCTTCTATATCGTCAGCGATGATCAAGTCTGGTCTATGCTGAAAATGCCTTATACCTCGAATATTTTGCCCAATAGAGCGAGTTGAAATATTAGCTCCATATTGAGGAAGAAGAATAGACTGTGTTCCTTCCTGATCGACTTCTTCTTTGAATGGTCCGAAGTCACGTCTAAAGTCATCATTTTCTTCCAATTCCTTTTTTATATCGGTAAGGTGTATCTGAGTACTTAGTTGTGTGTGACCTAGAATAAGGATAAACTTTTTCTGCTTTACGCCGACAATTGACCAGATGACATACGAAAGAGTGATAATGGTGCTTTTGGCGCTACCCCTAAAAGCGGTAATAACGATATTACGAAGATCAGGATTTTCCGTGAGGTTGAAAATTTCTCTGTGGAAATCCGCAGTTGGAAATTCTGCATACTTTCTACCGAAGTAATAATGGAAAAACCAATAATGGCTTTTCCTTACCATTGCTAGACGGAATGTTTTATCTTTAATCATCTGATCGATAATATATTCCTCACTAGGATTTAGGTTGTTCATTTGAGTTTTGATTATTATTTGGTAATGCTAGACGGAGGGCTTCACGAAGTAATTTTTCTTGCTCTGGATCGAGGATTTCTTTTTCGTTTTTTATCGTTCCTACTATCTCAACCTTTTCTTTGAATTTTGGATTTCGATGCCTTAACCAAAAAGAAAGGGCATTCCAATTTTTTTCTTTTATAAGTGTGAGCAGTTGGCTTTCGGAAATGTCATTGATTAAGGCTTCACCGTCGGCTAATGCTTCTTCCATATCTTTTGCAAATTCCTTATCTGTATTTTTCCACCTATACAAGCTGACTCTAGATATTGCTACTTTTTCACAGGCAACCTCAATAATCGGAATTTTTCTTAACTCTACCAGAAACTGATTTTTTACTTTATTCTTTTTCATAGTAGTTGTGAATTATTTTTGCTTGTTTTCCTGTGAGTTTTAAAAATCTTCTTATGGCTAAGTCGATATATATTGGCTGAAGCTCTAGACCATAAACTTTTCTTCTGAGTTGCTCTGCCGAAATTAATGAGCTTGCGGACCCGAGGAAGCTATCTAATATAATATCTCCGACCTTTGTACATCTTCTGATAATTTTTGAATATAAATTCGTTGGTTTGGAAGTTGCATGTTCCATTTCTTTGCCAGATAATCTTCTAACCGCCCAGACGTTGAGACAATCAAGGACTTGATCAAACATATCGTTTCCAGTCGTCATGTCCCCATTCATTACCTCATTGAGATTTTGAATGTTTGGAGCGATATATGGATGACCTCGAAGCCCGTAGGTACAAGGTTCATAGCACTTTGAAAAAGCAATACCTGGGGTCGGGTTTTGTGACTGCTTCAACCATAGACACACTCTTTTGTTTTGTATTCCAAAACTTCTATATAATTCTTGTATAAAACCAATATAGATTTGGTCTGAAAAATAAAAGAAATTAACATCATACTTAGATACAGATAATGCTCCTGCCATGCTTTTTCTAAGGAATTCTTTATATTCAGTGTCGGTTCTATTATCGAGGACTTCACCGCCATAATTTTTTGATCCACCTAATCCAGATTTGTAGTTATAATTTATATTGTAGATTGGATCTGAACATACCATTGACGCTTTTTCTTTTCCGAAAAGTTTTTTAACAGCCTCAGCATCCGTGCTATCTGCACACAAAATTTTATGATCTCCTAATATGACGAGATCACCAAGTTTTGTTTGTGGAATTTTAATTTTGGCTAACTCAATTTTTTCGTCAAAGTTATCATCCTCAGTTTTTAACTCATCTCCCCAAACTTTTGAAAGATCTATATCACTTAAACCAATGTCAGACAGCAAATCCATCTTAAAATCTTTTAATTTTTCAAAATTCCATTGCCCATCATTTAAATTACTTTCGAGACCAATTTTTCTTCTTTCGTCTTCAGAAAGTTTGCGACTTGGGACAAGCACATTAACCTCTTTTATCTTTAATTTCATAAGCGCAACCTTCCTTTGGTTGCCAGATAAAATTGTGTTATCTGCATCAATAACAATTACAGCATGAAAACCATGCTGTTTAATTCTATCCACTAGTCTAGCCATGTCCGGTTTTGTAATCCTGCGAGGATTCGCTTTCCAAACGACTAGTTCTTCGACCTTCCTAACTTCTGCGTGCCAAACTAATTTTTGTTGAGACATAAATTTTATTTATGATTAATTAATAAAGTCGTGATTTCTCACGACCCTATTAAACACCATAAAAATAAATAGTTTGGAAAAAATTGGTCCAGAATTATCCAAAAAGCTTCTTACGCATTTTATCTAAACTTCTTTTAGCATCATATACTTGTTGTGATTTTTTTCTGGATCCAAAATGTTCCTCGGCGAGGTCTCTCGCTGTTATTTTTTCGGTATATTTTTCTCTATCTTTTTGCCAATTCTCAAACGTAAGCCGTTTAATTGTAGCCTTTGTTATTTTGTTGATTTTTGGAAAATCCTTCGTCCTTTCTTTAATTAAACGCAGTAAGGATAACTGTTCATTTTTTGTAAGCCTAGAATATATTTCTATTTTTGCTACGCGTTCTGTTTTTATATCCCATAGGTATGAAAAATTATCAGTAGGTATAAAATCAAATTTATTGTGAAGGATATATCGTCTTATAACACTGACAAGGTGAGAAGGTAAATTAAAATTATCTATAACATAATTACTAGCGTCAGTTAGAATATTTGCATGAAGATTTTCTCTGAGGAGTAGATTTAGTTGTTTATTTGCCATATTTCGATCTAATTCACCAGATTTCATTTTTTCTCTTAGATACTGATTGTGTCTTTTGTAGTTTTTCGAGTTCAGATATTCACGATCTTTTTCCTCCCAATAATTTATCCATCTTTCGACTTCTTCATTTTTTGAAAAACCTGATTCAGGTATCTTTAAAAGAATCCGTATTGATTTTATGTAAACCTGAAACTTATCATGACCGATTAATAGAGTTAGAAGTTGGACGTTGTTAGATTTGTTAATCATCATTGTATTATATCCTAAAAATCCTTTGAAATATAGTAAAAATATGTTATAATAATTATATAAAATGTTTTATTTGTATTAATATGGATCAAACAGAAATATCTATGGAAACGAGTAACAACCAACAAGGCAGTCAATCTACAAAGGGAGTATATTTTTCTGAGATTTTTGGTGTTCAACACTCAATTATTGAAAAATATGGAGCACTGGATATATCGCTTGTTTGTGACAATCCAGCTTTTGTGGATCCCTTTCTTATCTTCGCAAATCCTAAATATAGTAAGCTTCATGAATATATAATTAATTATCTTAAATTTTTAAAAGATCTTTCTTCAAAGAATAAAGGAAATATACTAAGTGTGGGTGACTTTAAACATTATTATAAATTCCCCGAAGTTAAACAGGTATGGCTTGGTTATTCGCTTAGTGGTAATGGTGGTTTGGGTCTAGGTATAGAGTTTGCTAGGTCTCTTTATAAAAATTTAAATGAAATATTTTCTGAATTTGGTGACGAAGATATAACAGAAACGGCGCACTTAGAGAAACTGTGTTTAGTAGAAGATGGCATAGGAGTTGATAAGATTAGTGATTTTACTTTAAATCTAATAAAAATATTTATTCTTGAATATACTCAAGAATTTGCTGAAAATTTTTTGGATAAAAAATTCCTATCTGTTTTTGCTGTAAAGAAGACGAGTTTTGATTTTACAAATCAGATTTGGCAGGACGGTTCCTTCAATCTGCCCTCAATAGAAATAAATGGGAAAAAACAGTTCGTATTACTTGTTCCAAAAAATATTATAACGAAACACGATAATTGGATTTCAAAAAATGATTTTCTAAATAATGATACCTCCATTTTTAATACCATAGAAAATGATGAGTTAAGGACAAAAATTAACAAGTATTTTCTTGATAATCTTTTGACAAAATTTAATAGAGAAAAAAAGATCGTGAAAGACTTCTCGAGAAAAAGTAAAGTAGTAGCTTTGTCGAAAACCGTTGCGGAGTTTCCTGAGACGCTAGATTACTATATTAGATTCAAAGAAAACAGAAAAGCTGAAGCATTATTGTCACATGTGGCCAATCCAGAAGAAATTAACCATTTTTTTGATACCTCCATCTTACAGGGTGAATTAGGCGTAAAAAAGTTTGAAAAGATGTCTTCGTTTGATGATTGTGTTTCTAGAATAGCCTTTTTCAAGAACACCCTAGAATCTAACAGTAAAAAGTTATACATAAAGGATAAGCCGTTGGAAGAAAAACAACTTCAATTAATGTTCAAGATGGTTACTTTTGATAGTTTGTTTAATTATGATTCCGAAGTAAATAACGGAAGAGGTCCAATTGATTTTATAATTTCTTATGGAAGTGGTGATAAGACAGGTCTAGAACTTAAGCTAGCTTCAAACACAAAACTAAAAAAGAATCTTAAAAACCAAGGTGTTGTTTACACTAAAGATTCAAATCTAAAACATGTCATAAAAATAATTTTCTTTTTCTCCGATAAAGAATTGGAAAGAGTGAACAAAATCTTTAAGGAATTGGACAAGGTGGTTGATAATAATGAGTTTTTTCTAATTGATTGTCGTAAAAAAGATTCTGGATCAAACCAGGAATAAGGAACTGGAAAAGATTATAACTAATTTTTAGGAAAAATATGGAAAAACATCTCAAACCATATCAATACTACTCGGACTTGTACGACAAATACACTGTTGAAAGGTGTCGTAATCTGGAGAAAATTGATAATGACATAAAATTGCCAGAGGATAAAATCACAAAAGAAAAGCAACAACATTTTAAAAAAGCTTTTTCCAAACTTCACATGTACTTTGAAACAGGAGAAGATTACCTAGGGAAATCCAAGAGGATAAACGAATGGATGGAAAGAGATAAAAAATACGATGAATTATATGAGCAGGCAAAAGCCCCAGAAAATATCACATGTTTATCTTGTGGTCGTTTGATGTTTGTTGAATCGAAACATCTTGATTTTGCAAATAATGACAAAAGAGATCGGGTGATGTTCTTTTATGATTGCCCCCTAAAACATAAACCGATGCGTGTTTTTTACGATGACGGGGAAGAATATAGGGTCAAACCCCACATTTGTCCAAAATGTAGTTCATCTTTTAGCGAAGAATCAAAAAAAGAAAAAGATATAATCTATATTACTTATACTTGTTCGAAATGCGGTTTTATCGAAAAAACTGATTTAGACCTGACTATTAAAGAAGAAAAAATTGATCTAGATTTTATTAAAGATCGTAATCGTTTCTGCTTATCTGAAGCCGACGGGCAAAAATATATGGAAGCCAAAGTAAACATAGAGAATCTCAGCAAAATAATGGATAAATATAAAGAAAAAGAGAAAAATAAGAATTTATATGATAAGGTGGCGAAACTAAAAAAATTAAAAATTATAGAATTAGAAAAACTACTTACTCCTATACTTGAATCGGCAAATTATGTTAAGCTCCAATTTCAAACTCCGCAGGTAAGCAAGGATGTTTTTGTCCCATTCATAGTTTATGATTCCAAGAGTGAACGCTCCGAATACGATAGTAAACATAATCTACAAAAACTCTTAAAAACAAAACTAGAGGATACTAACTGGCGTTTGATGAGTGATGGAGTTAATTATCGCTTAGGTATGCTTGAGTGGCGTTTAAGAGCTTATGAGCGTGAGGAAGATTTGATTAAGCTAATTGAAGATATAAAATAAACAAATCAATGAACATAAAAAAGTTTCCCAACCCAAAATTAAATTTACCAAAGGATTTGAAAAAGAAAGCTAAAGAAGACCCCGCTTTATTTTTTAAGTATGTAGATAATTATATTAATTTAGTTGGTAAATACATTTATACAGATATTAATCTTGACTATCAACCAGTGGACGATAATCACATCCATGCTTGGATACAACGAATAGTGAGTGCAAATCTGTTAAGAAGTCTATATATTCGTAATGAATTTGTAGAGACGATAAATACTAGAAATTTCGTTGGAATGTTTTTACCACTCAAGGCGTGGTTTGAAATAGTTGGTGTTCTAGCATCAATTCTAGATTTACTAGAGAAAAAATTGTCGAAAGAAGATTTAAGAGAAAAATTAGAACCATATTGCTTAGGGAACAGAGGGATAACAAAAATTGGTGAAGTTGAGTCAATAAATGTTTTAACCATGATAAATAAAGCCAACCGATATCTTGAAAAAATGCAAAAAGAAGTTCAAAATAAAGATAAGGCATCTCCTGAAACTTTTTTTACCAGTTTTTATGATACAGCAAGTAATCCATCACACCCAAGTTTTGATTCTATGGAAATGGTGGGTTTTCTAGATGAAGAAAGTGGAACTTGGCGCGCCGAATTGCCAGATAATATAAAAGAAAAAATCGTCACGAGTATTGATGGCTACGGTGGATTACTAATGTCACCACTATTTATTGAAAATATTTGTCAAAAAATTTTTCTAATAGAAAAAGACAAATTTTTTAAACTAAAAAGTAAAAAGTATTTTGATTAATTTATCAAATTAAAACAATGTTTAATGCCACAACTACACCAATACCAGATTTTACAAAAGAAATGGTTACCCAGATTATTCAAGCATTTGATAAGTTACCATTACAAACCGCTAATATCATCTGGTCTATTTTTATTTCAATCTTAAAAGCAGATTGGCCTATTTTATTACTAATACTTTTTATAATTGTTTTAGTCGCGACTCTTAAGATGATGATTGGCCACTGGGGTATGTTTGGTAGTGTTATTTATAATATCTTGTATTTTGGAGTGCTATTAATTATAGGTCTATTTAAGGGCCCAGAGGTTTTTGTAAGTGATTTTTATAAGCCATTTTGTCTGATAATACTTTACCCCTTGTGTTATTGGATTACTGGATCAATACTAGATTTGGTTAGAAATAGATTTGGGCGAAGATAAAAAGTTACACTCAACTGTAACTTTTTAGATCAATCCTGTGTTACTTTTGTAACTATTTAAATAGCTCTTGTCGCGTCGTTTTGATACACTTAAAAGCGTCAAAATGACCTTGTGGGGCTTGGCCGACCACGGCTCTGTCTCTAGTCGCTCAGCATTAAGTTTAAGTGGTCTGTTTTGGAAAAAATATTCGCGTCGCTACGCGACTGTAACAACGTTTCTGCGAGAATTTGCCACGGCATTTTGAAATCCACAGAAATCGAACAGTACGTGTATATATGATTTTGTGAAAAAGATTCCTGACATCGTTTTCTGATTAATTAAGTATATTTTGACTTTCAAGCTAAAATGTGACACTATCGAAATTAGGTCTGAAGAATTTAAAAATCAGATAATATCTGCACTTTAAAAAAACAATCAGTAATATTAAGGAGGAGGGAGAAATGAACGATAATAAGATACACTTCAGTAACGTGCCGTTTATGGCATATGTCGAGAGCATGGGAGACGAATTGATAGAATGTACTCCAGTGGTATACGGCGATGGACTCAACTATGGCATCAGTGTGTTATTTCCCAACATGGAAAGTATCACATGGGGTCTGGTGACACCCAGAAACCTCATCACTGCATGGCGTGGGACAGAAATACTGCGTCATATCCACACCATCGAGAACGGAACACTCTGCGCAGCCTACTACACGGGTATACGCAGTCCTCACGAGAGTGATATGAAGTCGTACGTGGAACCGATCATCAAAAAAATTGGTCGGGATGTGTACGACACAATCATGTCAATGACCGTACCCGAACAAATAATAAGGGCAATACTCGACAATCAGAATGGTGATTCCAAACCTGATCTTTACCCGATAACTGACGAAGTACGGGCGGGAACCATCGAGTGGCGACAAGAGTTCGTCGAATTCGGGATCAAGCACCCTGATGATGTCGATAACGAAGAGAGGTTGCAGAAAGAGACAATCGCTAAATTCGAACGCCTACTGGCTTCCTATGCAAGATCGAGAAGTATACCGAGAAACTGTATGGGTATGAATTACGTCGAGAGTGCTCTATTGACTCTCGTCGACAAGAAAGCCAACGAGGAACATTCGGATAACGTACTTATCGCTCTCTCAGGTGTCGTCGGCGAACTAAGTATAACGAACTTCGCAGCATTTATATTACCGTTTGGCATTAGTAATCAGGCGGAATATGATGCACGAATTAACAAAACCAAGGAGGAAGCACTTGAGTATTCGGCGTCGTGGCTGGCTTCAATTTCTAAACCACCGTGGTTTAGTTTTCTTAGAAAGAAAGAGACTGTCTCATTCACCTCAGAAAATGCAACGAAGTTGCTCAGAGAATTACTTGAAAAGTATTTTCCCAGAAGGAAAAAGTTAGTTACTTTTGTGTAGTCTAGTTCCAATCCTTACAACTCAACTGATGTTTGTTTGACGTTTATCTATACACCAAACTAGGAGAACTGGTGGAAAAATAAGCAAGAGGTCCCGGCTATTTTCAGCGGGACCTTTTACTTTTTATTTTATTTATTAACTACATAAATATTATAATTTTATAATTCACAAAAATTTTTGTTTAACAAATTTATCAAGATTATATTTTAGTAATTTTGTCCAGCATTTTTATTAAATTTTGATATAATACCCTATATGGAATTTATAGAGCCCGAAATCAAATATGCACTTAACTTGCTTTTAAAAGAGCGAGCGATAGAAAGAATGGAAAAAATAGGCAATGTTTGGATTGGACCAGATATTTCTTTGGAAAAAAAAGTGATTATTCCTCCTCTCGCAACTGTTAGAAATATTAATATTGTGGTAAGTAAATCTGATTTACCACCAATAGAAATTGATAGAGGGACTTTTAGTGCACTGCGCTGGTCTGTTCGAAGTTGTCACGCACAATCAGGAACCGACATAATATTTCATCATTCGAATTTGTCTGATGAAATGATAAAAGATATAAGTGATGGAAAAAGTGTCTCAATACCAGTAGATATAATGAGTGTTTTAGATAGACCAGTTGAGCTAGAGGGAAATATTATGCGTTTCTTTTGGGTAAATGAGATTAATCGTCTGAGACATGAAAAATTACGTGAAGTGGTAGGGAAAGAATTAATAATTGATGGAAAAGAAGGAACAGATTGGTCATATGGCGATTCTACAGAAATTACTGAGAAAGGAAAATATCCAAATGAATATTATAAAGATTTATGTCTTGTGATTTCATTAAAAGAAAAATATCATATTCCTCCTTCAACTGAAATATTAAAAGTAAATAGCAAAAAAGATTTACCAAATGTTTTACAAAAAATACCAGTTGGTGAAAAAGCATACTTTTCAGTGGGTGAAACTGTAAATGTAAAATTTGGGAAAAATATCGTAGGAGTTTTAGTTGCTAGAGGTTATGAACAAGGCATTCATCTTTATTCTCCTTTGATTGATTCTGGCTTTGAAGGTCCCATTAGAACCGAAACCTTATTTGGTCTTAAAGAATTAGATCTTTATATATATAAAAAATAATTATGAATATAAAAAAATATGAACAATCAGGCTTAATTATTGAATCAAATAGTGGATATAAAGTCGCAATTGATATTGGTTATTATACTCCAGTAGAAAAATTTGATGTAATTTCTGTAGACGCAATGCTTATTTCACATATTCACAAAGATCATTTTTCTCTAGAACAAATTAAGAAACTTTCTCCTAATAAATTATATCTTGGTAAAGATTGTATTGAATCATTAAATAATGAAAAATTATCATCAGAAATTATTGAGGTTAAAACTGGCGACCAAATAAATATAAATGATTTTAAAATATTAATTTTCGATGTAGATCACGGCCCTAATGTGAAGGCACCAGTGGAATCAAATTTTGGCTATCTGATAGAAGTTGATAATAAAAAAATCTATTATGCTGGAGAAATGTTCTATCAATCAGGAATTGATGTCACTTCATTAGAAGTTGATTATGTAATAATACCAATTGGTGGGTATTATACTTTTGGACCAAAAGAAGCTTTGACTTTTTTATCTAAATTTAAAAAAATTGGAAATATTACACCAATGCATTATCAGAAAAATCCTGAGATAAAAGAAGAATTTGTCAAATTGGCAGTAGCTTGTGGAATCAACGCAGAGAGTATTATTTTTTAAACAAAAATTATCAAGAAAATTATCAAGGCAAGGCCTTAATAATTCTTGAATACAGAATCAAACCTGGATTGCCACGTCGAATTACCTCCTCGCAATGACACAGAACAAAAATATTCGTTAAAGCGAATATTTTTGTTTTTATGGGAGTAAGCTCGTTTCGGCTAGTAATATTCACGGCATTTTGATGTTTAATCTATTGTTATAAATATTGTATAATCATATTTATAATATATGAATAATAAAAACCAACAATCTGTAATTTTCTCCTGCAGTCATATTTCTAAAAAATTTGAATTGATAGAGGTCTTGAATGATATATCTTTTACTATATCTAAAAATGAAAAAGTTGGACTGGTTGGCCCCAATGGATCAGGAAAAAGCACGCTACTAAAAATAATCGCAAATTTGATGGAAAAAGATGGTGGTGTCGTCTCATATTCAAAACAAGTAAAGATTAAGTATCTTTCCCAAATCCACTTAGAAGAAGAAAAACTTAGTGGTGGGGAAATTGCAAAAAAAATTCTTTTACCAATAATTTTATCAGATGCGGATTTATATATTTTAGATGAGCCGACAAACAATTTAGATACTGATGGTTTGTTTATGCTCGAAAATTTTATTAGTAAAAGCAGTAAAGCTTTTTTAATAATTTCACACGATAGAGCCTTTTTGGATAAAATTGTAACTAAAATTATAGAGATTGATGTTGTAACAAAATCATCATCAATATATGCTGGAAATTATTCTGATTTCATAAAAGAACGAAAATTAAAAATTGAAAGACAATGGAAAGAATACGACGATAAAGTTGAAAAAACTGAAAAAATAAAGACTAATGTAAATTTACGTTCTGCTTGGTTAAAAAGAGTCGAATTAGAGAAAAATAGCGCAAAAAATCTACCAATTCACGAAAGAGAAAAGAAACCTTTAGATTTTCGCAATCCAGATGGAAAATCAGCTAAGCGCTTAAAAGTAATGAAAGACAGACTCGAGAGATACGAAAGCAATTCAAAAAACGTCACAAAACCAAAATATAATTTACCACTTAAAATATGTTTTAAAAATGAACGGGGAAGTACAAGTGTTTTTGATTTAAAAATGGTAGAAAAGAAAATTGGCAGAAGAAAAATAGGACCTATTAATCTTCATATCCAGTATGGCGACAGAATCCATATCATTGGAAAAAATGGAACAGGAAAAACAACATTAATAAAAATGGTTGTCGGCGAATTGAAAGTTGATTCAGGAATTGTAAAACGAGGTGAAAATGTGGTTGTAGGATATATTCCACAAGAAAAATGGTTGGACAGACCAAATAATAAAGTTATATCTGAATTCTTAGACGTTACAAAAATATCAGAGACAAATGCTAGAAAAATTTTAAACAGGTTTAGAATAACTACTGAGGACGTAAATAAGCACATTTCGTTAATTAGCCCTGGTGAATATTCAAGACTAATTATTGCGGAACTTATTGCAACAAATCCAAATTGTATAATTCTAGATGAACCAAGTAATCATCTTGATCTTGAGGTTATTGAGGAATTAGAAAACGGACTTAGGGAATATAAAGGAACCCTTATCGTTGTAAGCCATGATAGATATTTCGTAGAAAAACTAAAACTTAATAAAGTTATCGATTTAGATAATAATTCAAAAAAAATATAGAAATAATTTCGCCATATTTTTATCTTTTATTATAATCAAATGTATTACCTCTATATTCTTAAATGCGCTGATAAAACCCTATATACTGGAATTACAACAGATTTGAAAAGAAGAATTTTTGAACATAATAATACAAAACTTGGTTCAAAATATACTTCTTCTCGAAGACCGGTAAAAATTGTTTACTTTAGAAAATATAAAAATAGATCACTTGCTTCAATAGATGAGGCTAGGATTAAAAAATTAACAAGGAAAGAAAAAACCAAGTTAATAAATAAGAAATTGTAGTTTTGTGTATTTCGCCACGTTGATAATAGTTACGTTACGTGCTACTTTTCTTCATGAACGTTTTGGGAGGAAAAATGAATATAATAGTTAAAGCGGTAACAAATGTCGGTATGAAAGTCACAGGAAAAAGGACTAACAAGCTACCGAAGATTCCGCAAGGGTGCGGGTTGGTTGCTGTAATACACAAAGGGTCCGAAGATGTGTTAGAAGACGTGACATATTTAGCAAAATATATGGGTTGTCACATAAAGGACTGCTGCGGAACACACAGGATGGACCTATACATTCTGTCACATTATCAGATGCGGTTGTGTGGTATAGGGCCATGCCAACACAGCAAGAGGTAGTTGAGTCACCTAGAAGTACTCGTGATCGTCGCGCCTGTATTTTAAGGCGCGGCGATTATTTTTTTATATTTTCTGATAACATTCCGACATTCTGCAGAATGTCGGAATGTTACTTTAAATTAGCCTTTCTTTTATTCAAATATAATGATAAAAATATACTAATGGCAAAATTAACAAACAAACCTGAGTTACTTTCACCAGTACAAGATTTTACATCACTAACAGCAGCAATAGAAAATGGTGCCGATGCTGTTTTTTTTGGTATCAAAGGCTTTAATATGCGCGCTGGGGCAAAAAACTTCACTGTAAGTGATTTACATAAAATCGCAAAAACTGCTCACAAAAGTAATGTAAAAACTTATCTAGCTATAAATACTATTATTTTTGAAAATGAACTAAAAGAAGTTGAGAAAATTTTAATTAAAGTTAAAAAAGCCAAAATAGACGCTATTATCTGCTGGGATTTTGCAATTATACAAATTGCAAAGAAGTTAAAAATTGAAATTCATATTAGCACTCAAGCAAGTATTGCAAATTCGGAGACGGCAGAATTTTATCAGAAACTTGGTGCGACAAGAGTGGTACTAGCACGCGAGTGTTCACTTGAACAAATTAAAGAAATAAAGAAAAACACGAATGTTGAAATAGAAATCTTTATTCATGGTGCAATGTGCGTATCTGTTTCTGGAAGATGTTTTATGTCACAATTTTTGTATGGTAAATCAGCAAATCGAGGTGAATGCTTACAACCCTGCAGAAGAAAATATATTATTAAACAAATTGATGGAGGTGCTGAACTAGAACTTGGTGAAAATTATGTCCTTAGTCCAAAGGATTTATGTACAATTGATTTTATAGAAAAAATAATTGATGTTGGCGTAAACTGCTTAAAAATTGAAGGAAGAAACAGAAGTCCTGAATATGTAGCAACAGTTACTAAAGCCTATCGAACAATTATTGATTTTATTTATTCAGCTAAAGTACGTGACGATAAATTCAAACAGGAATTAAAAAATCTAAAAAACAAATTATTCGAAGATTTGAATACTGTATATCATCGAGGTAGTAGCAGTGGTTTTTTCCTTGGAAAACCTATTAATGAGTGGACAAAAGATCCTGAAAGCCAGGCGACTCAAAAGAAAGTATATATTGGAAAAGTTTCAAACTATTATAAAAAAATTGGTGCAATTGAAACAACTATTCAAACAAATAATACAATTAGAATTGGTGATACACTTATTATTCAAGGGCCCACAACTGGAAGCATAAAAGAAAAAATTATATCAATTGAAAAAAATCATTTACCTACCAAAATGGCAAAAAAGGGCGAAAAGATTGCATTTGGAATCAAATCTCTCGTTAGACAAAATGATCAGATATATTTAATTAAATAGTCACTGTCATAAATAGTAATAATTTGATAAAATAGACATACTGTTTTTATAATTATCAATATATGAAAGTCGAAGCAATACGTGAATACTTGGAAAAATTTAATCAAAATATTTACACCTCTGGTGAAACTGAATTTTGCTTTGCTCGAGATCTACAAGGATTGCTTGGATATAAAGACTGGAATAATTTCTTGAATGTTATAGGAAAAGCAAAAACTGCTTGCAACCATTCTGGAATTGATGTTGAGAAAAATTTTAATCCAACCGTCAGACTTGTGAATATTTCTACAAATGGTAGTAAAGATGTTGATGATTTTCTTTTGACTAGATATGCTTGTTATTTAATTGCACAAAACGGAGATTCTTCAAAAGAACAAGTTGCTTTTGCAATGAGTTATTTTGCTGTTCAAGCTAGAAAACAAGAAATTTTAGTAAAGAAACTTGAAGAGTTTGAAAGATTGCAAGCGAGAAAAAAATTAGGCGAAACAGAAAAGCAATTATCCGGAGTTGTTTATGAAAGAGGGGTTGATGGCGGAGGATTTGCTGTCATTCGAAGCAGTGGAGATGAGGCATTGTTTGGGGGGAAAACTACCGCTGAAATGAAAAATAAATACAAAATTCCTCAATCAAGAGCATTGGCCGATTTTTTACCAACCATAACAATAAAAGCAAAAGAGTTCGCTGACGAAATTACTGTATTTAATGTAAAGAAAAGTGGGGGAATGCGCGGAATAAATAGCATAAAAGAAGAGCATGTTAGAAATAATAGAGACGTGAGAGATCTTTTAAAAAACAGAGGGATTGTCCCAGAAAATTTGCCTCCGGAAGAAGATTTACAAAAAGTACAAAGAAGAATAAACTCTCAAGAAAAAGTTATTTTAAAAGAAGTAAAGGAAAATCCGGATCATCAAACAGACCAAACGGTACTAAATTAGTAATTGATAAAATTAAAATAAATGTTCTAGTATGAAATATAACGTATGAAATGATGTAGATCAACAAAATCTGCAATTATTATTAAATACTTCAATACAGAGCACACGAGGTATTAGCTATTATTATTTCTGTCTTTGCGAGCAAAGCGAAGCAATCCAGAATTACATACAATACAAACCTGGATTGCTTCGTGCCTCGCAAAGACAATACATAGAAGGTGGACCGATGCAGAGCATCGGGGAATATCTAATCATTTAAATAACTCCAAAAATTTTATAGGATCAATTGAAATATTATTTATCCGAACTGTTAGATGTAAATGTGGACCAATAACATAACCAGTGTCCCCAGAAATTCCTATCAGCTGGCCTTGTTGTACCAGTTCTCCGACATTAACTTTTATTTTTGATAGGTGCATGTAAAAAGTCATGACACCTTCTCCATGATCAATAACTATTGTTTTTCCATAAACTTGAAAAGTTTTAGCTATACGCACGATACCTTTATTCATCGCCACAACCTTCGTACCAACATCTGCTTTAAGATCAACTCCTTTATGCGCTAAAGTATAAACTCCAGTTTGTCTTGAATAACCATATTCATCCGTAACTGTGTGATTTAAAATAGGATAAATAAATTTTTTGGACCAAAGTGGTTTTGCAAATGTTTTTATTACAGACAACACATTATTTTCAATACTCAAAGTATTAATAACTTTTGTTTGATTTTCTGATGAATTGCCACCCAAATTTTCTGGCACCTCCATTGCAACTTGATATTTATTTCTTTCCTTTACGGTCAAAAATTGCTCGGATGAACTTCCATTTTTATAATCAAGTTTTATTTTGTAATCACCAATTTTTTTGTTTAAATCAATTCCTAGTAAAGCAGAGGGAATATTTTTGTATATAAAAAATTTTAAACTCTTATTATCAAAAGTTATTTTTTTTATATCGGACAATTTAACACCGGAAATTTGTATTAAAACTGGCTCGCCTTGAAATACAGCATTTTTCGGAATAATGGAAATTGAGGCCATGGCATTTACATGTTGATTTTCAAATAGAAATAAAAAAAATATAAATAATATAACAAAACGATAACTTTTGTTCTTTTTGTCCAGGTTGAATATTTTCATAATTGATAGTATTATTATACTATGAATAATAAAATTAAATTAGTAGTAGTCTTTATATTAGTAGCAATTTTGTCATATTGTTTGTTTGTAAAGTTTTTGGATGAAGACTCATGGATTTGTACAGAGGCAGGCTGGACGGAACACGGCAAGCCAGATTTTGCTAAACCAATTTTACCCTGTGGAGAAATTGAAGTAAAAAATGTTGTAGAAAATTATTTAAGAGAAAATATTTCAAACATTTCAACAACAAAAGAAGTTTTGGGAGGCAAATTTAGTATTACAAAATTAAATTGGGTTGGAAACAATTCCGGAATGATTGAATATGAAGATGGTCATATACTTTTAAAAGCACTTTTTGATTACAAAATTGAACCTAGCAGTGATGTAAAAAATTATTCTGTTATTATAGAAAATTTCAAAGTGATAAAGTAACGCTGATTACAATGATAAATAAATTTAAGGAACTTAGAGAAAATAATCCTCATTTTTATCAATTTACGACTTATCTACCAATAAGTATCATAACGACAGTAATAGACTTTGCAATTTTGAATGCACTGATACTTATTACTGGAAAAAGTGTTGGTTGGGAGTATTCAGTATTCGTAGCTGTCGCTTTTTTGATATCAATAATATGTGGTTATTTTATGAATAGGCGCTGGACTTTTGATATCATTCACGAAATAGAAATAGTGGAGTTTTATAAATATCTTTTTATTTATATTGTAAGCGCAATTGTAAGCACCTGTATAGCTACTTTTTTAGTAAATATTGTGAGAGCACCAAAATGGACAACACCCATGATGTGGGCCAACATTTCTTTGGCACTTACAGTTTTTTTTAATATCCCTTGGAATTTTTTGTGTATGAAACATCTTGTTTTTAAAAAACACGATTGTTAAATTTATTTATCAAATATTAATTTAATGTAAATTGTACTTCGAGAATTGGCTTTTCAATTTATTTTATGTTATAAACTGACGCAGGAATAAAAAGTGGTTTTGTGTGTTCTTTGGTAGTAAAACGCAGTTTATTTTAGAAGGAGGAGAAAATGAAAAATAAAAGTACCGCGATTAACGTTGATGATATAGATGTTAAAATTCTGCTGGCAGTTTTTGAGCGCGAGTGCATTCTTAACAGATTGCCGCTCCGTTTACCAGCAAATATTCCCGCCGAAGAAAAAACTTCTTTCTTCAAGCGGTTGCGGACAGAGCAGGATATCTTTTTACGTGATTTTTATAATAAACACATCAGTGACAAAAAAGAATCGCCTGACAAAAAGCTGGAGGCTTACGTTATCGGCAAAAAAATTAAGGGGTCGAAAACAGGAAAGAACGAATGGACTCCTGCAAGCATTGACGCCCTCGCAAGAAAGAAGGGAAAGCTTCCCAAAGGATCAACCGATGGTATGACCAAGGCCGAGCTGAAGGAGTTCAAAAAGCTTCGGTGGAATTATAAATACGGAAAACGCCCCGTTACAAAAAAAGGAAAAGGGCGCGGTCAGTCCTCAGGGGCTGAATTGGAGGGCGATTGAAAAAAAAACAACTGACTTTGTAACAACGGGAGGAAAACTTACATGGACAGATGTAGAGTCCAAAATTGCTGCTACTAAAGCTGCTAAGGAGGCAGAAATAAGGTTAAAAGAAGAAAAGATAGCAGAATTAAGAAAAAGAACAGGACTCTCGGTGCATGAAGCACCAGAAAGCAGGTAAGTAGACAGTAGTAAATATCAGCCCCGCCCGGAGTAATCTGGGCGGGGCTTTCAACTTTATATAATTAGTTTTGAACTCTGTCTTTGAAATTAAAGACGACCGAGCTCCCCTGGGAGCTCGGTCGTATTTTTGTGCTGAGAGTTCAGCGCGGAATCGACACTACTGTGATACCAGCAAAAGTATATTTCTTCGGCATCACTACAATTTTCCATCCTTCGCGAAGGCCGATGCCGCCACCATGTGAGAACTTGACTTTGTTTTCTGGTGATAAGGTTGCTTCAACATCGGCCCAGAAAAGGTCGTCGACGGCATTAGCGAAGTCACATTCGACCATCGTTCGTCCCAAATTTTGGCACTTGGGACAGGTGAGCGAGTCGCCTGTGGTCGAGCAGTCAACCATCTCGTTGTGTTCACCAGCCATCTTGTTGTACGAGTCTATGGTGTTGTTTTTGAAGGCGTAGAACTTTTGAAGTTCAATGTCGGTTATCTGTCCTACTATCACCTCATTCGACCCCACCTTATCATTCGGACCTTTGATATCCTCAGGTTTTATAGCCGAAATTCCGTCACATAACCGCCTCAGTATCTTTGTCATTTATTCTCTCCTTGTGTACATTTTACAGGTTTTCAAAACCTGTTTCGTATCGGATGTTAATATAAAAAATGTTGTTTGTCAATCTACTTTGGTATGTCTAATATTCAAACAGAAAGTATATAATTAACGTAAATGATTATCATGTTGACAATAATCATCATATAGACTATAATTAACTCAATTAAGAAGTAAGTTGATTTTTGTAAGGATTAGTCGTCTTTCGTTTCAAGTGAGGTCTTAAGGATTTATTAAGTGTGCGTAATTTATAATTGAATGAAAAAATTATATGTAGGTGGTGTTTCTTATAGCACTACAGAGCAAGCTTTATCAGACGCTTTTTCAAAAGCAGGAGAAGTCGCATCAGTTGCTATCATCATGGACAAAATGACTGGTAGATCAAAAGGATTCGGTTTCGTTGAAATGGTAACCGAAGAAGGTGCAAAAGCAGCCATAGAAATGTGGAATGGTAAAGAACTTGACGGCAGAAAATTGACCGTTAACGAAGCAAGACCAAGAGAAGAGAGACCAGCAAGATACTAATCTCAAACTAGCTTTAAAAAAAGACCCGCGCAAGCGGGTCTTTTTGTTTGTTTTTTATACTATTCTAAAATAAATACGGCAGTAGCTATAGTTGTTGTCCAAAGTCCGTTTTTGTCTCCCTCAGCAGATTGACTAATGTTTGTTGTTTTAAAAATGTTTCCACTTGTTTTATAAATCTGTTCTCTTTCTTCCCAAGCTTGATTTGGATCAAATGAAATACCTAAAGTTGTAGCAAGCATTGTGGCAGCTAAATCTTCTGCATATTCACCAGCAATTTCTCCTTTTTCTCCATAAGCATGATGTTCAGATAAATACCCATAACCATTTTTTTCTGAAGGAATAGCCAAACCTATAGCAGAAGAAACAAGGCGATTTGGCTCGCTAGTCTCACTTCTTGCCATAACACAAAAGGTAATTTGTCCCGGTTTAAGATATTTTAAACCTTCATCTTTTGAGATTATTTTGCATTCTGGAGGGAAAATACTTGAAACATAAACAAGATTACATCCTTCTATACCAGCGCTTCTGAGAGCCAACTCAAACGACGCAAGTTTGTCTTTGTGTACACCAACACCTTTTGTCAAAAAGACTTTTTTAGGAACCATTGTGTCTAACATATATTTATTATAATTTTTTATATCAACTGATTAAGCGACAGTTTAGCTTTAATTTATATTATTTATTTTAGCTTTGGCCATTATAAAGTAGAATATAATTAAATACAAGGTTTTTTGATAATTATTATTATTATTATTATTTATTCACAAATTATATATTAGTTAAAAAAAATTTTTATGGTTTGTATTAAAAAATAATATTATATATAAAACATAAAGAGCCATATCGTTGGCTCTCGGTACGTCCGCTTGCGAGAATAATTATTATATTTTATTTATTTTCGTTCTCCTTTAAGAATTTTGCCCCTGCTTCAGTGATTTTGAAAAGTTTTTCTTCTTTTGTCACCAGCCCCTTCCTAACGAGGTGCTGAACACCAGTTGCGACCATATACCTGCCATGAGCTATGGAAATTTTTTGTTGCTTACAAACAGCATCAATAATTTCCTCATTGGTGGCGCCATGCCGTTTTACCGCATCCAAAACCTTTAATATATTTATTCCCATTTTTCCCTCCCAAAGATCCCGCTGGGATTACAATTACATAGGCAAAATAAAAAGTCAACATACTCATTTGTTCTATTGACTTTATTTGGCATTTAGTTTACACTTGTAATAACTTTAAAACGAATGTGTTGCGGGCGTAAAGTGCCAAATAAGTAGGCTAGATTAAGTTGCTAAACGTCTTGCTTAAAAAAATAAGTTAAATTTTAAAAAGGAATAGAGAAACCTTATTGGGGAGGTTTGTCTTTTTTTGTTTAAAATTTGGTTTTTGTAAATAACAAAAACCTTGTCAGTATGAATATAAAAATGTCGCATATTTTTATATTTTTTGACAAATAAATCGTATTTATTTTTTTGTGCGAGATTTTGTTAGATTAATACTTAATATTTACTAACGAAAATAATAAAAATTATTCATGAAAAGACCGGCAAATATTTTAACTGAAGGTGCGACTGGAGGAGAGCTAAAAAAGAAATATTTTAGCAAATACAAGAAACCTCTAATCAACACGCCAAACTTAGTTGACCACCAAATTAAGTCATATAAGTTGTTTTTGAAAGATGGTATCGCAGATGTGTTTAAAGAATTTTCCCCAATCAAAGATTACGCAGACAAAAAATTTGAATTGTATTTTTCTGGATTTGAAATTGGTGAATCAAAATATAATGAATTTCAAGCAAAAGAAAAGAAAATTTCATATGATGGACAACTAAAAGCAAAGGTTATCTTAAAAAACAAAACCTTTGGAACAGAAAATGAGCAGGAAATCTTTTTGACTGATATTCCTCTTATGACTGATCATGGTACTTTCATTATAAATGGTATTGAAAGAGTTGTTATTCCTCAACTTGCAAGATCATATGGAATATTTTTTACTTTAAACGATGCAAAAGGTAAAAATCAATTTGGAGCAAAAGTTATTCCAGCTCGCGGTTCTTGGATTGAAATTGAATCTGAGACAGACGGTGCTATTTATGTAAAAATAGACAAAAAGAGAAAATTTGCGATTTCTTCTCTTTTGAGAATTTTTGGTGCAAAAACAGATAAAGATATTACAGCATTATTTGATGGTAATGATGAAGCTTTGAAAGTTATTGAGACAACTATTCTAAAAGACCATGCAAAAAGTCAAGACGATTCATATCTTGAAATATACAAAAGATTAAGAGACGGGGATCTAGCGGCACTTGAAAATGCAAAAGAATATGTAAATGCAGTATTTAGTGCAGAAAGATACGATATATCAAAAGTTGGACGTTCAAAATTCAACAAGAGATTTAATTTACCTACAGATGAAAAAACTCTAGAGAAAAAACATATTACTCTTGAGGATTTTGTTATTACAATAAAAAAGATTGTTGAACTTAATAATGATCCTGAAGCAAAAGAAGATGATATTGACCATTTGGGTTCAAGACGTGTCCGTTTTGTAGGAGAACTACTACAGCAAAAGTTTCGTGTTGGTATGGCACAAATGAAAAGAAATATTCAAGACAGAATGTCTACCGTTGATCCTGATATAAAAATGCCAGTTCAATTTATTTCTGCAAGACCACTTCAAGCAAGAATTAAAGAGTTTTTCTCAACAGGTCAAATGTCACAGTTTATGGATCAGGTAAACATTTTGAGCGAGCTTGAACACCTAAGAACGCTTTCTGCACTCGGTCCTGGAGGACTTACTAGAGAAAGAGCGGGATTCGAAGTTAGAGACGTTCACCCATCACACTATGGAAGACTTTGTCCTATTCAAACACCTGAAGGTCAAAACATTGGTCTTATTTTGAGGATGTCAACTTACGCAAAAATAAACGATTTTGGAATGATTGAAACTCCATATGCAAAAGTAAAAAAGGGAGTTATTACAAACGAAATCAAATATTACAATGCGGTTGAAGAAGAAAATTTTAAAATTGCACACGCTGCCACAGCATATGATGACAAAGGAAAAATCTTAGAGGAAGAAGTTGAAGTTCGTCTAAACGGAGAACCAAAACTTGTAAGAAGTGATGAGGTAGATCTTATTGACGTTGCAGCAAACCAAGCATTTTCAGTTGGAACTTCTATTATACCTTTCTTAAACCACGACGACTCTACAAGAGCTCTTATGGCAACGAACATGCAAAAACAAGCTGTTCCTTGTGTTATTCCTGAGGCAGCACTTGTTGCAACTGGAATCGAAGCAGAAGCAGCAAAATACACAGGTAGAGTAATTTTGGCAGAGGAAGAGGGAACAGTTACAGCAATTGATGCTACAAAAGTTGCAGTAAAATCTTCAAAAACAAACAAAGAAAAGGTTTACAGTCTTGTAAATTTCTCAAGAACAAATGGATTTACCCCGTTCCACCAGAGACCAAGTGTCAATCTTGGACAAAAAGTTAAAAAAGGGGAATTACTTGCAGATACTTCATCTACTGTCAACGGAGAAATGGCACTTGGACAAAATGTTCTCGTAGCTTTTATGACATGGAGCGGATCAAACTATGAAGACGCAATTATTTTATCTGAAAAATTAGTTAAAGATAGCAAATTTTCATCAATACACATTGAAGAAATACAGGTAAATGTTCGCGATACAAAACTTGGACCTGAAATCACAACTCACGATATTCCAAATGTTGGAGAAGCAAAATTAAAAAATCTTGATGAAGACGGAATCATTAGAATTGGAGCTGAAGTAAACACTGGAGATATTCTTGTTGGTAAAATTACACCAAAAGGAGAAACCCAGCTTACACCTGAAGAAAGATTGTTAAGATCAATCTTCGGAGAAAAAGCTAGAGACGTTAAAGACACATCAAAAAGATTAGAAAGTGGAAAATTGGGAAGAATTATTTCTGTAAAAGTATTTTCTAGAGAAAATGGAGATAAACTTGAATCAGGAATTATAAAAAGAATTCACATAGAAGTAGCTCAATTAAGAAATGTTTCTGTCGGAGACAAACTTGCTGGTAGACACGGAAACAAAGGTGTTATTTCAAAAATCTTGCCAGTTGAAGATATGCCGTTTATGGCAGATGGAACTCCCGTTGATGTTATCCTTACACCACTCGGTATTCCAAGTCGTATGAACCTTGGACAAATTCTTGAATTACACTTAGGACTTGCTGCAAACACTTTAGATTATCAGGCAATCGTTCCACCTTTCATGGGAGCAACTGATACAGAAATAAAAGAAGAACTTGTAAAAGCTGGTTATAATTCAAACGGAAAAATGCCACTATTTGATGGTAGAACCGGTATAAAATATGAGCAAGATATTTCTGTTGGATATATGTATATTTTGAAACTTCACCATGAAGTAGAAGACAAGATACACATGAGATCTATCGGACCTTACTCAATGATTACTCAGCAACCTTTGGGAGGAAGAGCACAAGGAGGAGGACAGAGATTTGGAGAAATGGAGGTGTGGGCACTTCTTGGATACGGTGCTGCTTATACGCTACGCGAAATGCTCACTATAAAATCAGATGATATTGTGGGAAGATCATCAGCTTTTGATTCAATCGTTAAAGGAGAAAGAATCAAACAGCCAAATCTCCCAGCATCATTTAATGTATTGTTAAATAGCTTGAGAGGTCTCGCTCTAAATGTCGAACTCAAGAATGAAGATTTAGAAGAAGAAAAATAATCTCAACATTTAGTTGTAGAAAAAATCTAAAAAATAATTAAATACTAAATATTATGATTAAAACAAAACAATCTTCAGATCAAAATTTCAACACAATATCCATCCACATTGCTTCTCCTGAAGTTATTGCAAAATGGTCATTTGGTGAAATTACAAAACCGGAAACCATCAACTACAGAACGCAGAGATCAGAAAGAGGAGGACTCTTCGATGAAAAAATATTCGGTCCAGATAAGGACTACGAATGTTATTGCGGAAAATACAAAGGAATAAGATACAAAGGAATTGTTTGTGAAAAATGCGGAGTTGAAATAATCAGATCAATAGTCAGAAGAGAAAGAATGGGACATATTGAATTGTCTACACCTGTTTCCCATATTTGGTTTTTGAGAGGAATACCTTCAAGACTTGGATCTGTAATGGGAATGTCAGTTGCTGATCTTGAAAAAGTTATTTATTTCGCTGGATATATTATTACCCAAACTTTCCAACAAGAGAAAGATAGGATCTTAAAAGAAATAGAAAACGAATTTAAAAACAAAATAAAAACAGTTACCGACGAAAAAACAAAGGAAGCCTTGAAAGAAATGGCTACGAATGCCAAAAAGGAAGTTGAAGGAATTGTTGAAGGTAAAGTTTTAAACGAAGCTTCTTATCATAAATATTCAATAAAATACGGTCCTGCTTTTGAAGCTGGCATAGGAGGAGAAGTTATTTATGAACTTCTTAAAAAATTAAACTTGGATGATTTAGAGAAGAAAATTGTTACCGCACTAGAAAAAGCGAACTCTGCTGATTCTGAAAAACTAAACAAGAGATTGAGTTTGATAAGATCTATGATTGCATCAAAATCAAGACCTGAATGGATGTTCTTAACAAAAATTCCTGTTATACCACCTGCACTAAGACCGATGGTACCACTTGATGGAGGAAGATTTGCTACATCTGATGTAAACGATCTTTACAGAAGAGTTATTAATAGAAATAACAGACTTCTTAAGCTAAAAGAAATTCATGCTCCAGACGTTATCTTGAGAAATGAAAAAAGAATTCTTCAAGAAGCGGTTGATGCCTTGATAGATAATTCAATCAGACATGGAAACGCTTTGTTTTCTGCTATGGGTTCGGCTTCAAGTAAAAGACTGTTGAAATCTTTGGCAGACAATTTAAAAGGAAAAAGAGGTTTATTCAGACAAAATCTTCTTGGAAAACGTGTTGACTATTCTGGTAGATCAGTTATCGTTGTTGGTCCTGAATTACACTTGGATCAATGCGGGCTTCCAAAACACATGGCTCTTGAACTTTTTAGACCATTCGTTATTTCACAACTTTTGAAAAAAGAATTGGCTTATAACATTCGTGGGGCTGGTAGATTGATTGATGATGGAGATCAAGAAGTTTGGGCAATACTTGAAGATGTCATTAAAGATAAATATGTTCTTCTAAACAGAGCCCCTACGCTTCACAGACTTGGTATTCAAGCTTTCAAACCAATACTTATCGAAGGAAACGCTATTCAGATTCACCCATTGGTATGTACAGCTTTCAACGCTGACTTCGATGGAGACCAAATGGCAGTTCACTTGCCACTAGGCGAAGAAGCGCAAAAAGAAGCGAAAGAAATTATGGCTGCTGACAAAAACATTTTGAAACCTGGAGACGGAGATCCAACAATTTCTTCGAAACTTTTGGATATTGTGCTTGGATGTTATTGGATGACAAAAAATGTTGAGGGTGAGAAAGGTGAAGGAAAATATTATTCTTCAAAAAACGCCGCTATTACAGCTAGAGACTTTGATGTAATAGGATTTAGAACAAAAATTAAAGTTTTGCCATCAGAGAAAAAGAAATATGACCAATTTGAAGGTAAAATATTTGAAACAACAGTTGGTAGATTGTTATTCAATTCATCATTACCTGAAGATTACCCATTTGTTAACAAAGAAATTGATAACAAACAACTTAAAAAAATTATTGATGATTTAATTGTTCAGCATGGTCCAAATTCAATTGCTCCTATTATGGACAAAATCAAAGAGTTTGGATTCAAATATGCAACCTTATCAGGTGTCACTTGGGGTATAGATGATATTCAAATTCCAAAAGAAAAAGAGGCTATTGTTAAAAAAGCAAAACATAAATCTTTTGAGGTTTCTGAACAATTTAACGAAGGTTTGCTTATTGAAGAAGAAAGAATAAGAAAAAATATTGAAATTTGGCAAGGGGCAAAAGGAGAATTAGAAAAACTTATTATTCCTTCTCAAGACAAAAACAGTTCAGCTTGCGATATGACAAAGTCTGGAGCTAGAGGATCTTTAGGACAACTAGTTCAAATGGCAGGTATGAAAGGTATGATTCAAAACACAATGGGAGACACTATTGAATTCCCAGTTATTAACTGTTCAAAAGAAGGTTTTACTCCAATTGAATACTTCATTACAACTCACGGTTCAAGAAAAGGTCTTACTGACACTGCACTTAACACAGCAAGAGCTGGTTATTTGACCAGAAGATTGTTTGATGTTGCGCAAGATATTATTATCAAAGAAGAAGATTGTGGAACAAAAGAAAGTATAAAAATTTACAAGAGCTCTGGTAAGGATACAGGATCGTCTCTTGCAAAAAATATTAGAAGCAGAATTCTTGCTGAAGACGCTGTAATGAAAGATGGGACTGTTTTATTCAAAAAAGGAACCCTACTTACAAAAATTGATGCTCAAGTGATTGAAAAATCAGATGTTGAGTCTGTTGCTGTCAGATCTCCACTTGTTTGTAAAACATTACACGGAATTTGCGCAAAATGTTACGGTATGGATCTTGGAAGAAATGCTTTGATAGATCTTGGAGAGGCTGTTGGAACAATCGCTGCTCAAGCTATCGGAGAACCAGGAACCCAGCTTACAATGAGAACATTCCACTCTGGAGGTGCTGCAGCTGAAGGTGGAGATATCACGCAAGGTTTGCCTAGAGTTGAAGAAATTTTTGAAAAGAGAAGACCAAAAAATCCAGCCGTTATTGCAACAGTAAATGGTTTAATAACTTCTGTAAAAGATTTTGGTAAAGAAAAAATAATCACAATAATTCCAGATCTAGAAGACAAAGGTAAAACAAAAAAATCAGGAGAAATTGAATACGTATTCAATCCAAAAAGAGTTGCGTTAGTTAAACAAGGAGATAAAGTCAAAAAAGGTCAATTACTCACAGACGGTTCAGCAGATGTAGATGAAATATTTGAATTTGCTGGAAGAGAAAAAGCTATTGAATATATTATTACCGAGGTCAGCAAACCTTACGAATTGCAAGGAGCTGCAGTTTCAAGAAAACACATTGAAATTATCGTTAAACAAATGTTTTCAAAGAAAATCGTCTCAAATCCAGGTGCATCTGATTTCTGTGTTGGCGACATCATTGATGAACTAGATTTGAAATTAGAAAATGAAGAAATAGCAGAGAGAAAAGGTGAACCAGTAGAAGCAAAACCTTTAGTTATGGGAATCACGGAATCATCACTCTCAAGAAGAAGCTTCTTATCCGCTGCTTCATTCCAACACACAGTAAGAATACTTATAAATGCCGCAATAAAGGGAACAAACGACAATCTAGTTGGTCTAAAAGAAAATGTTATTATCGGTAGAATAATTCCATCTGGAACAGGATTCGAAGGTAGTAAAAAATATGAAATGATAAGAGAGGTTCAAAAACAATTTGAAGGTGAAAACGAATACTAGGTTTAACAGGATATAGTAAGTAGCTTTTTAGCTTCTTAGTAAAATACATTAGAATGTGTTTCCTAAAAAGCTAATAAGCTACAAGCTAATAAGCTATTTATAATGTCCTCCGTAGATCAAATAAAAGAAAGATTAAATATTGAAGGTGTTGTTGGCTCCTACATCAAACTTGAGAAAGCCGGCAACAGCTTAAAAGCAAGGTGTCCTTTTCACAATGAAAAAACGCCATCTTTCTTCGTATCTCCAGAGAGAGGAAGTTATTATTGTTTTGGGTGCGGTGCAAAAGGGGATATTTTTACTTTTGTTCAAGAATTTGAAGGTATTGATTTTCTTGGATCATTAAAAATTCTTGCAGATAAGGCAGGTATAACTCTTGAGAAATTTACTTCAAAAACTACTGACAAAAAAGAAAGATTATATCAACTTTTGGAAACTGCGACTTTGTTTATGCAGAAAAACCTTGAAGCAGAAGATATTCCTTTAAGTTATTTGAAAAATAGAGGTCTCAACAACGAAACCATTAAAAATTGGAAAATAGGTTATGTCCGCGATGAATGGAGATCTATTTCTGATCATTTAAAATCAAAAGGGTTTATTGATGATGAAATAGAAAGAGCTGGAATATCAAAAACTGAAGGAAAAAACACTTATGACAGATTTCGTGGACGAATAATGTTTCCTATTTTTGACTCTGCTGGACGTGTAATCGCATACTCTGGAAGAATACTTCACGATGACGGAAAATCTGCAAAATATTTAAATTCGCCACAAACTGAGCTTTTTGATAAGTCAAAGGTTCTTTATGGATACGATAGAGCAAAACAATCCATTAGAAAGTTTGATTTTTCAATTTTAGTTGAAGGACAAATGGATTTACTCATGGCACATCAAGCAGGTTTTACAAATGCTATTGCATCTTCTGGAACCGCCCTCACAGTAGAACACTTGGCATTATTAAAAAGAATATCGAACAAAATAATAATGTCGTTTGATTCAGATTATGCGGGGGCAAAGGCAGCAGAAAGGGGATGGGCATTAGCACTTTCAAACGGAATGGATGTAAAAATCGCTGAAATACCAAAGGGATTTGATCCTGCCGACTTAATCCTTAAAGATAAAGAAAAATTTAAAGATGTTATTAAAAATTCTACATTTTTAATAGATTTTCTTTTAAATAGAATTGAAGCGGAACATAAAGACCTGCCTGCGCAGGCAGGCAAAAAGAAATTGTGGCAAACAATAAAAAATAAGATTTTGCCATATGTTTACTTATTAGACGGAAATACGGAAAGAAGTAGATATGTAAAAAAAATATCCGATCTAATAGACATAAAAGAAGACTTTATCTGGGATGATTTAAAAAAGGTCAAACTCGATGATGAATTTCAACCACAAAACACACAAGTCGAAAACAAAACTATAGAAAAAGAGATAAGTCAGGAAATATTAAAAAAAGGTTCGATAGAAAGAAGTTTGGCATCTATTTTGACTAAACAAGAGGGTCGGCAAACAGATACGACAAATGTGCGAGAAAAAATAAAGAACATATTAAGTGATGAAAAATATTTAAAGTTTCAAGAAGAATACAAAAATAAAATAAATGAATTAGCTTTTGAAGCAGAGGGGTACTACGAAAATATTGACGACGATAAATTACAAAAAGAAACGGAATATTTGATTTTAAATCTACGCGAAGAATACTATAAAAAAGAACTGGAAAAGCTTTTAACAAACCTAAAACTAGCAGAAAAAAGTAAAATTGCAGAAATGATAGAGTCCATATCGCTAAGATTAAAACTACTGATGCAAAAATTAAGTGAGATTAAAAGCGAAAAAAATTCTTTTTATAAAAATAATCTCGATCAACCAAAAAAATGAAAAAACACAAAAAAACAAAAAAAGTTTCTAAAAGAAAAATAGTAAAAGTTAAAAAAACTATTAAAAAGATAGTTCATAAAACGTCTACTAAAACAAAATCTGCTCCAAAATCAAAACCCTCTCCAAAAACAAAAAGTCCAAAGATTTCTTCTAAACTTAAAGAAATGGATATAAAGGCAGGCAGACTTATTTCAAAAGGTAGAGAAAGAGGTTTTATTACTTATGATGAGATTCTAAAGGAATTTCCTAAAATCGAAGATGATATTTTTTTCCTTGATGATTTATATAGCAAACTTGTAGTTGCAGGAATTGATGTTCTTGAAGGAGGCGGAATGCTTGAAGTTGACGAAGAACAAATCAAAAAATATTCAACTTATGGCTCACGTTCAGCAGATGCTGGATATGACTCTATTCAAATATACTTGAAAGAGATCGGACAATATCCGCTTATCAATGCTTCAATGGAAAAGGATTTGGCAAGAAAAATTCAGCAAGGTGACAACGAGGCCAAAAATCTTTTAGCAAAAGCCAACTTAAGACTTGTTGTTTCTATAGCAAAAAAATACGTAGGAAGATCTGCCGATCTTACACTATTAGATTTGATACAAGAAGGGAACCTCGGTTTATTTAAAGCGGTAGATAAATTTGATTGGACAAAAGGTTTTAAATTTTCAACTTACGCAACTTGGTGGATAAGACAAGCGATTACAAGAGCTCTTGCCGACCAATCAAGAACAATCCGTGTACCAGTTCACATGGTGGAAACAATCGCAAAATACAAACAAGTTTACAGAAGGCTATCTCAAGATTTGGGAAGAGAACCTCTTTCAGAAGAAATTGCTACTGAAATGGGACTAGAGGTAAGCAAGGTTTACATGATTGAAAAAATTGACCAAGACACAATATCTTTGGAAGCTCCCGTTGGTGACGATGATGATGGAAAATCAACTCTTGGTGACTTCGTTGCAGACGATAAAATACTTTCACCTGATCAAGAATCATCCAGAAGAATTCTTTCTGACCAAGTTAAAGAAATTCTAAATGACCTTTCATTAAAAGAGAAAAAAATTCTTGAAATGAGACATGGATTAAATGACGGTGTCACTCACACACTTGAAGAAGTCGGACTAGAATTTGGCGTAACCAGAGAAAGAATTAGACAAATTGAAGCTAAAGCGCATGAAAAAATAAGAATTCATGAAAAAATAAATAGACTTCAAGCATATTAGAAGCTGACTCCGTCAAATTGACTTTTTTGACCGAGGCTGACTACTATCACGTTTGGTTAATAAATCATTATATTTAACCGCACCAACCACGAAGAGTGGGTGGTGCTTTTATAAACAAAAAAAGACTAGAAACTGTAGCATTTAAGTGCTAATATTTACTGTATGAAAATATACTTTGTAAGACATGGTGAAAGCAAAGGTAATGTTGGACCTTTTGTTCAGGGTCCAGATGAACCACTTACTGAAGCAGGCCTTAAACAAGCACAGTTTGTGGCAAAAAGATTAGAATCTATTCCTGTTGACGTTATTTTAAGTAGTCCAGAAAAACGTGCAGAAATGACAGCAAAAATCATAAGTGCGACTATTAATAAACCAATAGAATTAAGTAATTTGTTGATTGAATTTGTTAAACCGTCGGTAATTGTTAAAAAACTTAAAAAAGATCCTGAAGTAAAAGAAATTAAAAAGCTTATAAAAGATCATTTTCACATTTATGGATGGAAACATTCTGATGAAGAAAATTTTGAAGATTTTAAAAAAAGAGCAATAAAGCTTCTTAATTATCTTTCAACACGTAAGGAACAAAACATTCTTATTGCTACACATGGAATTTTTATGAGAATGCTTTTGGCGATTGTTGTTATGGGCGAAGAGCTTACCTCCCGTGAATATTGGAAATTTTTTATTACATTTTCCTTAGATAATACGGGTATAATGGTGCTTAAATCTAACGATGTTGGATTATATGAAGACTCACCTAAATGGGAATTGATTACTTGGAATGACCATGCCCACTTGGATTAAAAATTTATGACCACAGAATCTAACATTAGAAATATTCCACTTCCTGAAGATCATGAATTGATTGAACATTATCAACCAAGATTTTTAGGTATGGGCGGAGACCATCTTGTATATGAAGTGGGAGGACATCCCGATGTTGTTATTAAAGCATCAACATATTATATAAAAGATATTTTGCTTGGCGAAAAGACAAAAGACCTTGTTGCAACTGAGATATTAATAAAAAATGATCAAATCAGAGAGTTACGTGCTTTTTGGGGGAAAAAACACACTGTTCCAGAAAGACGTTACCTTATGCGAGTTCCGATTTCAAAAGATTTGTTAGATGAAATATTTAAAAATGATTGGTTAAGACGTGTTCCTCCAAATGGTTACGAGTCTTTAAAAGAGGTTTGGACATCAGTGATAGTGCAAGAAAAAGTTCCTGAAATTAATAACCCAGAACACAAAAGTTTTAGTTTTGGTGGTTTTGTGGAGGATGAATTAGAGAATATTGATCAAGTACAGTATGAAAAATTAAATCATACTTTTATTACCCATGAAACTGTATTAAATGAGGAAGATTTAAACCTATTCTTTAATCTACAAGATAGTCCAAAAACTCATCATTTAAAAGATCTGATCAAGCAAGCAGAAAGTGATAACGAGCTTAAAGAAATGCTTAAGAAGTTTGTTTTACAGGCGATCGATTTTGCAATAAAAACTGGGAATATTTTGGCTCTAGCTGGAGAAAATAATGTTATTTTTTACAAAAAAGACAACGGCTGGAATTACTTACTAATAGATGCGACGCCCGTTCATTCAGGGCCAGTATTTAAAGCATCCATGGAGATTCTTCATAAAATTATGCTTGGTGAGAATATTGATATTAAAGAAAAAGATTTATTAAAAAAAGGGTTAAATTTTACAAGAACAATAAATGGTTTTGCAAAGAGTCTCGGTTTAAATGATTTTTTAGATATTATCAATACTCAAGATTCATTAGATAAAATTAATTTCTCAAGAATTTTTAAAGCATCTTTAAAATAATTAAAACCATCTTATAGACTTGTGATTGTTTTGTTAACTCTAGAGAGATCGAGCCAAAATAAGGTCACTAATGTAACTATTCTATATTTGCATTAATTTGATACAATAATCAAATGAAGCAGCTTACAAAAACAGATTTTATATCATACAAAGAGTGTCCAAATAATGTTTGGATAAAATGGCATATGCCGGAAGAATATGCAAAATTTCCTGTTTCTGAATTTGAACAATCGCTTGGAGAAATGGGAAATGAGGTTGAAGAATTGGCGCGTGATATGTTTCCAAATGGCTATTTAATTGAAAAAAGAAGCGAGGGCGCACAGGAACTCACGATGAAGTTGATGAGCGAGCATACGCCCATCATTTATCAGGCAGTGTTTAGTACTGACAAATATTTAGCTGCAACAGATGTTATACACTGGAATGAAAAAGCTAGTGCTTATGACCTTTATGAAATTAAAATGTCTTCTACAGAAGGCGAGGACCTGCCTGCGCAGGCAGGCGAAATAACAGATGATAACACTCCGCCAAAAGTAAATAAAAAAAGAGAAACTCAATATGAGTATGACCTCGCATTTCAAACAAATGTCGCTAAACTTTGTGGTGTAAATTTTAATAAAAAATATCTTGTTCGACTAAATAAAAAATATGTAAGAAGTGGGGAATTAGATTTTTCTAAATTATTCGAAATAACAGATAAAACTGAAGTATTAAATGACATTTTTCTTTCTGTGACATCAACAGAAATGAATTCGGCTTATGAATATCTTTCAAACACGAAACAATCCATTAAAAGGTGTCCGTGTTATTACAAAGGACGTTCGTCACATTGCACAACTTTTAGTATCAGCAACCCTGACGTGCCCATATACAGTGTTCATGATTTAAACAGAATTGGAAATAGTAAAAAATATTTAAGTGAGCTTTTAAATGAAGGTGTAATGGAAATAGATAAAGTTCCAGAAGACGATAGGCTAAAACCAAAACAAAAGAAAAGTGGAGAACTAAGCAAGCCTAAAAAATTAAACCAAGTCAGAGTTTATAAAACAAAAGAACCCATTGTCGATATAATTTCTATTAAAAAAGAACTGGATTCACTAAAATATCCTTTGTATTTTTTAGATTACGAGACCTCACCTCGAGCAATTCCTCTCTATAATGGTTATCGTCCGTACCAACATGTAGTTTTTCAATATTCATTGCATATTTTAAAAAACAAAGATGCTAAACTTGAACATAAAGAATGTTTGATACTTGATGGGGATCCTGCTGAAAGATTGGTTGCAAGTTTAAGAAATGCTATTGGAGAAACTGGAAGTGTTATTTCTTGGTATAAAAGTTTTGAAAATTCTCGTAACAAAGAATTGGCAAATTTAGTGCCAGCTCAATATGATTTTCTTTACAGTGTCATCAATCGCACATATGACCTAATGGACATCGTCGATAAGCAATACTTTGTTCATCATGGTTTCAAAGGAAGTTCATCGATTAAAAAAATACAGCCGGTTATTGCTCCAGATTTTTCATACAAAGAACTTGATGTACACAATGGAACAGACGCGATAGAGGCTTATAGACAAATATCTAGCGGTGAATTAGTTGGTAAAGATGCTGAAGAAAAAAGACTGGCAATGCTTAAATACTGCGAATACGATACTAAAATTATGTATATAATATGGAAATATTTCACTGATTTGATTGAAAATGAGCTTTTGCCAGATAAATAGGGATTTGTACCAAAACCTCACAAAAAGGCCCAAATTAGGCCAAATATTGCGTATTAGAGGCATAATTTACTCAAAATTCATCAATTAAAGTGGTTTGACCAAAGGCCAAACCGCTTTTCTGTTTTTTAAAAAAATTAAACATTTACTTACCTTGAATCACGAATCTCCCTTTTCTGTCATCCTCGCTTCGGCAGGGTTGAAGTTGGGATGGGACCCAACTTCAAGGACGGACTGAGCGGAGGCGAAGGAGTCGGGGTCGCGAGATTTTTCAGCTGAAAAATACTTGTGATCCAGATTAATTGAATTAAAATGCGATACAACCTGGATCCCCGCATCCGCGAGGATGACAATTCGGAGAGTTTCGTAATTCACAGTTACTTAACTATCAAATCCAAAATATCTTTTACGTTTTGTAATGGTAACGCACCATTTATAACAATCTTTTTGTTTGAATCTGAAACTGAAACAAAAACATTACCGTCGCTATCAATCAAACTATTTTTAGAAATATATTCATCTATTTGGTTTTTTACTTCTGAGGTTATAGATGTTTTTAATAAAATAACATTATAAGGAGTAGATCGTGCTCCAGCATTTACACCATCTTGAAAATTTTCTGCAACAAGATTCGCATATTTACCAGAATTTAAACATTCATTAAATTTTGTAACATCAATACCAACATTTTTTGCAAATTCAGGAAGTTTACTAGCATCAAGTCCATTGTTGGAAGGAGTATTGGCATAAATCATATCCAACATTTTCCAAAAAGTAGTATTTCCACCTAGTTCATTCGCACATTCCGTAGATTCAGCTTCTTTTCTTGATTTTGAATGTAATTCATCAATGGGAAAATGTCTATATACCCAAGCAACTTTTCCTTCTTTTCCGTATGTGTTCATAATATTTTGCATTGTGTTTTGAAATATTCTACAAAAAGGACACTCGGTGTCAGAAAATTCTACAATAACTGCCTCAGCATTCGGGTTACCTAAAATATGATCAGTACTTGATACTGGATTAATATTAATATCTGATTGAAAAGAAGAATTATTATTTACCAAAGATGGCTTATTATTTTTAGAATAATAAATTCCACCAGCAACCATAAGGCCGATAAAGATAATAAAAGCTGGAATATAATAACTGTTTTTTGATTCCTCCATAATTTGTTAGATAATTATAACACGTAAATTTTATTTTAAATAATAAAATATTTAAATTTATTCAATACAAACTTAAAAACAATCAGTATATTTCATCTTGCAAAAGTTTTAATTTTCGTGTAGTATATTTCTCATGGAATTCGCAGTTATAAAAACAGGTGGAAAACAATACAAAGTTTCAAAAGGTGATTCTATAAAGATAGAAAAGCTTTCTGATACTGCTAAAGTTGGTGATAAAGTCGCTTTTGAAGAGGTGTTGTTGGTAGATAATGGAAAAGATACTACAGTTGGTGCACCGTTCATAAAAGGAGCAAAAGTTGAAGCAACAATAGCTGAAATAGGAAAACTTCCAACGGTTACTGTAATTCATTACAAACAGAAGAGCAGATACTTCAAGAAAAACGGACACAGACAACCATTCTTCAAAGTCACAATCGATTCAATAAAGTAAAAATAGAACACATAAATTCAAAAAAGTCGCGCATTTTAAGCGCGACTTTTTATTTTTAATTTGATAAAATATTGTAGTATTTAAATTTTCGTAGGATTTCGTTATTATTCGTAGTTTTTATTTTCGCATATTAAATGAAAAGCAAATCTCATAAATACATCTTTGTTATTGGAGGAGTTATGTCAGGTGTCGGTAAAGGTATTGCAACTTCTTCCATCGGAGCAATTCTACAGTCAAAAGGTTTTGTTGTGAATCTTCTAAAAGCCGATCCATATTTAAATGTGGACGCAGGTACCATGAATCCAGTTGAACACGGAGAGGTCTTTGTTCTTGATTCTGGACTCGAAACAGATCAAGACATGGGAAATTATGAAAGATTTTTAAACAGAAGTCTTTCAGGAGATGATTACATAACATCAGGAATGGTTTACAAACATGTTATTGATGCCGAAAGAGCTCTCAAATATGGTGGAAAATGTGTTGAAGCGATTCCACACATTAGAGACGAAATAGTTCATCGTTTTGAGAAATCTGCAAAAGCAAATAAGTCAGATATTACGGTTGTTGAAATAGGAGGGACTGTCGGCGACTATCAAAACATTATGTTTATGGAAGCTGCCCGTGTTATGAAAGTTATGCATCCACATGATGTGGCTTTTGTCATGGTTAGTTATATGCCCGTTCCTTCAAAACTTGGCGAAATGAAATCAAAACCAACACAAAATGCGATTAGACAACTTTTTTCATACGGAATTAATACAGACATTGTTATTGCAAGAAGCGAAGTGCCTATGGACTACAAAAGAAGAGAGAAAATTGCGATTGCTTGCAGTTTGCCAGTAGAGCAAATTATTTCTGCTCCAGACAGTGAAAGTGTTTTTGATGTTCCAATAAATTTTGAAAAAGACAATATGAGCCACATACTCATGAAACTTCTTCATTTACGAAAAAAGAAAAATGAAACTGGAATAAAAGAATGGGTTGATTTTGCAAATAAAGTTAAAAATACAAAAGAAACTGTAAATATTGCAATTGTTGGAAAATATTTTAACACTGGAGATTTTGTACTTACTGACGCTTATGTTTCAGTGCTTGAGGCAATAAAATATTCTTCATATAAACTTGGTAAAAAAGCTGTTATACATACTGTAAATTCTCGCGATTATGAGGGAGAAAATGTTAAAAAAGAAAAGTTTATGGCTATAGAAAAATTTGACGGTATCGTAGTTCCTGGAGGTTTTGGAGAATCAGGAATAGAAGGGAAGCTTGCTGTCATCCAATATGCGAGAGAAAACAAAATTCCATATTTTGGACTTTGTTATGGTATGCAACTTATGATTATAGAATATGCTAGAAATGTTCTTGGTCTTAAAGATGCAACTACTACTGAAATCAATCCTGAATCAAAAAATCTTATTATTGATATAATGTCAGATCAAAAGAAAAAACTTGAAGATTGTAATTATGGTGGAAGTATGCGACTTGGTGCATATCCTGCAAATATAGAAAAAGACACAATTGCTCATGGTGCTTATGGAAAAGATTTGATACAAGAAAGACACAGACATAGATATGAAGTTAATCCTGAATATATAAAACAACTTACAAATGCTGGGTTAGTATTTTCAGGCAAATCACCAAACGGAATTCTTATGGAAATAGCAGAGCTTCCCAAAAAAGTTCATCCGTTTTTCCTCGGCACTCAATTTCATCCAGAATTTTTAGCTAGACCGCTAGCACCACATCCACTTTTTACTGAGTTTATAAAAGCAGCTATAAATAAAAACAGAAAATAGATCAAATCATAATGTTAAACTCAATTATTGAAGCTTTTTTGCTAGGATTAGTTGGTGGTGCTACTCCCGGACCGATTTTAACTGGAACATTTGCCGAAATTTTGAGGTTCAATTTTGTTAATGGTTTAAAAATAGTATTCCAAGCATTAATAATTGAGACTATTGGAGCTTTGTTGGTATTATATATATTTTTTATCACTGGCTTTTCTCACACCGCCATACAAATAATCTCAATATGCGGAGCTGTGGTTTTATTCTGGATTGCCTCAAGTATGTGGAAAATAAAAAAAATAAACACCGAAACAAAAGAAGTTTTATCTTTATCAAAAATAATATTATTAACTGCTTTTAATAGCGGTTATTGGATTTTTTGGATAGCGGTAGGTATTCCAAAGGCACTAGCTTTTGATAAACAAATTATAAAAGGAAAACTTTTATATCTCATCATATTTGAAATAGGCTGGCTATTTATGACGGTGCTTTTAGCTTTTGTTTTTTACAAATTCCGTCCAGTTTTGCAAAGAAAAAATCTTGTCGGTACGACTTTTAAAATTCTTGCAATTATTCTTATATTGCTTGGTATAAAGACTTTGTTAAACGCCTTCTAATAATATTATTTAATATAAACACAAAAGCCCAGAGATTGATTCTCTGGGCTTTATCCTCCTTAATTACCGTTATCGGTCAGGTCATCGCATTCCCCAAAATATCTGTGGATCTTTTGAGTTTAACCACCAACATCGGACTCTCGTGACGAATTTGGAACCCTTTCCATATCTCTCACGACGCGCCATGCCTTCAGCAGTGCCCTTTCTTCAATAAGTCTGATTCTTTCTCTTGAGAAAGGGAAGGCTTTTCCTCTTGTGAGGTTAATCTTATTTGCGACATCCTTTAATACCATCGGATGTCCGTCTTTGATAAGGCCGTACCGGAGAGTTATAACACTCATCTCGGTCTCGGAGAGACTCTTGCGGATCGCCTTCATCGTCTGCTCCACAATGATTTTCTGTTCCACCTCTTCGGTAGGATCTCCGCTCATTAAGGATCCTTCTTTTGTGCTGTTCCCGAAGTGTTTTGTTAACATCGCTAGGAACTCTCCGTTCCACTTGCTAAAATGCGGTTCGTACCTCATATACTGGCCTCCTTAGAATCAATGACTTACTCCTACTATTAAGGATACCACTAACCAATGATTCTGTCAATAGAAAACAATTGTTATATTTTATCTTCTATTCTTCAACGCGTTTTAATAGTTTTAGAATCAGAATATTCAAGTTTTGTTCCAGTAGCAAAAGCTCGCAACGTATCTTTTACTTACTGAGTTTATAAAGGCGATAATTAAAAAATTTGTTTATTCTAATTCGATATTTATATCTCCAAAATATACGTATTCATCTTTTTTGGGAGCCCAAGTTAAATCATTGCCTCCAAAAAAGGTAGTGAACATAAAAGAATCTATTCCATAATTCATACCTTCTGCCCTAAAAGTGCTTATTGTTGAAAGAGCCAATTTTCCATCAAACCAAGAGGTTATACTGCCATCATTATTACCAGGAGTATTCATTACTATACGTGTAGTTAGTGTGTGCCACTGACCAAGTGTAAATTTAAATGGTTGCATATCGCCATCAATATCAATCCAGGGCAGATCATCACCCCAATTTTTTTCTTTTTTTCTTTCCATCCAGTACATATATTGAAAAATCTCACCATTTTCTCTCCACATTATTCTTGCTGTAAAACCGTCACCGGCATCAGATTTCATTCCTCCTCTTGGTGCAGTTCCACCATAAAAACCTGGGAGTTTTCCTCCTCGAACAAACTCAAAACCAACAGGAAACATTACACGATAAGTAACAGTTGCTGATTCAAAAGATTTATTAAATACTAAACGCCATCTTGTTTTTGATTCTTGAATAATCTTACCTGGATATTTAACCTTTAAAACTTTTAATTTCTCATTGAGTGGATCTTTCGCGATTGAGCATAACCCTTCTTTGACACCAACAATCTTTGGTGGATTATTAAAAAGTCGATTTATAATTTCTTCATCTACTATACCAAGTTTTTCATTATTAAATGAAATTTTTATATTTTTATCTAACATATAATTATATTTAACTTCTATTTTTCAAAGCGTTCTTTATAGTTTCAGGATCTGAATACTCAAGTTCTGTGCCCGTAGAAAGTCCACGACCGAGTTCGGAAATTTTTATTGAATATTTTGAAGTAATAGGGGACAGGGAAGATTTTAAAATATTTGCAGTATATTCAGCTTCTGAGTTTGCGTCTAAACCTAAAATTATTTCCTTCAAACCCATATTTGACATTCTATTTACTAAAGCTAAAAGTTCTTTAAGACGAACTCTTTGCTCAGGATTTTTATCAAGAATCGGCACAAGTCCGCCAAGTACAAAATATTTTCCAAAAAACGGATGACTTTTTTCAACATTTTCTAAATCAATATCTCGACTAACAATCATCAAAATACTATTGTCACGAGTTTTGTCAGCACAAATATCACAAAGTGTCTTTTCATCACGTTTAGCAAAAAAATATCTTTTACAATCTGAACAAGAAGCAATATTCTTTCGAAGCTCGCTTATTTCATTTTTCAATTCATCAATATAGCTTTCGTGTCTATTAATAAGAAAATAAACAAATCTTCTTGCTTGTTTAGGTCCAATTCCTGGAAATTCTGAAAATTTTTGTATTAATTTGTCTATTGAATTCATTGTATTTGTATTGTCTTTGCGAGCGAAGCGTGGCAATCCAGGTTAATTTATATTACTAAATTTATTTTAAATAATTCCATACAATTGAACCTGGATTGCTTCGTTCCTCGCAATGACAGAATAAATTTTATTATTATTTTCGTAGGGTTTCGTAATATTCGTAGTTTTTATTTTCGCATATTAGAAGACTTCGTTTGCTTTCTGATTATAATCTCCGAACTGCGCAGAATTATCTATCGACAAAAACGAGGTTTTATCACCATCAAACATCAATCTAATGCTTCCGGTTGGACCATTTCTATGTTTCTCGATCATTATTTCTGTCTCTTGTTTTTTACCACTTCCTTCGTCATTTTGTTCACGATGAATAAACATAACGACATCGGCATCCTGCTCAATAGAACCAGAATCTCGTAAATCAGACAATCTTGGCTTTCCACCTCGAGATTCAACATTTCTTGAGAGCTGTGAAAGGGCAAGAACAGGGATTTCAAATTCTTTTGCTAGCTGTTTTAAAGAATGTGAAATTTCAGTAACTTGCTGAACAAGATTATCACCACCCTTTGTGTGAACTGGGGTCATAAGCTGTAAATAATCTATAATAACGAGCCCGAGGTTTTTTTCATGTTTCAAACGACGAACCACCGAACGAATTTTCAATATATTATTTGCGGCCTGATCATCTATAAAAATTGGTGCCTTTGAAAGAGGATCGAGGGCAGCAGTTATTCTAGCAAAATCTTCGTCTAGTTTTATATTTCCAGTTCTTAAATTCCAAGAATTAACCCTTGATTCAGCAGAAAGCATTCTATCCACTAGTTGTTGCGTACTCATTTCAAGAGAAAAAATCGCTGTTGGAATATTGTACCTAATGGCTGCATTTCTTGCGATATCTAGAGCGAGAGAAGTTTTACCTACAGAAGGTCTAGCGGCAAGAATAATTAAGTCAGATTTTTGTAGTCCAGAAAGTTTAGTGTCTAAATCTTTAAAACCAGTTGGCACTCCACGAAGTTCTCCTTTCGTTTTGTGAAGTCTATCAAGTCTTTCCATGGCTTCACCCAAAACATCTTTCATTTCTACATATTTTCCAGAAAGATTCTTACTCGTAACTTCATACATCTTTTTCTCGGCTCTATCGAGAATCTCTTCAATCTCACTTTCTTCATCATAACCAATTTGTACTATATTCTCAGCCGCCTCAATAAGCCGACGCATTGTATGTTTTTTAGAAACAATAGTTGCATAGTGTTCCGCGTTTGAAGAAGAGGGGACTACATTTACAATCTCTGTAAGATAGCTCATCCCCCCAATCCTATCTAAATCTCCTGATTCTTTTAATTTTGAAGAAAGAGTAAGAAGGTCAATTGGTTCTCTTTTTTCATAAAGCTTCACCATCGCATCAAAAATAGTTTTGTGTTTGTCTGTATAAAAAGCTTCTGGACGAAGAATATCCATAATCTCAACAAGTGCTTCTGGTCGCAACATAATAGAACCCAAAAGTGCCATTTCAGACTCAATGTTTTGTGGTGGAATTCTAATATTTATTTTTCTGTGTTCAGTTACCATTGTTGTTGCACACAATCGCAGATTTATGCGGACTAGACGCTGACTGTCGCGGAAAAATCCAAAAATTCTTGTTGTGTTTATTTTTTATAATTTTAAACTTTATTTTTACTCTTTTCTCTTTGCTTTTTACTTTTATATAATATCACGCCATCAAAAAAAATCGCAATAGAAAATAATAGAATAATGTGTTATTAAGTTGTGGAGATAAAAAGAGGGTATCACATATCTTTTTCTTCTGAAAAAGTATGCCGACACCGACTCACTCGCCTTCGCTCGCTCCGTCTCACAAACAACAAAAGAAAAAACCCATAAGTTATGGGTGTTTTTCAATTATTTGTTGTATGTGTACTTCGCAAAACACCTCTTTTTTATGTTTATATCTTATTTATTACTGAACCTGATGAGGTATCTTTAACTTCGTAACCCAATTCTTTTATTTTATCCCTCAATTCATCAGATTTAGCCCAATTTTTCTCTTTTCTTGCGATTTCTCGTTCTTCTACGAGTTTTTTAACTTCTTCAGGAACTTTAGTTTTTTTCTGCGTCTTTTCGTTTAATTTCAAACCCAAAACTTTATCAAAATCTATCGCAGTAGCAAATTTATCAGCTGGAGAAATATCTGACTTTAACATTTCAAATAAAACAGCAAGTCCTTGTGAAATATTAAAATCATCTGCAATTTTTTCTGAAAACAATTTTTTAAAAGTTTCGTCAACTTTTCCAACTTTATCACCCAACAAAGAAATGGTATTTAATAAATTACTGTAGCCTTTTTGTGCGGACTCGAGAGCTTCCCAAGTAAAATTTTGTCTTGAACGATAGTGTGCTTGCATAAAGAAAAACCTTAAGGCTAGTGGATAATAACCCTTCTCGATTATCTCGCTCAAACTAAAACTAGTTCCTTCAGACTTAGCCATTTTACTGTTGTTTGTAATAAGCCATTCATTGTGTAGCCAATAATTTGAAAGGGGAACGCCATTTGCCGACTCGCTTTGTGCAATTTCATTTGTATGATGAACTGGAATATGCTCTATTCCACCCATATGAATATCGATAGTATCACCGAGTAGTTTTTTAATCATAGTAGAACATTCTATGTGCCAACCAGGAAAACCTTCTCCGTTTTCAACAAGTGGGGAAGTAAATGGTGACTTCCAATACTGCAAAGCGTTTTTGTGTGTACCGGCCTTAAAAAACCAAACTGCAAAATCTATTGGATGTTTTTTGTTTAAATCTTCTATGTCTGCAGAACCTGCGCCGGAAATATTCTTATCTAAATTTTGTCCTGATAATCTTGTATAATCTTTCGCTTTGGAAATATCAAAATATATTGCCAAATCTGTGGAATATGCAAATCCTTTATCAAGCAATATTTGCACCATAGTAATTATCTCATTTATATATTCTGTAGCTTTAGGTTTAAAATCAGGAGATAAAGTATTCAATTCTTTAACATCATTCTCAAATATTTTTATATATTTTTCCGATATTTCCTTTGGTGATGTATTTTCTCTTTTTGAAGCTTTTTCCATTTTGTCTTCTCCTGTATCTCCATCTGATGTTAAGTGTCCAACATCTGTATAATTTCTTACGAATTTTACATCATATCCCAAATATTGAAATGTTCTATTTATAAAATCAGCCAAAACCATTGCCCTTAAATTGCCAATATGTTGCGTCCAATATACAGTCGGTCCGCATTGATAAAACATAACCTTACCTGCTTTTACAGAATTAAATAACTCTTTGCTTCTAGAAAGTGTATTGTAAAGATGCACTGGTAAATATTCATTTTTTCTTTTTAAAAAATCAAACATAATTTTATGTTGTTATTTTGGAATTAATATTTTCGTTGATATTCGTAATTATTCGTACAATTTTCGTATAATGTTTTATATCCACTTTTTAAATTTTGAAAACAAAAAGAATATTAAAGCTGAGATACACTCTATCGTTACAATTATTTCCCAATCAAATTCATGTCCTATAATTGGTGTGTGTAGAGCATTTGTATAAAAAAATCCGTTTATTACACTAATCGGCAATGAAACAAAAGTAATCACGGTCAAGATTTTCATTGTTTCGTTTTGTTTCGTTGAAAGCAAAGAATTATTTGTGCTTCTCAATTCTCTAAGAAAATCAATACTGTTCATAAGAGTTTTCTCAATTCTGTGATATTCATTCAATATTTTAGTAAAATTTTCTTCAAAATTATTATCAAACAATTTTACTCCTGAATTATTTAATGAAGTCAGCACATCTTTATGTGTTAAAATAATATGATTAAAACTTATTAAATCTCTACTTATTACAGAAATCTCACTTACCATTTCTTTTTCCTTACCTTTAAAAATACTTCTTTCTATCTGATCCAATCTATCATTTATACTATCAATCTCATCAGAAGTTCCGCGATAAAGTTCTTTCAACATATAATACAATACGTAGCTGGCATTATCCTCCATAAGACCCCTGTTAAGAATATTATTAAGTTCAAATGTCTTAGAAAATTTTTCAAAAGGATCAACCGTTTCATATCTTGTAGTAATAATAAAATTCTGACCCACAATAAAATCAACTTCTTGATCCATAGAACTTTCATTATGAGAATGTCTGAGAACAGGGAAGTGTAAGATAATATATAAATATTCCTTAAAAACAGTTATTTTCTCTTTATAGGTTGGGAATTGCAATTCACGAGCAACATCTGGATTAATATCGTATTCTTCCATTAAAGTTCTGACTTCCTCTAAACTTGGATTTTCAACATCAATCCAAGTAATTTTATTATTTGTATATTTATTTATCATGATTAATTATATTAATTTCTAAACATTACATTTATATTATATAGGTTATTAATAAGTATAACAATAGGCAAAAATTGGACATTGATGTCTGTTTTTGAGATAATTAACCCGTTAAAGTTTTTACTGACGTTATTGAAAATCCTTTTACCACAACCACATTTATATATTTAGATATGGTAAAAATTTAGAGGTATATGTTTATAAAACAATAACATTTTTATCAGCAAAAATTTTCTCGGGTAAATGAATAATAATTTAATCCTCATAAAGAATTTTATCAAAATTATTTCTTTTTCTTAATAACTATATATTTAATAAATATCAACGACATGTTAAACATAAAACAAAGTGGAAATTCACATGGGGCTAGCAGATATAAAGTGGTTCTTATTACAACAGTTTTGATTGCCGTTGCTTTCGGATTTGGAGTTTATTTTGGTAAATCTGAAAATAATTCTGCGTTTAACGGACCAAGGTTGATAAATGCCACATCCACCGCTTCAACAACACTAGACATGGGCCCTTTTTGGACAACATGGAAACTTTTAGATGAAAAATTTGTTTATACTCACAAAGATGCCAAGAAAATAAATGATCAAGACAAATTTTGGGGTGCTATACAAGGGATGACAGATTCATATGGAGATCCTTACACAGTCTTTATGCCACCAGAAGAAAGTAAAACATTTGAAGGTGATATAAGCGGAAATTTTGAAGGTGTAGGAATGGAATTGGCAATTAAAGACAAAAATATTGTTGTTGTGGCCCCACTAAAAGGTACCCCGGCATATAAAGCTGGTGTCCAAAAAGGTGATGTTTTACTTTCAATAAACGGAAAGACTATTGCAGGTATGTCAGTAGACGGAGCAGTAAAAATAATAAGAGGAAAAGCTGGCACTGATGTAACAATTACATTTGCAAGAGAAGGTAAAACAGAACCGATAGAAATAAAAATAACTAGAGGAATTATTGATGTTCCAACAGCCGAAACAGAAATTAAAGGAGATGTGTTTGTTATTAAATTATATAATTTTTATGCACTATCTTCTGACAAATTTAGACTCGCGCTTCGTGAATTTGTTGAATCAAAAAAATATAAATTAATTTTAGATCTTAGAGGTAATCCAGGTGGATATTTAGAATCCGCAGTTGATATGGCTAGTTGGTTTCTGCCATTAGGAAAAACAGTTGTAAAAGAAGATTTTGGTCCTAATATAGTTGAACAAGTATATAGAAGTAAAGGTTACGATATTTTTACAGATAAACTGAAAATGATAATTATTGCTGACAATGGTTCTGCTTCGGCTTCCGAAATTTTAGCAGGTGCTTTACAAGAGAACAACATTGCAAAAATAGTAGGCACAAGAACTTTCGGAAAAGGATCCGTTCAAGAACTTATTAAAATCACTTCTGATACTTCTCTTAAAGTAACAATTGCTAGATGGCTGACACCAAATGGGATATCTATTTCTGATGGCGGACTTACACCAGATTACGAAGTAAAAATAACTGAGGCTGATTTGAAAGCAAATAAAGATCCTCAGCTTGATAAAGCGATTGAATTGCTAAAATAGTCAATAAACGGCTGTTCTTATCTTAACTAAAAAACTCCCAGTGCAAATTAAATCTCTTCACAAAAAGATAGACTTGTTGCAACTTTTATATGGTGATTCTTCCTTGCAAGCAATTTATGGTGCTGGATGCATAAATAAACCTAAAATAATGTTTATTTTTATGAATCCAACTGCTAGAAATATTACCGCAGACAAAAATTGGCGTGGATTAAGGGCCCCGTGGCTTGGAACAAAAAATGTTTGGGGTATATTTTACAAACTTGGTTTTTTGCCCAAATCTATATATCAAAAAACTCAAACAATTAAATCTAGTGGGTGGACTCTCGAATTTTGTAATAAAATCTATTCTGAATTAAAAAAGAAAAATGTTTACATAACCAATCTTGCAAAATGCACTCAGCTTGATGCTAGGCCACTCAAAGATGTAATATTTAAAAAATATCTTGAATTAACAAAAATGGAAATTTCCTTAATTCAACCAAAAAATATTATTAGTTTTGGCAATCAAGTAAGTTCAATACTATTATCAAAACCTGTATCAGTGGGGAATTACAAAAACACTGAGCACGAAATCCTTGAAATTGGTGGTGGAGTATTTAAAATTTATCCAACACATTATCCAGTAGGACAGGGAAGGCGAAATATGCCGATAGCAAATAAAAGAATAAAAATAATATTAAAATCAAAATAATCATTTTAAAATGACAAAAAATGCCATATGTGATAGCATTAATAAATAAATCAGTTATTTATTATTAGCTAAATATATATAATAAAATGAAAATAATACTTCTCAAGGATGTAAAGAAACTTGGTAGAAAATATGAGATTAAAGACGTGGCTGACGGCTATGCTTTAAATTCTCTTATTCCAAACGATGTTGCGGTTCCAGCAACACATAGCTACATGAAATTAGTTGAGGCAAAGAAAAAACAGAGCGCCCTTATGAAGGAAGATTTTAAGAAAGCTTTTGAATTTGCTGTTGCGAAACTTCCAGATGGTAAACTACATATCGGTGGAAAAGTTAACGAAAAAGGACATTTGTTTGCGGGGATTCATGCAGATCAGATTATTGAGGAATTTAAAAAGGAAACTGGAGTAATTCTTTGCGCCGAACATTTTGAGATGGAAAAGCCACTAAAGGAAATAGGGGAGCATGTAATAGATTTGAAAGTTGAAGGTGCTGAATATAAATTAAAATTGATTGTAAAACCTCTGTAATTAACTATTTGCTTTTTTAGTATGGAAAAAATTATTAGAAAAGTTGGGGTGGCTATCATAAAAGATAGAAAAATCTTACTAGCGCGAAGTAAGAAAAATGTCGAGGTTTTTTATCTGCCTGGTGGAAAATATGAAGCAAATGAAACAGACATCGAATGTATGCAGCGCGAATTAAAAGAAGAGCTCGACACAACGGCAAAAATTGAGACTGTTAAATTTTTAAAGGAATTTAATGGTGTTGCACATGGAAAGGATAGCAACACTAAGTTGTTTACGAAACTATATATTTGTGAACTTGTATCAAATCCAAAGGCCAGTTCTGAAATTGCAGAGATACGATACTTTGATTCATCCATTGATGCTAAGCATAAAAGTATATTAGGAGAAAAAATCATTATTTGGTTAAAACAAAACGATTATATAAATTAAAAAACCGCCATCGGGCGGTTTTTTTGTTAAGCTATGCTTACTATATTTCTTCTTGTTGTTGTTGAATCAAAATTATTCTTTCTTTTTGTTCCAAATATAACAATACCATCTTTCAAAGCGAACAAAGTGTGGTCTTTGCCAATTCCAATATTCTTACCTGCTAGGGTATCTCTTCCAGCTTGTCTTAAAATTATTTCTCCTACCATGGCTTTTTCTCCGTCATTGATTTTAACCCCAAGGTATCTTGGACCCGAGTCTCTTCCATTTTTTGACGAACCTGCAGCCTTTTTATGTGCCATTTTATTATTTTAAATTTTAATATCTCTTTTCGTAGAGATTTCTGCTATAATGACTGAGATATGAGTATAAAAGATTTTGTGGAAAAAATCAAGCTGTTTTTTGACGATTTTAAAGACAAAATACTAAGCAAAGAAAATGGTCTTAAAATTAAAGATGATTTATTCATCATACTAATAATTATATTTGTTGGTACTGCATCTTTTGGATTAGGCAAAATTTCTAGTTATGAGAAAAACAAAACTCCGATTTCAGTCTTAAAGACACAAGAATATATGCTTTCTACCGTATTAGAAGGTGCTTCAAGTATCAACAACACCAAATCAAACCCAACAATCGATACCGCCGTAAAAACTACCTCTATTTCATCTTCACAACAAACAAATGGGTTAGTGGTTGCATCGAAATCTGGCACAAAATATTACTATCCATGGTGTACTGGTGTGTCAAGAATTAAAGAGGAAAATAAAGTTTGGTTTGACACAATAGAACAAGCTCGCGCAGTCGGGCTTACTCCTGCATCAAATTGTACAGGATTAAAATAAAAAACGTTGAAAAACTAGACAATAAAATTAATATAAAATCAAACAAAAAATGGCTCAGTTGAGCCATTTTTTGCTGTTGACTGGTGTCTGTTTTAGTGGTTTACCCCTTGACTCCAAAAAGCAGACATGCTACTATATATAGGAATCAGAGTCATCTCTGATTTTAATATGATAGAAATAATAACAACGTCTTTATTTGTCTTTTCTTCAATTTATGGTGCGCCAATAGCTAGTGCAGATACAATCATATCTACAACAACAGCTCCTGGCGTTACTATCAACAAAGAGGAAATTACAACTGAGACAAAACTTCTCACAAGGAAGCAATTGGAACAAATAGCAAAAGTATATTTTAAAGATTATCCAATCTTAGTTAAAATAGCAGGATGTGAATCGCAATTCAGACAATTTGATACCAATGGTAATGTGTTAGTAGGAAGAGTTAATAAAGGTGATTTAGGCCTAATGCAAATCAATAAGTACTACCATGGTGTTAAATCTGACGAATTAGGATTCGATATTGAGACAGTTGAAGGTAATATGGCTTATGCCAAATACCTCTATGAAAAAGAAGGTGAGAAACCATGGTTATCATCATCTAAGTGTTGGAAACAGGCACCGGCCCAAAAATTGGGGGATCAGGTGGCAATGAACAAATAATTAATAGTAAAATTTTATCAAAACAAAAACCTCTGGGACAAAATCCTAGAGGTTTTTGTTTTATATTAATTGTATACAATACATCAATTTTAAATTGAACAAGAGCTAGACTATTTTTGTATAGGGAAGAAGCGGTTCATAAGCTATATGCGTGTCGCACAATATATCTTTTCGACACCACCATATAGAAAGAATACTTATAATTAACCACAAAGATAGTCTTTTGTTTACTATTATTACTAAAACCACTTCTCTATTAATAATAGTTTTTAAAAAAGTTAATTGGTCATTAAATTAATCAATTTTAATATTTTACACTTCTCTTTTATTAAACATGCAAAATTTTTAATCTTTATTATAATACTTTTGTAAAGTTTAATATTTTTATAATAATATGTCTTTTCCACAACTATTTTAAAAACAGCTCAAATGTCAAAAAATGTACTAAAAAAGACCCTTTATAGGGTCTTTAGTTATTTTTGTATGATACTTACATCATCTATTTAGACATTCGAAGCTGGCAAAGCCATTCGAATTACTTTCCAAAGCATATCCCAAATAAATATAACTGGAGCTGCTAAGTAATTATTCCAAATATTTAAAACGATATTCCATGCAGTGTGCAAATTTGATTTTACTGTCGGACTATTCAAAATTTCACTGAGATCAAATCCAAAATATCCCAAAACTATTAATGCAATTATTATTACAATAATTATTTGAATTAGTCCTTTATTACTTTTTATATGATTTACCATAATATTAATGTTTTATTAATAACGTTTATAATTTTATCATACTTTTTAATATGATGGAAGATATAACAATGGATCAAGGTATGCTTTCGTATCAGCGATTGGTAATGTATATGTTCCCTTACAAACTGTGCTTTTCCTACTCATTATTCTTACTCCCTGAGTAGCGTATACGCTCATATGTAAATGTGGACCGGTGCTAAAACCTGTATTTCCAGAATATCCTATAACATCACCACTTGATATGGTTTGACCTTCAACTACCTTTATCAATGAAAGATGTCCATATATAGTAGACAATCCATTACCATGTTCAACAAAAACCCATTTACCATAGGATGCACTAGGACATACTGAGTCTGTATCCCCAATTCCCTTTACAACACCTCCAAGAGAGGCTTTTACTTCGGTTCCAATTGACGCTCGAAAATCCACTCCATTATGAAATCCGTTTACATAAACATTTTTTCCAAATTGGGTATAACCAAATTTTTGTGTAATTTTTATTATATTAAGTGGCCAATATAAAATACCATTTTTAGAACCAGGAATACTATTTGCATCGATTACAAACTGCAATTTTGATTCAAAAAGCTCCAATTCATTATTAAAAGCGTCAGCTAATACTTTTTTCTCATCTAATATTTTTTTATAATTTGCTTCAGAATTTTTTGTTTCAGTAAGTAATTTACTTTTTTCTTTCTTTGTAATATCTAAAACTTTTTTCTTATCCATTAAACTTGTTTTAAGTATTAATAAATCTTTCTTTTTATTCTCTGCGCTTTTTTTATTAGTTTCTAAAACAACTTTTGTGTTTCTTGTTTCATTAATTTTATTTTGTATTTCACTTTGAATTAAATAAATGTCTTTTTCTTCATTCCACAAATCAGAAAGATTTTTGTAAATAAGAAAATTTTCAAAAATTGAATAATTTCCATAAATATTAAGCTTTTTTATTAATTGGGCTATTGCATTTAAATTTTTATCAATAGTTTTGACATTTGATTTTATTTTTATTGACAATTTACTTATTTCAAGTTCTGTTGAACTTATCTTGTTCTCGGTTAATTTTATATCAAGCGAATTTTTGCTTATTGTAGTATCAATCGTTTTTATCGCATTTTTTAATGAATCTGCTTGTTCGCCAATATCTTTCAACTGCTTTTCATAATTAGCAATTTCAGATTCTAGTTTAATTTTATTTTCAGTAATTATTTGTATCTGTTCCTGGAGCTCATCAACTGTGGCAGAATATGTCAATTTGTAGGAAAAAATTAAAACTAAGCACAATAAAAAAATAAACGCCAAATAGTGTGTATCCACTCCCCTTTTATATAAATGAGTTGTGTTGTCGTTAAAATTCATCTGACAAAATTAAATAAAATCAATAGCATTTTTTATTCTCGTCATTGATTTCTCTTTTCCTAACAAAAACAAAAGAGTGAAAGGATCTGGAGATTTTTCTTTTCCAGACAAAACAACTCTGAGTGGCCATAGTACGTTGCCTTTACCTTTTTCTTCTGCAAACTTCATAACTTTTTCTTTTAAAATCTCAAGTGTAAAATTACTATCCAAAATTTCATTCAAAATATTTAGTATTAATTGTAAATTATCTTTAGCTTGCTCTAAAGTCCCATCCTTTTTCCAAATAATCATTTCTTTTGATAATTTTGGATCTTTGAAGAAATAATCAAATTCTCCATTTTCAAGATAATTTTCTAGTTCGGAATATTTGTTTATTCTCTCTAAAATTACTGGTGCAATTCTCTTTAATAAAGAAGAATCAATTGAAAATTTTTTTGATATTATTTTTCCTATGTCGTTTTCAAAAACCTCAATCGGTATTCTTTTTAAATATTCTTTGTTCAACCATAAAAGTTTATCCTCATTAAATTTGCCCCCAGCTGACTGAATTTTATTAATATCAAAAGCATTAATTATTTCTTTAACACTCATAACTTCTCGTTCATCTCCTGGGTTCCAGCCAATAAATGCAAGAAAATTGACCATGGCTTCAGGAAAATAACCTTCTTTTTCATATTCCATCAAATCTTTCGCACCATCTCTTTTTCCGAGTTTTTTCTTACCATCAGCTCCAATTATTGGTGGTAATATGGCAAATTCTGGTCTCTCTATACCCAAAGCTTCATATAGTGCTAGAAATTTTGGTGTTGAAGAAACAAATTCATCACCCCTAAAAATATGTGTTACTCCCATGAGATAGTCGTCTATAATATGCGCAAAATTGTACGTTGGATATCCATCACTTTTCATTAAAATAAAATCATCAAGAGCTTCAGGTCCAGCTGAAAGTTCTCCACGAATCAAATCATTCCAAACATATCTTTTTTCATTTATTATCTTTAATCTTAGTGGTTTAGTACCATCCCATTTTGGTGGATTCTCTGGTCGATATTCTCTGTAGAGAAATGCCTTTTTTTGTTCTTCTGATTTTTTTCTTAAAACATCAAGTTCTTCTTCGGAATAAGGGTCGGCATAAGCTAGCCCTCTTTCGTAAAGTTCTTGTGCAAATTTCTTATATGTATCCAGCCTTTGAGATTGTAAATATGGTGCATTTGGTCCACCAACATCTGGTCCCTCATCCCAATTAATACCAAGCCACTTTAAAGACTTAATTATATGTTCAATTGATCCTTCAACTTCTCTTTTTTTATCAGTATCCTCAATTCTTAAAATAAATGTTCCATTATTCTTCCTAGCAAAAAGCCATGCAAATAATGCTGTCCTAACACCACCAACATGCATAAAACCAGTTGGACTGGGAGCAAATCTTGTTACTACTTTTTTTGTATTTGTATTCATTTTTTGTTTAAATTTTCGTAAGATTTCGTTAATATTCGTTGACTTAATTTTCGCATATTACTACTTCTCGTGTTGCAATCCTATTTTTAAAATCTCTTTTGCTATCAAATCTGCAGCATCATTTTTAGCAAAACTTTTTGCTCCAGCACTCATTTTTTTTATCAAATTTTGATCATCTAAAATTCTGTTGATTTCGGATAATAAAATATTTGATGACAAATTTACTTCTTCAATAACGACTGCTCCACCAGATCTTGAATAATTATAAGCATTTTGTCTTTGATGATCTCCATTGGTCTCCGTAATAGGAATAATTATACTAGGTATTCCCCACTGTGCTATTTCAAAAATTGCTGATCCCGCACGAGAAACGATAATATCAGAAACGCTTGCTGTCATTGTCATGTTCAAATTGTTCAAATAATCAAATGATCTATATCTGTATTTTAAAGCGTTGTTTGTCAAAATTACATCGGAAGTGCTTACAACTTCATCAATATTTGCTTTACCAGTTTGATGCAAAACATAATATTTTTCAACCAACTGGGGTAAAATACTCAAAACAGTATCGTTAATAATTTTTGCTCCAAGCGATCCTCCTAAAATAAGAATTGTTGGTACATCTTCGAGTAAGTTTAAAAATTTCTTTGCTTCTACTTTTTGAGGTAACATTTTAAGACTATTTCTAACAGGATTGCCAGTTACAGCAACTTTTGTAGAATCAAAATACTTCGTTGCATCAGAGTAAGAAACTGCGACTCTTTTTGCAAATTTACCTGCCCAAAGATTGGTTCTACCCGGCGCACTATCTGACTCATGTATTACAACAGGAATTTTTAATAATTTTGCCGCTACAAGAACGGGAAAACTTGAATATCCTCCTTTACTAAAAATAACATCAGGATAAATATTAAAAATTTTAAATAGTGCTCCTACTACTCCAAAAAAAGTTTTAAATAAATCAAAAAAATTCAAAACAGAAAAATATATTCTAAATTTGCCGGCAGATATATTTACATATTCGATACCATTTTCAGTAAGCATATCGGCATCGTGTGGAGAATCCGACATATAATAAAGTTTTACGGGAAGCAATTTTTCTTCTTTCACAATTTTATTGATGGATTCTGATACAGCAATAAGAGGATAAAAGTGTCCACCTGTTCCGCCTCCTGTTAAAAGTATTTTCATTTTTTTGTTCAGTGATTATTAATTTAATAACTTTTTTCAAATTTTGATATATTCAATATAATACCTATTTCTACCAAGACCATGAGCATTGCTGTTCCACCTTGACTAAAAAAAGCTAATGGCAACCCGGAAAAAGGTATTATTCCCAAAACCGAAGCAATATTTATAAAAGATTGCAATATGGTAAGTATAACAATTCCAACCACTAAAAGTCCACCAAAAATATCGGGCGATCGTATTGCTATTCTGAAACCTCTAAAAACAAAAAGTAAAAAAACAACAATTATTAAAACACACCAAATAAATCCGCCTTCTTCAGCAAGAACAGCAAAAATAGTATCACTGATAGATTCAGGCAAAAACTTATATTTTTGAACACTTTGACCCAGACCTTTACCAAAAACCTGCCCAGAACCCACAGCGATTAGTGATTGTTGAATCTGATAACCTGATGTTAAAGAGTTTTCAGATGGATTCATAAAAGTTTCAATCCTAGACATAATATACGGTCTATTTAATGCCAAAACAAAAATACAAAGAAAACCAAGAACAACTAAGAGACCGACGTATCTTTTCTTACCACCAGCAACCAAATACATCAAAGTAGCGGTTGCTGATAAAATCAAAAAAGAATCAGTATCTGGCTGGTTTAATAAAAGCAAACCAGCTATGCTCATTAAAATCAACAAAGGCAAAAAACCGTATTTTATTGTTGAAACTTTTTCTTTTACTGATGATAACCATGCAGACCAATAAATTATAAAACCAATATTAAATACTGCTACTGGCTGTAGTGTAAAACCAAAAATAGAAATCCATCTATTTGCAAATGTATTTGCGTTGGTTCCAACACCAGGAATAAAAACAAGGGACATCAAAATTATCGTAAGTAAAAAAAGAAAAAATGCATGTTTTTTATAATATTTATAATCAATTTTAGTAAACAGAAAACAAGCAATCAAGCCGAATATGATACCAAAAAAAATCTGTTTTGAAACAACAGAAGTAAACTGAATACTATCTTTTGCAAGCATCCCCATAGATGCTGAAATAAAAATAATAAAACCAAAAACAAGAAGAACAATTACTATTCCTAAAAAAATTTTATCAATTCCATTTTTGTTTTGCGACATAAGTTAAATATTTGAGTCAATTCAAATTTGCATTAATGCAAAAATGATGCCAAGGATTGCACAAACAACACTTATAATCCAATATCTCATCGTTACTTTAGATGCCGGCCAGCCACTTGCTTCAAAATGATGATGAAGCGGTGCAATTATAAAAATTTTCTTACCTTTTCTGATTTTTTTGGAAAAAACCTGAACAATAGATGATAAAGATGTAATAATCAAAAGAAAAGCAATAATAGGCATAACAGCGAATCCCTTACCGCTTCCCATAGAATCCGTCATAAAAACTACAACCGATAGAGCTAAGGTAAGCGCCATACTACCAGTCTCTGACATATAAAATCTAGCAGGTGGAATGTTATACCACAAAAAGGCCAATATTGATCCAACGATAACAGTACAAAAAGCAGCCAAATTAATTTGATTTTGAAAAAAAGCAATACAAGCATATGCAGAAAAAATTGATGCAAAAACTCCTCCTGCAAGACCATCAATACCATCAATAATTCCACCAGAATAAATAAACAAAGTAATAATTACGAAAAATGGAATAAAATACAATCCAAAATATGTTGCTCCAATAAATGGCAGGTTAACCACATTAACATCTAGTTTAAAATAAAACCAAAGTGAAATTAAAAAAGATATGGCCGTAATAATTGCCAATCTTTTTTTTAAGGAAAGTCCACCTACATGACCATCTTTTATATTATAAACTTCAAAAAGATCGTCTATTAGTCCGACTATCGCGCCAAATATAAAAATAAAAAGTGGTATCCATGTTTGATCTCTACTTAAATAATCAAGTTTTAAAAATACACCGCCAAAAAGATGAGATAGAATCCAAAAAATCATCGTGGTTATGAGTGCTGATCCCCAAATAACTATACCCCCCATTCTTGGCGTACTCACTTCCCTTTCAGCATGCAGACTATTAAAAATCGGTGTTCCACCTCCGTCTACAGAAACTTCCTTAACTTTTTTCTTCCACATTTTATATTTGTAGAGAAAACTAGTTAAAATCGGGGTAGAAAGTAGCCCAATAATAAAGGCTGTAATTGAAGGTAATGCTACTTTTATTAAATTTAATTCCATATTTTATATTTGATTATTATAATTGCTATTATACTACATATTTTATTATTTTAAATAACTAATATTTTCTTGATTATTCGTAGCCATTCGTTCACCCGTTAAAGTTTTGACTGACGCATCCGCTTGAAGCGGATGCACGGAAAATGTTAATTTTCCATCAGTCAAAATTTTCTCGGGTAAATTCGCATCATTCGTATATTCGTATGTTTATCTACTCTATTCCGACAGTTTTTCCAAAGTTAATTTGGTCAATTTTACAACATCATTAAATCTACCATCAATTGATGAACCCAAAACGACAATCGCTACAGGGTGCATAAACCCGGCATCGACAACCACTGCCAAATTTCCACCAGCTAAATCGGTATAGCCCGTTTTAGAGATAATTAGATTATTAATTTTGTTTATTGATGTATTTGTATTTGTTGCAGTATGTTTTAAATTACTTTCTGAAATATATTTTTCATCAACTTTATTTGTGTTAACAACCAACTCAGGATGTATTTTCATTACATTTTTCAATAGAACTGCAGTATCAAAAGCAGAACTATATGCACCTCCAAGATTTGCGTCAATATCCAAACCAGTTTCATTCATAAAAATCGTATCATCGAGACCAAACTCTTTTGCTTTTTCATTCATTACTTTTACAATATCTTTATTGTTTATTTTTAAATACTGATTAAGAGTTGAGGCAACTGCACTCATACCATCATTTGAAGAGCTAATCAAACTAAAATCTAATAAATCTTTTAGTTTCCATTTTTCTCCGACATACAAACCACTATCTCCTTCTGACAACAAATTATCTTGTGAAATTATCACGGTAGTTGTATCAGGCATAATATCCATAACAACAAGACCTGACATTATTTTAGTTATTGAGGCTAAAGGTAATTTTAAATGTTCTTCTTTTGAAAAAATAGATTTCATATCTACCAAGTCATAAACATAATATGATTTTGCTTCAATTGTATCGAGTACAGATTTGTAATCAAAAACTTTTCTTTGAATAATTTGTTCAACTTTTAAATTTGTATTTTCTTTTTCAGTTTTTAAAAAAATTGGAATGGATAAAAAAACAATTGCAAAAATTGCCAATATTATTAATTTTTTATTTTCATTTAAAAAATTGTTGTTGTCCATCCTGGTTGTAAAATTTTAATGCCTCTAACGTTTAGTAAATTAATCATATCTTATTATCCTTTTGATTCATCTCGTAATTTACAACAGGACAAGTTATATCTTTTCTTCAGTATCAATAATGGTATCTTTCGGCGTTTCCATCTCGCTTTCCAAATCCTTTATTGCCTCTGCTTGTTCACCTTTTTCCTCTTCTTCATTTTGTTGTGTTTGTAAATTTTTATAACTTTCTATTTCAGTACGAGCTTCAGAATAATTTGGCATATCTTCTATTTTTGAAACACCCATAAAACTCAACATTTCAAAAGTTGGTTTGTAAAGAAAACTTCTCTGGTCTTTTGGATTAGGAATCTTTTCAACTAGACCTCTTATCATCAAGTTTCTGAGAATAAAATTTGATTGCACTCCTCTTATATAGTCTATTTCGGCACGAGATAATGGACCCTGATAAATAATAATTGAAAGGGTTTCAAGTCCAGCTTTACCCAAATCTCGAACAAGTTCATCTTTAGTAAGTTTTTCAATCAATTCTGAAGTGTCTTTTGACGTTCCGAGTGTAACTTCATCTTCTTTTGTAACCAATACAATTCCTCGCGTCATTAGCGATGTCTCGAGATTTTTTAAAGCAACAGAAATTTCTTCCTCGGTTTTACCAAAAATCTGTGAAAGTTTTTTTATAGAAACTGGCTCCCCCTTCCAAAAAAGCACTGCTTCTAATTGTTTTTCTAAATTATCGTTTTGCATTTTATATATTTTTAGTTTCTAAAAATTTTGATATTTTATTATGTAATGATTCGACTATTGGCTGACTTAGTTTTTGTGCTTGCTTATACTTATCTTGTAAATCGTCCCATTTATTAATTTCTGATGCTTTATCAAGTCGCCCCCATATTTCATCAGTTGGAACTCCCGCACTCTTCAATGAATCAGTTGATGGATTTATTTGGGCGATATCAACATCATTTATACCATTTGTTGGGTCTCTAAAATCTGGACTATATATTTCTAATACTGTACCATAAATTACTGGTGTATTTCCTTCTTTTTTGGCATAAAATTCAGTCAATCTTGCCTTTGCCTGGTTTACGTCTGATTTAAAATCAACTTTCATCCATGAGGGAATCTCGATAATAAAAACATCTACGACATTCTTTTTTACAACATAACCATTTTCCTTAAAAGTTTTCCCAATCAATCCGCCAGTTCTTATTTCATCGTCAATTTTTACTATCTCTTCATTTCCTTTATCATAAGTAAGAAAAGTTAAAGCATAGGTTCTTAAAATGTCATTTTCATCGACAAGTCGAGCTTCCCTTATTCTTTCAGTGCCAATTGGTATTTCTCGAACATTGTCATGTCTTAAAACGACAGCGTGAATTGGACCATATTTTTCTTCAAGAATATCAGTATGAAGCTGATCTTTCACTGGAAAATGAACCTGGTCTAAATTATCGTTTTGCATAGTATTATTTTTTTGTTTTTTTATTATTATTTATTAACTTTTAAATATACTTAGATTGTCTCGCATAATATCCAGCAGATAATCTTCCTGGCTTGAAAGTTCCAAATCAAACTTTCTACCCTCAGGTAAAATCATTGCTTCAAACTGTTCGTTTCTTTCATTACACTTTTTTTCAACTTCCTCACTAGATAAATTATTTTCACCATCACGTGACCTATTTATCCTTCTCCTTATCTCAAGCTCACTATTACATGTTAAAAAAACGCCAAATGCATTTATATTTTTCTCAAGGAATGCGGTTCCAACTCCTTCAATTATGGTAATTGGTGCTTGAGCTTTTATTTCAATAAATTGATTACTTTTTTTTGTTTTGAAGTAAGAATCTTTCCCTTTGTTTATGGAATAAATAATAGCTTCTACTGCATTCAAGTAATAAGATTCTCTAAATGAGGTAGTATATTCACTTTCACGAGTGTTATTGTTTACATCAACCCAGACTTTTTTTCCACTTTTTCGCATCTTTGTATCTAGAACGAATTCATCCATATCAATACAATTAACTTCTAAACCACGTGATTTAATTTCAGAAACTAGCTCATTACTTAAAGTTGTTTTACCAGACCCTCCATTACCGGATAAATAAATAAATTTGTACTTTCTTAAACAAAAATCTATGACCTTTTTTGCCACTTGCGTACCAGAATATGGTTTAATTGTTTTTTTATTAACATCCATTTTATTTTTTTATTATTTTTACTATACCATTATTTGCATCAACTTCAACCAAATCACCGTCTTTCAGTATTTTAGTAGCTATTTTGGTGCCAACAATACATGGAATTCTAAGCTCTCGAGAAACTATAGCCGCATGAGACGTCAATCCCCCCTCATCTGTTATGATGGCTCCAGCTCTTTTACAAGCGATCATCATTTCAGGGCCGGTGGTTTCAGCCAATAATACATCGCCTTGTTTTACCTTTTTAATTTCTTCTATTATATTACTACTAAACAAAGTTCTAATGATTTTTACTTTTCCGCTATATACACCTTTATTGGCAATAGTACCTTTAATCTCATCTACTTGTTTACTAAAAAAATAATTTTCAAATTTAATCGATATTTTTTCTGCCCTTTCTCCTGAAATAAGTTTCCAGTCAGTGTTTTTTGATAAAACCCATGTTGTATTATCTCTGAAAGAAATCTCAATCTTCTTATTTATTAATAAATCAACAATTTCATGATAACTAAGCCATTGTACATCTTGCCTTTTTAACCTTTTTGCAACTTCGTTTACATATTTTGCAAAAATCTTGTCATAATGATAAAAATCATTGAGAATTTCTCTTGCCTTAAATTTTATTGGGCCCATTTCATCAAAATGCTTTATTTTCTTTCCTTCCTTGAGAAATTTTTCTACTTTATCCAAGAAAAAGAATTCGGTATAAAAATAGTTTCCACCAAGAGCTTGAAATAAGCTTGCTCTCTCTAAAATCTTTTTTTTGAGTTCTTGATTACTCATTAAAGAAACTTCGTCCCTCTTTGTCTCCATAATCAATTTATTTCCTATTTTAATGTTTTTTACAATCTGCTTTTTCCATGCTGGAAATTTATTTTGAAAAAAAATTACACCATATTCAGAAAATCTTATTCTGTCTTCTTTAGACAAGAAAAATTTTAATCCTTTATTTTTCCAGTCATAAATCAAGATGATATCAGTATTTCTAAATTCTTTAAATAGATAACATGATGTGAAGATAAAATTCACATCGTAATCTGTCCATAAATAATCGTATTCTTCTGGATTCATTTCAATAACAATATTTTAATATGATGGTATTCCAACGGACTTAGTTTCCATATGTATATCATCAAACTTATCTCTTTGATTTACCTCTATTATACCTTGTTTTACGAGCTCAAGCATAGCCAAAAAGCTTATTATTACATTTACTTTTTCTGCCTTTCCCATACCAGAAAAATCCTTAAAACTCATCTTTAACGAAGACTGTACCCTTTTAGTAAGACTGGTAATCATTTCTTCAAGGCTTATAACCTTCGTTACTTTCAATTTTGGTTTTACATCAAACTTCGGCAAATTTTTGATAACTTCAAAAATCGCTTTCGAAATATTTTCTGAATTCATTTCAGTACTTGGAGAAAATACTGGTTCCATTTTTCTAGTATTTGGAAAGAATATTATTTTTTTACCAAAATTGTTTTTAATAAAGACACTGAGTTCCTTGATCTTCTTATAAATTTTCAACTTCAGCTCCAAATCACGTATGTCTGTCTTTTCTTCCTCAGAAAGATTTAATGACGGTATCAGAGATCGTGATTTGATAAGTAAAAGAGTCGATGCAATAATCAAAAATTCGGAAGTATCTTTTATCGAATAAACTTCCCTATTCTGTAAATGAGTAATAAAATCATCCGTAACCTTTGCCAAAGAAACATCGTTTATCATCAACTTTCTTTTTTCTATAAGCGAAAGTAGTAAATCCATCGGTCCCTCAAAAACTTCTGTTTTTATTTTGAATTTTTCTTCTAACATTTTTATTTCAATATTATATCAGCAATTTTTTGTATTTCTTCAACCGATGCTGGTTTTGCCATGTTTGGATCTAATTCTGCTGATTTATGTATTGGTACTAAATGTATATGAATATGATCAACCCCAAAACCTTCAATAACCATACCAATTTTAGGTGGATTTAGTTTTGTTTTTAATATTTTTGAAATTATTCTTGCTTTTAACATTAATTCTTGATATTCAAAATCTTCCAAATCAAAAATATATGCATCATGTTTTTTGGGTATTAGTAATGTATGTCCAGGTTTTACAGGATTTACGTCCAAAAAAGCCAGATATTTTTCATCCTCCCAAATTTTAACGCAAGGTATTTCTCCTTTTATAATTTTACAAAAAATACATTTTCCCATTTTTTTATTCTTTATGTGACATTCCGACATTCTCAAGAATGTCGGAATGTCAGAATACTCTTAAATAATTTTATTTTTTCTTCTTAATTTCCAACCCCAAATCTCTCAATAAATCTGCAGATACTGGACCAGGAGTATTCATCATCAAATCTTTTCCTTCGCCTGTCTTTGCAAAAGCAATAACTTCACGAATGTTTGGCTCATTTTCTAAAATCATCATCATTCTATCAAGACCCCAGGCTATTCCTCCATGTGGTGGCGCTCCAGTAGCAAGGGCACCCAATAGCTGACCATATTCACTTTCAATTTTATTATCATCAAAACCCATAATTTCAAGTACTTTTCTTAAAGCTTCTGGTTTATGATTTCTAATACTACCGCCACCCATTTCATTTCCATTCAAGACCAAGTCAAACTGCGCTGCGATAATTTTTTCAATATTAGTCTTATTCATCAAATCACTCATTGATTCTTGTTTTGGTGTTGAAAACGGATTATGAGTAAATGTCCATTTTCCTTCATCGGTTTTTTCAAACATTGGAAAATCAACTATCCAAGCAAAAGCGAGTAAATTTGGATCGTTCTTATCTGTCCTTGTATCAGGCTTGTCTGTTCCATATTTTTCCATAGCCTCTTTATATGGAATTTTTGGAAAAGGAATTTGTTGAATTTTCTTTTGGGGATATAGTTTTTGGACAATTTCAATAATGGCTTTTTCGTTTACAGCCATTACGTCTTCTTCGGTAACAAAACTCATTTCCAAGTCCATTTGCGTAAATTCTGGTTGTCTATCACCCCTTGAATCCTCGTCTCTAAAACATCTAGCAAATTGAAAATATTTTTCAAATCCGGAAACCATTAAAAGCTGTTTGTACTGTTGCGGAGATTGTGGAAGCACATAAAAACTTCCACGTTCAAGTCTGGAGGGAACTATAAAATTTCTTGAACCTTCTGCTGTTGCGTTGGTAAGATTTGGAGTTTCAATTTCACAAAAACCTTCTTTTTCAAGGATATTTCTGGTGAGTAAAACAACCTTTCCACGATTACGAATATTCTTTTGCATTCTCGATCTCCTTAAATCCAAAAATCTATTCTTTAAACGAGCCTCTTCGTTTATTTCTATTCCATTACCACGAACATCAATTGGTGGAGTAATCGCCTCGTTTAAAACTACAAGTGAAAGCATTTCAATTTCAACCGCTCCATTTACTTCATCTTTTTTTACCATTCTTTCTGGGCGGGCATTTACTTTTCCCGTAACCTCAACGACCCATTCAGGTCTTACTGTATTCGCCGATGTATGAGCTTCGGTATGATTTGGCAAAGCTACCATCTGAACCTTTCCAGACATATCTCTCAAGTCAATAAAAATTAGTTTACCGTGATCACGTCTAACATCCACCCATCCACAGATTTTTACTTCCTCTCCAACTTTTTTATTTAATTCTCCAATGTATGTGCGTTCCATCCCATTAGAAATTTTACCTACTGTATTTTCCTTCTTTTTGATATCACTCATTTTTTATATTTCCCATTTTTATATCTGATATTTCAGAATTTCTAACGGGACAAGTATTTTTTAGATTATTAAATTAATAAATTTTTAATCTTTTTTAGGTCTTATAAAAACTAGATATTGTTTGTCTTTTAGAGCCAATTCTTTCGCCATATTATTAAACTGCTCTTGTCCCCATATTAACCTATCATTTTGTAATTTTTCTGTATTTAAATCGAGTACTAACTCAACATCATTTTTACCGCTTTCCGAATATTTTTTTATTATATCAGATTCAGTTTGTATAGGAATATCTACAAATCTATCTTCTTCTGTAGAATATGCATATTCTGTTAATTTTTCTTCACCAATAAATCCCCAACCATTGTTTGCCTTTTCTGTTTTCACTTCTTCGAGACTTGGATGTCTTGGTAAATTGTTTGATTCATTCATAAATTATTTTATTAATTAAAAACGCCCTCGCAAAAACCAAAAAATATTTTGATTTTTGCGAGGGCGAACGAGTTCGCGGTGCCACCTCACTTGCTTGCCCGAACAAATTATTATTTGTTTTAGGGTCAACTCATTTACGCCCTAAAAATGGATTACCATTTCGGGCACGGGGTTCTACTGTGGACGAACACTTATAACCAAGTGTTTTAGCCCGTTTCCTCCCCAAGTTTAGCCACTCACCTTTTATAAGGTGTGTCGGCCGACGTTGTGTTTTCCACTTTTTAACAAATGGCAACGTCATAACTTATTAACATATATTACAACTTATTATATTAAAAAACATATTGACAATAATGTATATTAGTATATAGTTTTTTTGAACGATCCAAAAATCAAAAGGAGGGCATGAAACATGCTCGAAAAGAAAAATATCAAAGGTAAAGTAACTGCGGTAGATATCCAAGTCGCTCTCGGTCGGCTAGATGGTATATCCGGTACTTGGACGAATTTTCAAATTGATAGTCTACCCGAAATTGTAATTTGCTTCCCATGTCTATTCGGCTTGACAACTGGAGATACGGTAAAAATACCTTATCTTTACCTAAGCAAAAAAATGCCGATGAATAGTGACACAAAAACCATGTGGGTTATAAAAGAAGGAGGTAAAATAATCGTATGGCGGAAAGGCATAAAGATTTTTACATTAGTCATCTTAGAATGATATGTCAGTCCACATCAAACAAAAGCTTCACGCCGACGTTTGACGTGGACTTTTGTTTTATCTGATTATTTATGCAATCCAATTTGCAATTCGTATAATCTTTTATATTCTCCATTCTTAATCTTAAGAAGTTGTAAATGCGTGCCACTTTCTATAATTTTACCGTTTTTAAATACAAGTATTTTATTTGCACGCTTAACCGTACTTAGTCTGTGAGCAATAATAAAAGTTGTCTTTCCTTTCATAAGTTCTTCGAGAGAATCCGTTATTGTTTTTTCTGAACTAGCATCTAGCGCAGATGTTGGCTCATCAAGAATCAGTATCTTTGGATTTCTAAGCATTGCTCTCGCTATAGCAACTTTTTGTTTTTGTCCGACTGATAATTTTACACCTCTTTCCCCTACTAAAGTTTCCCATTTATTTGACAGCTTCTCAACAAATTCAGTAATACCAGTTTTATCAGCTACAGATTTTAATTCTGCATCAGAAATACCGAAGCTTCCATAGGAAATATTTTTCTTTATTGAATCATTGAACAAAACAACTTCTTGAGGAACAACAGCAATATTCCTTCTCAAAAAATTCAAATCCATTTTTTCTATTGGTGTATTATCAATTGTAACTTCTCCATTTTTTGGAAAATAATAACCAGAAAGTATTTCAATCATTGTACTTTTTCCAACACCCGACTCTCCTACTAGAGCAACTACCTCACCAGATTTTACCTCAAATGAAATCCTATTTAAAACAGGTGTTTTTTCATGATAATAAAAATCAACATTTTTAAAAGAAATATTTCCATCTATTTTATCAAGTTTTATATAATCTTTTGGTTGATAATTTTCTGTTGGTATCTCAAATATTTTTTCACCTTTATAAATATCAACTGTACTTCCGATGATATCTTGCCATTCATATCCGAGTTCCAAGAGAGGTCCAAAAGCCATTGCGGTATAAGCATTAAATGCCAAAAGGTCACCAATAGATATCTGATGATTTAAAACAAGTGAGAGCGAAAAACAAAATATTATAAATTGAGTAAATATAATAGTAAATTTCTGATAAAAACCCATATTTACTCTTATTGAACTTCTTTTAATAAAAGCGGGAAGTAAAAATCCAAAAAATTGATTATTTAATCTATCCTGTTCGTATTTTTCAGTATTAGAATTTTTTATTGTCTTTGTATTTTCTAAAACACCACTAAAATCAGTCCAAACTTTATTCATTTTATCCCAAAATTCACCTTGAAATTTCATTAAAGGTCTCACACCTAAAATAATTACAATCGAAAATATAATTAATCCAGAAATCAATATTAATAATAATTTTGGACTAATCAAATAACAAACGACCAAAGAAACAATTATACTTAAAATTTTTGGAGTAAGTTTTATTAATACTCTAGAAAATATTAAATTTATACCACTCGCCGACATGTCAAATTGATGAACTAATGAGTTAGCATTATTTTCCTCATGAAATGAAATTGGCATAAGAAGAACTCTACTAATACCCCGAGACATATAATCAGACCAGATGGAATTACTGACTACTAGAGAGGACATTTCTATTTTCCAATCTGCCAAGGAGGTAATAATTTGAATAATTAGCCATATAGCCAAAAGTCCAACAAATAATGAACCGGTAAAATTCAAAATAGAAAATGTACTATTTGGTGATATTAAAGAATCAAATAAGTGACCGGAAATATAAGGTATTATTCCATTACCAAGAGCTGAAACGACTGCAAGAATAGATAATAATATCGTTTCTTTTTTGTAAATTTTTAAGTAATAAAAAACGGCATTAAAAGTAACTTTTAATCTTTCTTTGGTTAACTTTTTATCAACTTTTTCTTCGGTCATTATTAATAGATTTCAACTCCCACTTTTTCTCTCACTTCTTTCATTTTCTTTTCAGCATTCATCGAAACCCTTTTACCGCCATCCCTCAAAATATCTAGAACAGTGTCCATATCTTGCGCGAGCATTTGTCTTTTCTCTCTCATCGGTTTTATAAATGCTGACAAATCCGCAATAAGCAATTCTTTCGCTTCCTTATAGCCCATTCCACCATTTTTATATTTTGCTTCCAGTTTTTTCAAAGCATCACCTTCAAGTAATAACTTATGAATTGCAAAAATTGTTGATTCTTCCGGATTTTTTGATTCTGCAACCCCCTTAGAATCGGTAGGAATTTTCATAACAGCCTTTTTTATTTCTTCGTCAGTAGCAAAAAGTGGAATTACATTATCATAACTTTTACTCATTTTTCTTCCATCTATTCCAATAACAGTTTCAACATTTGGTAATATAAAAGGCTCTGGCATTTTAAATGTTTCTCCAAAAATCCTATTAAACTTTTGTGCTGTGTCTCTAGCATATTCCACATGTTGTTTTTGATCTTGCCCCACTGGAACTATATCAGCATCTTGAATTAAAATATCAGACGCCATTAATAATGGGTAATCAAAAAGTCCGACGTTTATTTCTTTATTCTTTGCTTCTGCATCTTTGTAAGCATGAGCTCGCATAAGATATGGCATTGTAGTAATACAATTAAAAATCCAACCGAGCTCGGCAACTTGCGGAATATCTGATTGTTTAAATAACGTCACTTTTTTTGGATCAAGACCAATCGCTAGATAATCAAGCGCAACATCAATAATCCCCTGTTTGAGTTCTTCCCTATTTTGAACTGTTGTCATCGCATGATAATCAGCAATAAAAATATAACTTTCAAATTTGTTTTGAAGATCAACAAACTGCCTCATCGCACCAAAATAATTTCCGATATGAACTCTGCCTGTAGGTTTTACACCGGAGATGAGTATCTTTTTTGAATTTTCATTATGTTTTAACATGGTTCATATAATAACAAAATATTCAATTTATTGAAAGACAAAAAAATAAGAGCCTTGGCGGTAAACAGCCAAGGCTCTTTCATTGTACTCTACTTTCTATCTAGTGAAGAGACCGCAACACTATCCATCTGAGATCATCAGAGGTCTCAACATCTATTCCAGGAGGTATTTCTAATGTTAGCACTTTTATACCTCTCGGGATATAACGTCTTAGACCCCGAAACCCTTTTTCACCAAAGAAATTATCGATAGTGCTTTCTACTACACCAACTTCTTTATTCGCAGCATGGATTATGGTTCCACCGCCGGTCGCTATTCCGACATGACCAACTCCGTCTCCGGGTTCATCGTCAAAATAATCAATGGCTCCGGAAGCAAATGCTACATCACCTTCGTTGATATCATGAAGTTGAATTACTTCGCCAAGCTCTCGTTGTTGAATTGAACGTCGAGGTATCCATATACCCAAACGCCCATGCACCCATTTGTTAAAACCTGAGCAATCAACAACAGCAGGAGCTTCGGAAAGTTTTGCACCACGACGATATTGTGACACACCAATACATTGCCGAGCCAAGGTTATCAGTTCAACTTCAATAACCTTAAAACCCTTTTGAGTAAGTATAGCTATTATTTCTTGATCAGAGATTTTTAATTTCAATGAATCAAGAATGACTGCAATACGATTTCCAACAGATCTATATTCCATGTTTCCTCCATTTAATCAGCTTCTGTTGATAGGATAGCATGTATAATTAAAATCGCTAGACTTGTGAATTTTTTTCAAATATACACTAAATTTGATATAATACTTTTATGACAACATTATATTTATTATGCGGACTTCCATTTTCGGGAAAATCACTACTTTCAAAAGAAATAGAAAATACAACTTCGATCAAAAGAATAAGTTTTGATGAGATGTGGGATGCTTTTGACAAATCGAATGTACATTCCCCATACAAAATAGTACGTCAAAAAGCAAAAGATGTAATATCGGAAAACTTAAAAGCTAAAATTTCAGTGGTTTATGATAGTACAAATTTACAATCTGAACACAGAGATGAATTTAAAAAGCTAGCTGAAGAAGCAGGTGCAAAATTTGAAATAATATATTTACAAAATTCTATTGATGAAATTAAAAAAAGACGGGCTTTGAGTCTAATCAACCAAACGCACCACATTGTACAAGACAAAGACTTTGATAGTGCTTTTAGTCGCCTAGAGCCACCAACAGATGCAATAATTATTTCAAACGAAGAAGAAAAAAATAATTTTTTAAAAAATATAAAAAATACTTGATAACAA
>CAINLW010000010.1 GCA_903850545.1 uncultured bacterium
CTACAGTATCTTGTTTCAATGATGACTCTTTCTTGGAAACTCAATCTTTTAAATGATTTTACTTTGTTTTTGTTCCTTGTTATTGTTTTCGCCATAATTATTAATCTTACACTTTAGTTGCGATTATTTCTTGAACTCAGAGTTATCAACATTGACTCAAATTATTATTCTGTTATTATTTTATGCATTGTCTCTGAAATAGGAGACAAATTTTAGTTCTTTGATAGGGGGGAAGGGGGAAGATGAATAAAAACATAGCGTTCGCAATTGTTTTTGTGATGGTTACAGTCGGTCTTGCATTTGGGCAACCAAATGACGGCGATGGAGTTTTAAATGGCACCATCGCTATCACTGATTTACAAAACATCTCAGTGACAAAGGTCTCGGATTTGAAACTTCCGAATGCAGTTCCAGTGCTTTACATGGTGAAAGAACGTAAAGAGAACATCCAACTCAAAGACATCACTGAAAAATGCACCATTAACGGAGACGAGGTTGTTCCTGCGTTTCCAAAACAGGTGTATAGGCCGATAGTCAACCACGAGAATCACCGCATTCTTAGGGTGTACAGTTATGTATACCCGAAAGATGGTGGTGAGCGCCGGATAGAGGTCTGGTACGCCGGTGGAGACTGGATGCAATTTGGTCTAGTCTACCTGGTAACAAACGCCGGGCCAGACAAAGGCTTGATTAGGACTTATCTCGTGAAAGAGCTGTCAACTCAGGATCCCGAGGAGGGGAGTTTGGCACCGGGAATTGATCCGTTCGATTTCCCAAAATTAGAGAGCTTTATCAGCGCCGATTTTTTGGCGCCAGACGGAAGAGTAAAAGAGGAGCTGTTTATCAAGGTGGCCTCAACGTCAGTTCAAAAGTAGGGGGTAAATCTCAATAAAAGCCCGGTCCCTTAAAAAGGATCGGGCTTTTTAACTGTCTGTAAATAGGTTTTTTTACACTCTTATACACGAGAGTGCGAGAGTAAGTATAGTAAACAAACCACAGGGCGACCAAAGGTCGCCCTGTGGTTGTATTTGTATTTCAATTATATTTCATACTAATACTAAATACTTATACTATTTTTCGTTTGCATTTCAGTCAAGATTTTGCTATTGTTTCCCTACGCATTGTGCGCGTTTTTCATTTACCCCGAACACAGTTGAAGGGTATATTTTAAGAAACAAACACACGTTGCAAGTCGTAATTTATAAGTTTCCCAGTCCGCTTAATTTTGCCTTGAGCAGTTAGGTGAATGATGGGAATTAATCAATAAGTTGGTTTTCTAAATTGAGGAAACTTCTCGTGCACTCAGTTTACAAAATCAGCAAAAAAATATGGCAGATTTTTTAAGAGATAAACCACACGTAAACGTTGGTACAATTGGTCACATCGACCACGGAAAGACAACTTTGACAGCAGCTATCACACACGTGCAGTCATTGAAAGGTTTAGCAAATGATATTGCTTATGATTCAGTTGCAAAAGCATCAGAATCAGCAGGTAGAAGAGACGCTTCAAAAATTATCACTATTGCTATTTCTCACGTTGAGTATTCATCAGATGCAAGACACTATGCACACGTAGATTGTCCTGGGCACGCTGATTACATCAAGAACATGATTACAGGAGCCGCTCAAATGGACGGTGCTATTCTTGTAGTTTCAGCAGTTGATGGTCCTATGCCACAAACAAGAGAACACATTCTTTTGGCCAACCAAGTTGGAGTTCCAAAGATTGTAGTTTTCCTAAACAAGGTTGACCTTGTTCCAGATGCAGAACTTTTGGATCTAGTTGAAGCAGAAGTTAGAGAACTTTTGACTAAATATAACTTTGATGGAGAACATGCTCCAGTTATAAGAGGTTCAGCTAGTTTAGCTCTATCAGCAAAAACCGCAGATGCTCCAGAAGCAAAATGTATAACTGAGCTTTTGACAGCTTTGGATACATATATTCCTATTCCAGTAAGAGACGTAGATAAGCCATTCCTTATGCCTATTGAAGATATATTCTCAATTGAAGGTAGAGGAACAGTTGTTACAGGAAGAATCGAAAGAGGAGTATTAAAAATCGGTGAAGAAGTTGAAATTGTAGGTATTAAACCAACAACAAAAACAACAGTCACAGGTATTGAAATGTTTAACAAACAACTTAAAGAAGGACAAGCTGGAGATAATGCCGGAGTTCTTTTGAGAGGTACAAAGAAAGAAGATGTACATAGAGGACAAGTTTTGGCAAAAATCGGTTCAGTTACTCCACACACAGATTTTGAAGCTGAAGTATATGTATTGAAGAAAGAGGAAGGTGGAAGACACACACCATTCTTTACAGGTTACAAACCACAATTCTATATGAGAACAACAGACGTAACAGGAGATGTTACCCTTGCTCCAGGAGTTGAAATGGTTATGCCAGGAGATACAGTTACATTTAAAGTTAAATTAGTTGCTCCAGTTGCAATTGAAGACAAAATGAAATTTGCTATCAGAGAAGGAGGAAAGACCGTTGGTTCAGGAATTATAACAAAGGTAACTGCGTAACCTAACAGCTTGTAGGCAATAGCTTGTAGCTTTTTAGGGAATACATTAATTGCATTCCTAATAAGCTAAGAAGCTACAAGCTAAAAAGCTAATAAAACATGGAGAAAACAGAAACAAAAAAGAAAACAAAAACTGTATCAAAGATTAAGGTTCCTAAAGTTACTGCCAAAAGCGAAGCCTCTTCTATCTTAAGAATAAGAGTCAGAGCTTATGACAGCAAAGTTTTAGATGCTTCAGTTAAACAAATAATTGAAACAGCTTTAAGACATGATGCAAAAATAGTAGGTCCAGTACCTTTACCAACGGATATCAAAAAATATACAGTCAACCGAGCATCTTTCGTCTACAAAAATGCGCGAGAACAATTTGAGATGAGAATACACAGAAGATTGATAGATATAATTAATCCAAACGCTAAAGTTATTGAAGCACTTACAAACATCAGTTTACCATCAGGTGTAAACATCGATGTTAAGATGATCTAATAAATCTAAATATTTACAGGCGATATGACCACAAACCATTTAAAACTTGGTTTGTGGTCCTCTATCTATAATTTAAACAGCATGAAATTTATACTAGGAATAAAACAGAATATGACTCAAGTCTTCGATGAGGCTGGAAAAGTTCATCCTGCTACCATTTTGACAGTAGGACCGACATCTATAACTCAGGTGAAGACCAAGGAGAATGATGGCTATATGGCCGTACAGATTGGATGCGGAACGAAAAAAGACAAAAACATAAATAAGCCAATAAAGGGGCATTTAAATGGTGTCAATGTAAGATATTTGAAAGAATTTACAGTTTCAGATACATCAGCTTACAAAGTTGGCGAGAAGATAGATCTTTCAGCTTTTGCTGCAGGAGACGTTATTGAAGTATCAGCTATTTCAAAAGGAAAGGGATATCAGAGCGTTATCAAGAGACATGGTTTCAAAGGTCAACCAAGAAGTCATGGACAAAAACACTCAGAAAATGCA
>CAINLW010000011.1 GCA_903850545.1 uncultured bacterium
AATCCCGCCCGCATTCCTTCCCAGACCCTTCCTGCGGGCGAGAGAAAGAGTTGAGGCAGGACGAAACCAAGTCCCAGAGAAATGCTCGTCCTGCCGAATCCTTTGTTTAATTAAATTAATTTATCAGAATTTAGTTCAAAATAATTTCGCGCAAAGGTTAGTAAAACACCACATTTATAAAAACGCTTATCGCGTTTTTTTAAATGCGGGAGATAAGTAAGCAAATGATTTTGCTTACGTCAGGACTCGAAAACCTTTGATGGTTTTTCTTGAATATTTTATGAAAAGAAAAACAGAAAAGATATACTGCTCATGTAATGAGAGAGATTCCTGTATCTCAAAACAAGAGTCGCAAAAATTTTTGAGTGTTGACGAAATAATTATTTGTGACCAAACCTTGTATCTCCCACCACAAAAACAAAAAACCGCTTTATGCGGTTTTTTGTTTTATCTTGTAAAAACCTTTAATACAGTTCCTACTAGCTCTTGTACGTAACTACTTGGCTGATTTGGCTGCGTTTGTTGTGGTGACGGTGGTGGTAATGATTGTGATCCCTGAGATGACGGCATTATTTGATCTGCGGGTAATGGTGGCGGTAAAAATTGTCCTCCCCCAGAAGCAGGTGTTATTTGATTCGAAGGTAACGGTTGCTGTTCAGGCGAAATTACTGATCCCTGTGGTACTGTCTGAACAGTTGGGTTATTTAATGGTAAAGGCTGATTTGGTTGAGTCTGAATAAATTGTCCAGGTTGATAATCCGACATTGGTATGGGTCCTGCTGGATATGTAACTGGACCATTTTGAGTTTGTGTTGGATTCTGCATCATCTGAAATAAATTTGTATTTTTATATTCAAAATTTCCTTCCCCAGATCCTGTTTGGTTTATTTGCGTTCCTGGAGCAAATTGTTGTAAATCTTGATTTACACCTGAAGCTTGTCCTCCACCGCCACCACACTCGGTTGGATTTGAAACGCAATATGTTTGACACTCCTCTGGACTCTTACATCCTCCTGGCCCAGCTTGTTGTGGCACAATTTTATTACCTGGATTCATAACTCCCGGCCCAGGTTTAAAATCTTTACATTCATCTTGATGTAACTGACAATAAGCATTGCACTCATCTGGTCCTTTGCATCCGCCAGGTCCAGCCTGCTGTGGCATTTGCTGATTACCGGGGTTTATTATATTTTGTCCTGGTTGAAAATTATCCCCAGCCTGACCTGCTTGCATAGATTGACCTTGTTGATTTTGCTGACCATATTTATCAAAACAAATTTTTGATTTTTCAACAAAAGTTGGGTCATTAATTTTCCCTGATTCTATTTCTAATAAATCAACTTTTCCAAATTGACCTTCGAGACATTCCCTCAAATCTGCCGGCATATTTGGCAGATTATTTTGTTTCTGTTCATTTTGCATTTGTCCTTGTGGAACCTTTTGAAAACATTGGTTGGTAGCTTCCCCAAATTTTTGTGAAATCATAGAACCATTTTTCATTTTTTCGACAACATCAGCACCTAAAGAAGAGGTTAAACAATCTAAAACAACCTGTGGTATCTGAGAAAAAGACTCTTTCATTCTTTGCTGACTTTCCTCCATTTGTTGAAGCTGATCTTCGGAAATCATTCCATTTTCCTTTGCAAAGTTATAACAAACTTCTTGATTATCAGGATTTTCACAATAAGCTTTACAATCTGAGCCGGTGCAACCAGCTGGACCTTTGCCTCCAGTTTTTATAGCTATCTTTGCATCTTTTTCTGACATATTTCCTGTTGCCACTGCAAATTTTATACACTCTTCCACATGATTATCTTCGGCACAATATTTTTGACATTCCTGTTCTCCTTTGCATGCTGGCGGAAGAATTCCTTGTTTAATTGCCGTCAATGTTTTTTGAGCTTGCTCTTTCTCTTGTTCTGACATCATTCCAGTTTCAATACTAAAATTCATACACTCTTCCATGTGTTCAGAACTTGAACAATATGTATCGCACTCCATTTGACCCTTACATGCTGGTGGTTTTACACCTCTTTTGATCGCTGCCAAAATTTTCTTTGACTGTTCTTGCTTTTGCGGGTCCATTATTCCAGCTTCAATCGAAAAAGTCATGCATTCTTCCATATGCTCTGACAATGAACAGTATTTGTCACAATCCTCTGGTCCACCACATGATGGAGGTTTTACACCTTTTTTAATTGCTTCCAAAACTTTTTGTGATTCCTGTAACTTTTCTTCTGACATCATTCCGTTCTTTTGTGCAAAGGTAATACACTCTTCTAAATTACTTACATTACTGCAATAAGTGGTACACTCTTTTTTACCCTTACACTGGCCGGGACCAATCATTTCAGAATCGGTGAATTTCTTTGCCATGGCCAATTCTTCAGAACTCATCAATTTATGTTTTTCAGCAAATTTTAAACAAACTTTTGTATTATTAGAATCATCACAAAAAATCTTACAATCCTCTTTACTCTTACAACCACCCAATTCAGAAATAGGAAATTGCATATCTCCTGGCATTTTTTGTTCCTGAGGTTGAAGTAATTTTTCAGTTTGTGCCTGTACGGAATCAGTAATAAAACTGAAAATTAAAAATCCAAGAAAAATTGTTATTATTACGATTGAGTTGTTTTTCTTCATGGTTTTATTTGATTATTCAAACGGATTAACTTTTACATCTAAAAATGGATTAGTGTTACTGTAAGGATTGGTATCCGGCGCATTTTTAATAGGATTAATATTTGTGTCTATTGTCGGTATCGTTCCTTGTGTCGCGAGGTCACTGATCGACTGAGTTGTTTTTTGCACATCATCCAGTGCCCTCTCGGCCTCAGATTTTTGTATTTTTGTTTTCCAATAATAGTAACCGCCCAAAACCAAAAGCACAATCAACAAAACAATTAATAGGGGTTTTTTATTCATGAGTTAATTATATCAAATATGGAGGAAAATGATATCTGGTGAGGTTTACTATTTTCCACAAGTATTTTTAAAAACTAAGCATTTATATTCGTTCAAATTAAAAAACTGTGCACGATAATTTTACATTTGGAACAAAACGGAACAAACAAAAGGACGTTCTTGAAGCTATACAAAATAATACGATATTTAAACCCCTCCAAAATATATATCTTTTATTTTTGGATTGTCTATTATCTCTTTACCTCCGTGCATTCCTATCCTGCCACCTTCTAGGACATAAGTTCTATCGGCAATACACATCGCTTGTCTAGCGTTTTGTTCTACCATCAATATAGCGACACCTTCGTTTTTTATTTCTATAATCTTATCAAAAATTTCGTGCATCATTATGGGTGACAAACCGAGTGATGGCTCATCTAAAAGTAATATCTGAGGATTTTGTATTAAAGCTCTTGCAATAGCGAGCATTTGTTGTTGACCACCAGAAAGAGTTGCTGAAACTTGATTTTGTTTTTCTTTGAGAATTGGGAACTTTTCAAACACATCTTCAATCCCTTTTTTAATAACGTCTTGATCTTTAATTATAAAAGCTCCCATTTGCAAATTTTCGAGTACCGTCATATTCTGAAAAAGTTGTCTGCCTTGCGGAACATAACTTATTCCTAATTCAATAAGTTCAAACGTTTTTAATTTGGTTATGTCTTTACCCTTGAATATTATTTTTCCACTATACACATCAGCCAAACTAAAAATACTTTTAAGCGCAGTGGATTTCCCCGCTCCATTTGGACCAATCATTACTACGATTTCGCCAGGATTTACATCAATATCTACTCCGTGCAATATTTCGGATTTATCATAACCAGAATAAAGATTTTTTATGCTTAACATATCAATATTATAACTTAAAATCTGCGTAAAACAAAAAGTCCGCGCAGCTTTAACTTTAGCTACGCGGACTCATGAACCATATCGCTGGCTCAAACGCTCGCCTTTCCTAGAGGTAAGTTTTACTCATCGAAACTGATTGTTGCATCACCGTCCTTGGTAACAGCTTCACTTGGCGGCCGTTGTGTGAACTTCACAGTATAGTTGCCGTTAGTTGAAGTCTCGCCAATTCTGAAGCCGGGTACAGTTGTTTCGGCTATCGCACATTTCTCTCCTCCAATCTTATAGGCCAAACCATTATAATTGGAGAAATTGCCCGTCACGCACACCGTTATGTGTTCCGGAACATAGAGAAAGCGGTATTTCACACCAGCCTGCTCGAGCAGAGAGGCATACAATATACTCTTTCCGCTACATGTGCCCGAGCCCTTCATCAGAACTTCGTTGGGTCGCTGCATATACTGAACATCATACGCGCTAGCCAATTCATGATCGTACGTTATTTCTTCGGTCACGAAGTCGAGAAGTCGCTGGGCCTTTGCCTCGTTGCTATCAGTTCCGCTTATTATCTCCGCGGTTAACCTTTTAAGTGAAGGTTCCCCCACTTTAGCAACAAAGGGTCCGTGATTTGGAAGACCTCTTTCATCATCACGAATGAATTCCTTCCCCGCTTCCTCACCACAAAGGTTCTTGTTGTGTATCAGATCCCTCAACTCCCGCAGAGAAACTTTGTACTCATAATTTCCCAAGGGGAACTTAAACACCTGTTTGGTGTCGATAGCCAGATCATCTTCGGGTATCCTGAAATAATAGAAATCTTCAAGATAAGATATCCGAGTCCCCAATAAATATCCTCCCTTTTCCGAGTTGTATTTGGCAAACTCAAACGTCTTCGGATTCCGGCTCATCTGTAGAACATTCACCCTCGTGTATTTACTTTTTGGAATCAAGAAATATATCATCTTCTGATCCACAATCCATCTATCTAACTTCACAGGCGCGTGAGTCACTTGCTGGTAAAATCTTTCACCAGAATAACCGACGGCCACCATGTACGAGAGCGCTATATTGCGCAAAGACTTTTCCTCTTGGCGAACAGCTTCAGCTTCAGCTTTTTTCGCCTGGATCATCTGATAATGCTTTATCGCAAATATCACGATGAGCAAGCACATCACGGCAACAACGATCTTCTCGAAGACCGCATCCAACTTCTTCAGTGTTTTCAGCATATAAGCCCCTTATCTACAAGATTTGTTTTAACCTATGTTCTCAAGGTCCATTCGTTTTTAATAATAGCACAATTATAAACCTGTGTCAATGAGTAATTCTACAACAAAAAACCACTTCATTAACGGTTTTTTGTTTATATGAACTTAAACTCTATTCAGTATAGGACTCCACGACTCCATTTTTTACAATTTTTGCCTCAAATACTGGGGTTCTTACTTCCCTGTTTTTATCAAACTCCATAACTGGATTAGAAACTCCAACATACGAAGTCTTCATGAGTTCTTCTTTTATTTTAGAACTATCATTTGTACCCGCTCGCTCAATAGCAGAAAACAAAATCTTTGCACCGTCATATGATGTCGGAGCGGCTGTATTTGGTTGTAAAGTCTCAAAACCCTTTAATGAATTGATTTTCCTCAAAAACTCTTCTGGTGAATAAATCTTTGGTGCAGTATAAATTATTCCCTCAGCAACAGGATTCTTCAAAATATCGTTACCGTCTATTGTATCTCCACTCACTACAGGTATAGTGATTCCAAGTTCTTTTATTTGTTTAAATCCAGCAAGTGCGTTCGCTGGATAAACAGGAAAATATAATGCATCGGACCCATTATTTTTTACTTTAAACAATTCACCTTTAAGATCTATATCGGTTTCCAATACTCCATTCTCATAAATAATTTTACCGCCCTTAGCCAAATACTCTTTTTTAAATACTCCTTCAACGCCAGCACCCCATGCATTTGTAACGTAGATAATTGAGATATTCTTTTTATCCAAAGTGTCAAAAACAAAATCTGCTGCGAATTTACCTTGTGATGAGTCAGATTGTGTTGATCTAAAAATATAGTCCCCTACACTTGTTATTGAAGGCATACTCGCAATTGTAACCATAGAAGGGATTTTATTACTCTGTGCAATAGGAACCACTGAAGCTGTTGCTCCAGATCCACCACCCAATAGAAGTGCAGTAACTTTGTCTATATTTATTAATTTATTTACGGCATTAACACTCCCTCCCTCTGAAGTGTTATCATCCTCTATAATCAACTCAATTTTTCTGCCATTAATACCGCCCATATCATTAACTTCTTTTGTTGCGAGTTCTGCACCAGCCAAACCACTTTGTCCCCATACGGCGACATCTCCTGTTAATGGTCCAACAAAACCTATTTTTATCGGTTCGATTGAAACAAGCACTGAGGCAGGCCCATTTTGGTTTTTAAGTCCCAAGCAGCCAGCAACAACAAACACCGCAATCACTAAAAGCAAAGCAATGATTTGTTTTATATTTTTTGTGTTTTCCATAAATATTATTGTTAAAATAATTGATAAATCTAATAATATAATAAGAGGTGTTGACCTAATATTACTTTTATAGTGTATTATTTAAAAATAATATAAACAATCGGCTGTTATATATTGTAACAATCCATCATATCCGACATGCAGAAATATGCTTATATAACTTGACAAAACCTATATTTCAGATTAACATTATTCTGTTGTCGGTTTTACTAACACTAATCATTACTAGTATGAATTATGTAAATATCTTGATTAAAGCTGGCCTGTCCACCAAGGAAGCTGCTGTATATCTAGCCAACTATGAACTTGGAGAATCTACTGCGTCGAGAATTTCTCAAAAATCAGAAATAAAAAGAGCAACTACCTATATGGAATTGGAAAACTTAATTAAAAAAGGATTGGTAAGCCAATCAAGAAAGAAAAATTTAAAATATTATACTGCTGAAAGCCCAAAAATGATCCTCTCCATAATTGAAGAAAACAAAAAGGATCTTGAACAAAATTTAAAAAATATGATTTCTTTGGGTTCGGCTGTCGACAAAAAACCGACCGTTAGATATTTTGAAGGAGTGGAAGGAATAAAAGAAGTTTACAGAGACACATTAGAAAAGACAGACAAGGAAATCCTATCTTGGTTTTCCGGTTCTACGGCCCTCGGCAGTGAAACTTTTTATGATGAATTTTATATACCAGAAAGACAAAGGAAAAATATTTGGTTTAAAGCGATACTTCCAAATAGTACCGAATTCTTACCATATATAAAAAAGGATCGTGAGCAACTACGAGTGTCAAAAACTGTCGATGAAAAAGAATACAATATGGATAATGAAATAATGTTATACGACAAACACAAAACCGCCATATTAAACTACGGTGATAAAATAAGTCTTATTATTGACAGCCAAAAAATCCACGATTCATTTAAACAAATTTTCGAGGTTATGTGGGAAATGATTCCACAAGAGAAGAAATAAAAAAATTGAAAACGCAAAAAAGCGGCGCTGTAGGCGCCGCTTTTTTGTATTACTTTAGGTCCGATCTCGAACAAAGCTATTTATATTCGACAATCTTTCCGTCTTTAACAATATTGGTTTGAGTTTGACTTACAGTACCTCCAGTTTCGTCAAATCCAAACGGACCAACTGCCCCATTCCAATCATGAATTTTTGTTAGAAAATAATTACTTACTGCATCTGCATTATTTCCAACTGCCTCCACCGCATCCCCTATCAAGTAAACGGCGTCATATTTGAATTGTTGTGGGATTCTAGATCGGTAAAAGAATAAACAACAAAAACCTATTTTAGTATTTTTTGTCTATTATCAACATAAATCTAATTCCCCTCTTTATAATTTTGTAATCGACGATATTTAGTTCGGCTAGATATTTTTCTATTTCATTTATCTTAAACGAGGAATGTAGGGAGTCCCTCAAAATATTTTTTATTACTTGTGGTTCTTTTCGACAATAAACGATCTTTTCTAGAATTTTATTGGATTTTGGCCTGATCAAATCTCTCACCACTACCTTTCCACCAACTTTAGTTATTCGTAGCATTTCCCTCAACACACTAAGAGGATTAAAAACGTGGTGTAGAAACGAACTACTAACAACAACATCGAAACTCTCCGCAGAAAATTGGAGATTCTCTGCATCACCTTTTATTATATTTATTCTTTTATTACTAAGTTTCTTTACGGCATAAATTACTGTGGCGGAATTATCAACCCCCTTCAGAATTAGATCTTTCCTTTTTTCTTCTAAATAACCAAGGACAGCACCTATTCCGCACCCAACATCTAAAACTTTAGAGTTGGGTGGAATAAGTCTGCACAAATATTTTACAAAGTTCTTGTCCACTTTCGCTATGTATTTTGAAACATCAACAGAAACAATTTCTTTTTCAAAATTTGTTTGTTCTAGGATTCTTTCCATAGAATTATCTTTTTAAACTTGATCTTGTGGAACCAGTGCACCATTTTGCACCTTCCACCACATAAAATCTCTTATACCGTCTCCCTTGTTGTCTATACTAAACTTACCGGATGCTCCGTCCTTATTTTTGATACCGTAGAGATAGTTGGCCAAACAATCACTATCTGCTGTCTTGCACACATTTAGTGCGTCGTACAAAACATTATAGACATCATAACCCAATGCTCCATACATTTCTTCAGAAAGATCCTTATTAAATTTAACTTTATAATCACTCAGCAAAGCTTTCATTTGAATTGAATCTGTAGAATACTTGTAAGTTAAAATTAATAATCCCTCGGCTGATTTGCCCATTAAGCCACGAACAGCCCCCCTAGCAAAGAACGCTTCATTTCCTATCAGCTGAGCCCCAGTATTTAACTCGCTGGCCTGTTTTACTATTAATGAAGCCGAGACTGGATTTTGTGCAACTAAAATAATCGCTTGTGGCTTAGTTGCTTTGATTTTTAATAACTGAGATTTGACATCTTTGTCTCCAGAATTAAAAGTCTCAACACTTGTTATGGTACCATCAAAATTTTTTACAAATGCGTCTTTCCAGTCAATAGCATATTGAGTGGTTTCTGCTAAGATCGCAACGTTATCAAATTTTAATTCTTTAACTTTTTCTGCGCTCTTCTCTGCAAACAAATTCGCGGAAGCCGAAATTCTGAAAACATAATCCCCAGCTTCAGAAATCGCCACGGCACTTGCCACTGGTGAAATTAGTATCTTTTTCTCAGGTTCTGTTAACTTGGAAATAGCAAGCATTGATCCCCCATTTATTGCAGATACTACAATATCAACCTTATCAACATTTAATAATTTAGTTGCAGCCGTAACGCTTTCTTTTACATCACCTTTATCATCTTCAAAAACAACAGTGATTTTTTTGCCGTTTGACAATGTTGAATTATTTAAATTTGCCAATTCAAATGAATTCTTTATAAACTCACCTGGATTTGCCAAAGGTCCAGTCAATGGTCCGACAAAACCAATTTTAATTGGAGTATTATTCACAAGTTTGTTTGATGAAGTAGAAATAACTAGAACCAAAATCACCGCAATTCCCACCACCCATATCCATTTGGATAAATTTTTATTGTTTTCCATAATATTAATATGTTAATTTTATTAAATACAATGCTTTTCGACGTTCTAAAATATTGATGATTTGTATACATCGTTTGCTGATAGAACTAGGCAAATTAAAACACGGATATTGACGTCTGTGTAGTAATGTACATTTTATATGCCAATATACCTATAATAATAAGGATTATTTCATATTAAGTTAATTCTGCCCGTTCACGTTGACAAAATCTTATGGTTTGATAGTATTACAGTATGGAAATACAAAACAAAGATCTCCTTCAAAAATTAAACAGATCAGGATTTACTGATAAAGAATCGCTAGTTTATGTTTCATTATTGGAACTTGGTGGTGCCTATCCTTCCAGAATCGCTCAGTACTGTAACCTTCGTCGCTCTACTGTCTATAATATTTTATTGTCACTTTCTGTGCGCGGAATTGTAAACGAAATTGAGAAGAAAAATAAAAGTTTTTATCAAATTGAAAATCCTGAAAAGATAAAACGTTATGTAAATAATAAATTACAGCAAGTTAAGGATACCGCTGATAATCTCGATAAGGTCATACCGGAAATATTTAGTTTGTATAACATTGGATCAAATAGCCCAAAAGTTACATATTACTCCGGCAGAGAAAACCTTTTGTCGATATATGATGATATGGTTGCTTATAAAAAACCTTACGAGATGTTATCTTTCACTAGTGCTGAAAAGTTTTCTTATATTATGAAAAAAAACGACGCTGATAAATATTTTAAGGCTAAACAGAAAATTGGAATCACAACAAGAACAATTGTTCCTGATACTAAGGAAAATAGAATGGTAATAGCTAAGATCTGTGAAAATATAGATAAAAAATACTGGCCAAATTCTAGGTTTGTAGAAGAAAAAACTTTTCCTTCAGTAACAGAAACTGTTATTTATTCACCAAACAAAGTAGCAATTATTAATCTTGATGAAAAGAGTCCAACAGGAGTGATTATTGAGGATCCGGCCATTCACAATATGATGAAAGCAATCTTTGAATTGTCTTGGAACTCTAGGTCAGTGAAAGAATAAACACAAAAGCGGCGCCATTAGGCGCCGCTTATTTTATAATCCTACATTTTTACGAATTTTCTATCCTCAATTGTTTTGATTTCAAAGTCCCTTACTATGTTTTTGTTTTCATCAAACGTTATATTACCGCTAACACCTGGGTAATTCTTGCTTGATAAAATGTTTTTTGTTACACACTTTGTATCATTTCCACATTTTGAAATGGCCAAATCGTATAATTTCAAAGCGTCAAATCCGACAAATGAGTAGAAATTAGGCTCTGTTTTGAACTTTTCCTCGAAATTGGCTATGAAGTCCTTTGTTTCTTTTCTAGTCAAATCTATTTTTGGGTAAACGTAGATGACTCCATTCGCACCATCCCCTGCCATACTCAAGAATGTTGGGTCTTCGATTTCAAACTGACCAAATATCTTGATTTCTTTGTCTAACGTTCTGATCTGCTTTACTATTGAACCGTTTTGGAAATTTAAACCGACCACGTAGACAGCATCTGCACCAGAATTTTTTAGTTTTGTAATTTGTGTTCTGAAATCTTTGTCGGTAATACTAAATTTTTCATTGAACACAACTTTTCCGCCGAGTTCAGTAAATTTATCTTCGAATCCTTTTCCATGATTGAATGCCCATTCCTGATCCCACATAAGAAGACCAACTTTCTTTACGTTCAATTTATCAAACGCGTATTCAGCCATAAAACCTGCTTCTGCATGAATGTCTGTTGCAAGTCCTGGAATACCGTACTCACCTGATGTTTGAATAAACGAGGGCGTTACAGCGCTTGTGTGCATAAATGAAACCTCGCTTTGATTAAATGTTCCGGCAACAGCTTGATATGGACCAGCACACAAGGGACCAATTACAAATTTAATATTGTCTATATTAATGAATTTTTGTGCGATTGTTTGCGCCGCTGCAAGATCTGAACATTTGTCATCCTCATAAACTAGAGCAATATTGTTTCTCAAATTACTGTTTGCTAACTCCAAACCTCGAGTGATATATTCTCCAAGTTCAGGAGCTGCACCAGTCAATGGAGCAATAACTCCAATCTTAATTGGTGTATTTAAAACCGTAACTTCTAGATTATTATTTCTATTAAGCCCACTAAACCCGACTATCATTATTATCAATATACCTAAAATAACTATTGATGATATTATTATGTTTCTATTTTCCATATGTTTTATTTTTTAACTGTTAAATTAATATTTACCGACTTATAGACTAATTAGTAAATATCTGGCATAATCATATACCAATAGCACCATCCTGTGTTTTCCAAATGACATGTCCGACACAAATTAACCTTATTTTAGAAGGATATATTAAGATATTTAATTATGTTGTCGGTCTAATTTGACAAGTAGCACGTATTTGCTACAATGGTTCTATGCAAATAAAAGACACATCATTGGTTAGAAAATTAGAAAAAACAGGCTTCACTGACAAGGAAGCTTTGGTGTATGTTTCGCTACTAGAACTTGAAGGTGCCTTCCCTTCTAAAATTGCAAAATACAGCGGTATAAAAAGAGCTACCACATATAATATCCTGGCAACCCTGGCTATCCGTGGATTGATAAATGAAATAGTAAAAGAAAACAAACTTTTTTATCAAATAGAGAAACCGGAAAAGATTTTAAGATATACTCAAAACCAAATTGATAAAGCGCTGGGAGCAATGGATGGCGCAAAGAAATTGATACCCGAAATCAATAATGTGTTTAATTTGCTTAAAAATCATTCTAGGGTGACATACTATGAAGGAATTACGGGTCTTTCCTCTATGTATGAAGATATGATAAATGTAAAAAAACCCTACGAAATGTTTGCTTTTTCTAGAGCTAATGACATCATGAGAGTGCTTCCAGAGAAATTTATAAAAGAATATATAAAAAGAAAAATGGAGCTTAGTATAACAACAAGAATGTTTGTTCCAGACACCAACGAGAACAGGCGACATTTGGCAATCTACCCAAAAAATACCCCGGAGAGATTATATCCAAAACTTAAATATGTCGCGCTTGATAAATTTGATTTTAATGGAGAGATAGTAATATACGGCGAATCAAAAATTGCCATAACAAACCTAAGTGGAGATAAATTAATAGGGGTAATAATAGAAGATGAAATACTAAACAAAATGATTCGTGTGATATTTGAGCTATCTTGGAATTCTCCACTAGTGAAGGAATAAACAAGAGACATTACAAAAAGCGGGTTTTGGCAGAGCCAAAACCCGCTTTTTGTATTTCCTTATACTTATACTAATCCCTCATACTATTTCCCCAAATATATTCTCAAAACCTCAGGGTTATTGCGGATTTCTTCAGGGGTACCGGTAACAATAATTTTACCTGCATCCATAACAATAACTTTATCAGAAATACCAAGTGTAAATGACATATCATGTTCAATGAGCAAAATTGTTTCTCCGTCTTTTTTCATTTGTAAAATAATCTTCGCAATGTCGTCGCGAATCTTTGGATTTACTCCTGCTACCGGCTCATCTAAAACTAAAACTGTGTGATAATTTAAAATATTTCTTGCAAGCTCAACAAGCCTTTTTTGACCAAAACTCAATTCCCCCGCTGTTAGATGTGTGATTTCATTCAAACCAAAATCATTTAAAATTTTAGTGGCCTTTTCTGTCTTACTTTTATCAAACCTATTTAAACCACAAATATTTTTCCAAAACTTTTGGTCTTCATTATCTTCTGCGACCAAAAGATTTTCTAGAACAGTTAAGTTCTTAAATAATCTTGATTGTTGAAAGAGTCTTGAGATACCAAGATTAGAAATCTTCTCTACGGACATTCCTACAATATTTCTATCACCAGTATTTGTTGAAAAAATAATCTTGCCATCGTCTGGTTCAACAACCCCACAAATGAGATTGAACATTGTGGTCTTTCCTGAACCGTTTGGTCCAATGAGAGCAGTTATCTTTCCTTTTTCAACTCCAAATGAGCAATCATTGACTGCTTTAATCCCCGAAAAATGTTTTTTAAGATTATTTATTTTAAGCATATTATTCCAAGTCTAATTTACCGTAAAAACCTCGTGGCTTGTAGTAGAGAATTATCAGTAAAATTAATGCGTAAACTATCTGTCTAGCTGGACCAACAATAGACGAGGAGAAACCGATAAAACGAAGTGGTTCTGGTAGAAGAATAATTAAAAATGTAGCAAGTAGTGTGCCTGGGAGAGAACCTAAACCACCAATTATTATAATGAGGATGATTGGAATTATTCCTGAGAAAGTAAATGACGATGGGTCAATAAAAGTAATATAGGAAGCATAGAGACACCCTGCGATGCCAGCAAAGAATGCTGAAGTGGCTAGAGTGATACACTTTACTCTGAACGTGCTTTTGCCTAGAGACTTTGCTGAAAGCTCGTCATCACGTATGGCTTCAATGACTTTGCCAAATGGTGAAGAAACAATTCTGTTAATGAAAAAGTAACAAATAAAAACTACCGCAAATACAAGAATCATATAAACAAAGTTCTCATTGGTATCAAAACCAAATATTGTTAGGCGTGGAATACCAGGAATACCAAGAGGACCACGAGTTAATTCAGTCCAATTTATAAGAACTGCGTATGTTACAAAAGAAAAACCCAAAGTTATAAGTGATAAATAATCTCCCCTCAATTTACGTATGGCAATAGCTGACATCCAACCAAAAAATGCGGACAATAAACCAGCAGATAAAACACAAATCCAAAAGTTAACTCCTTGAAAAAGTAAAAGCGTGTAAGTGTAAGCACCTATTCCAAAGTATGCTATGTGTCCTAAATTTAAAAGTCCACCATACCCAACAGAGAGCTGTAGTGAGATTGCCAAAATTGCGTATATTCCAATCAGTATTAAAAGATGTATAAAATAGGCGCTAATCATTATAATATACGAAAATTATGCGAATGATACGAATGGCTACGAATAATTGCAAAATACGAAAATTGTACGAATGTTAACGAATGGCTGCGAATAATACAATTCGGTTTGTTAATTATTATCATTTTTTTGTTTTTTAGTTGTCATTGCGAGCGAAGCGTGGCAATCCAGGTTCATTGAGTTTTTGAAGGGGAACCCTTAAGAATTCGGAAAGGGTTCCCCTTCAAAACTATTTTGTATTGTATTTAATTCCCAAAATACCATTTGGACGGAAAAGTAAGAATAAGAAAAGAAGTACAAAGGCAATGGCATCTTTATAGCCAGAAGGTAAATACCAGATACCAAAGTTTTCTGCAAAACCGAGTAAGAACGCACCGAGAATAGCTCCTGGGACACTTCCAAGACCTCCAATAACTGCCGCCGTGAAACCTTTTATCATTAAACCTGTTCCCATACTAGGCTCGATATTTTGTTCCAGAGAAATAAGAATGGCAGCGACTCCAGCAACCATAGAGCCAATGACAAATGACCATGAATAAATCCTACTTGCGGAAATACCGACAATTTCAGCAACTTCAACATTGTCAGAAACAGCTCTCATTGCCTTCCCTATTCTGGTCTTTTTCATAAACAGATAAAAGAAAACAAAAAGAATAATTGAAGAAATTATTATAACAATTTGTAATGGTGTAATAATTGCTCCATAAAAAGAAAGTCCTTGAACATTATCAATATAATCTATCGTCTGCACATTCGCTCCGAAAATTATAAGCATAAATGACTCAAGTAAAATAAGCACACCAAGACTTGCGATAAGCAAAATTGAATTGCTCGCCTTTCTTTTTCTAAAAGGTTCATAAATAATTAGATTGATTAAATAACCAACAAGACCAGCAAGAATGACAGCTAGAATACAAGAAAGATAAAATTCTAGGTGTAGTAGCGAAAAGAGAAAATAGAAAATATAAGATGAGGCGACAATCACGCCACCGTGAGCAAAGTGAATAAACTTATTAGTAGAATAGATAAGAGAAAAACCGCAGGCTATTAAAGAATATATGGCACCTGCTATCAAACTATTGATTACTAATTGTAGAAATATGTCCATAAAATTATTCTATACTGGGAAATTATAGCATTTTTTGAAAAAATTGATAAAGATTTCTACAGGCAGGAAGTTCGACCCTTATTGCTTTCTTTTGGGTCCCAACCCAAATTCAAGCACACGAATACTCGGCAGGAACATGAGTACACCACGTACATTTAAAATTTGGGCCCCACCCCTAATTTTAAATACCGGCAGGACCGTGAGTACACTTATCTCCTTCGACTAAAGCTTCGTCGACACTCAGCTTTGTCTAGGCACCAGCTCACTCATTTCTTTTGCTAAAGAAATATCGTTCCGCTGTTCGATTCCTGCCGGGGGCACAACGCAAAAGAAAATCACTCCATAATAACAGAGTGATTTTCAATTATTTGCGTTGTGCCCCCGGCAGGAATCGAACCTACATCAAAGCCTTAGAAGAGCTCTGTTCTATCCATTGAACTACGAGGGCAGGATAGTATCACTATTAAACTTTTAAAAATGCGTCAATCAATTTAACCTATCCACTCCGACGATTTTGTCGGAGAGCCGACCATGAGCGTCGGCTTTGAACTACGAGGGCAATATGATATGGATTGCAATACAGTACTATAAAATACGAGATAAATCAAATTTTACTCCTATAAAGAAGGGTCAATCAAATTTTCCACTTTTACTATTTTAAGTATCTCTTTTTTTGTTTCGAAAGTATCAACTATTTTACTCAGCTCTACAGATTTTAATTTTTCAACAGTGAGTTCTTGTTTGTTTATACGTACATACATATCCCCACTCGCAACATTATTGTACATATAATAATCAAAATAAACCGACGCAACAAGCAAAATCAAAAAAAATGTCAAAAGAATCTTCCAATCTCTTTTTGGATTTAATGTTTTCCCAAAGGATAAAAATTCTTTTGAGAAAGGATTGCTCTGTGACAAATTTAATTTTGGAGTGTTGTTCATTTTTTTATTTAAATTTAACTACAGTAAATTCAAAACCTCCTACCCATGAAACCATTTTTTTACTGCTAATGAAACTATCTGACAATTTATTAAACGACACTTTCTGTATGTCAATTTTTAATGGATAATTCTCTAGCAAACTGAGAAAAAATTGTATGTTTTTCCATTCACCTATAACATCCATGTTTATCTTTAGATTTTCTGTACCAACAGAATTGCCTTTATCATAAGCTTGATTGACAACGGTTTTAATATTAGATTTAAGTCCGCTATTTGATACCATTTCCTCAAGTACTTTGATAAAATCAACCGTTCCAGCTTTTGGTATAATATAACTATGAATTTTTTCTTGATATTTTTTTGCTAATGCTAGGTCTTCCTTCATCATAGTACTACCATCTTCCCTGATCAATTCTAATTTTATATCATTCTCTTTATTTATTGATTCTGCAACCAAATTTTTCGTATTTAAATACAATAACAAAAAAACCCCAATAGATATTATGTCTAAAAATAGAATTATACTTATTAATGTTTTTGTTTCTTTTTTGGGCATTGTATTATTTTTTTGTATTTAAATTTTTGTTGGCATTCGTAATAATTCGTATACTACAATGTTAAAGTCGCAAAGAAATCAGAATTTGAACTCATAATAAAGTTCGATATAGGAAAAGTTACACTATTAAAAAAACCGTCAGAAATCAAATCGTTATTGAAAAGTGTCAACGCATCTCTCGTACTCGCAGTTCCAGTCAATAAAACTTTTTTGCCTGTGTTGTTTTCATTTGAAATAACTATTGATAATAGTTTTATATCTCTGTTTTTTAAAGTTGAAATCTTATTCAATATTTCCCTGTAAGTCACAGTGGATTTGTTATCTGTAGAAAAAACAGTACTCAATTTATTAACGTTTTTTATAAATGCGATTGGATCTTCACTTTTTTGTTTATTTTTATTTGCAACTGATTCCAATTGATTATTAATCGTATTATTTTTATATTCTACAAAAAAATATGATGGTGCAAACAAAGAAATCAACACTGCGCTTGAAGCAAAAATCATCAATAACAAAAAAACTCCTATTCTTAGAAAATATTCTGAAACAATCTTTTTTTTGTTTTGTTGTGGTAAAAAATTAAGCATTTGTTTTTTTAATTGATGAAACAAACAAACCAATCGGTGCGGCAAATCCAAGCGAATCATTGAATTTAAGTCTAACAACAGATTCCTTTATATCAAACGTATTTATCCAAACATCCGCAAGTTTAACTTCAGAGTTTATGTTTTGATTAATGTGCTTACCAAAACTTGGCATTGCGGAACTTTTTCCACACAAAATTATTCTTTCTATCTTTTTTGAGAAATTTTTTGTCACATAACCATCAAACTTATCAACTTCATCTTTCAAAACAGAAAAAATATTTGCAAGCGAGCCATAAGCATCTTTCATATCTGTTGTTTCAAAAGAAAAATCATTTTCGAAAAAGCTATCTACTGATATTTTATCTTTAAACAAACCTGTTCTAAGCAAAGTTTCTCTAATTGTGTTTTCACCAATAAAAACTGAAGATGAAAGACGAACAAAACCGTTTATCACTGCAACTAGTTCTGTTGTATCGTCTTTTATATTCACAATTATTGTATTTTTTTGATCACCTCTAAAAATAACTGAATTGGCTATCATTTTTGATTCTATCTCAAAAGATCTAGGAAAAAGACCCGCTTTATCAAACAATTCGACATAATCAGAAATGACTTTTTTTGAAATTACAGATACACTAAGCACAATATTTTTAGAATTTATTTCGTCTTCAACAATTTCATATTCAAAATAAACTTCGTCTAGTTTGAGTGGAACGTTCTCCTCTATTTTAAATTCTAACGCTTCACGAACATTATTTTTTGCTTCTTTTGGTAATACAACATCAAAAATATAAGATTTTTCTTCTGGTATAGAAACTTTGACAAAATCGGATGTTATATTATTTTTTACTTCAACGAGAGCTTCTATTAGAGTAGTTTTATTTATTATGTCTCCATTTTTCACAATGTTTGGTTCAAGCATAACCTCGCTCGCTTTTTTCAAAGAAAGAACCCCGTTATTATTAACAAATTCAACATACTTTATAGAACTATTTGATATTTCAATACCAGCAACCGGTAAAGACAGGTAGTTTGGAACAGATAAAATTTTTTTCAAAAGATTAAACCTCATAAGCTATTGTATATTATAACAAAGAAAGAATCTTTCGGGAAATAGGTTAGGTGTTGTAATTGTTATAAATGTTGTAACCGTTCTATTTGTTAGAAATATCAACCAATTATTTACAAAGTAAAAAATGACTAATATATTTATATTTAGCAATTACATCATCTACAACAACTAAAACAATTACTACATCTGTTTTTCTTTTCTAGACTTCCAAACTTCAGAGATTATTGGTAAGAAAGATATAATTATAATAACTAAAATTATTGGCAATATGTATTTGTCTACATTCGGAATCATCTGACCTAAAAAATATCCCGCGTAAATCATACCGAAACACAAAGCAAATCCTCCAACAATATTATAGGTAAGAAAGTTTTTGTATTTCATTTGTCCCACTCCAGCCAAAATGGGAGCAAAAGTTCTTACAATCGGAACAAATCTGGCTAAAAATATGGTTTTGTTGCCATATTTATTATAAAAATTCTGAGCCCTTTCTATATGTTTTTTGTGAAAAAAGAAAGAATCTTCTTTACAAAATATTTTTGGTCCAACCTTTCTTCCAAACCAATATCCTGTACTATCCCCCAAAACAGCACATATAAATGAGCCCCAAACAAGAATATTAATATCTAAATAATTTTGTGAGGCTAAAAATCCTGCTGTAAAAAGTAAAGAATCTCCAGGTAAGAAAAAACCAAAAAATAATCCGGATTCTGCATAAACAATGCAAAAAACTCCTATAAGACCGAGGGTCTTTATTATCGTCATTGGATCTAACATATTAAATAAATCATGAATCATTGTGTTTGTGTCATTCCCGCGGAGGCGGGAATCTAGGTTAATTTAATTTCTTATTAATAGCCATTTATATCATTCGTTCCATTCATATATTTGTATATTTAATTGAGTTTTGTTCCTTCTTTTATAAATTCTGGCACTTCCATAAGTGCGAGTTTATCATCAGTATGTGCAGCAAGTATCATTCCATTACTTAAAAGTCCCATAAGGGGTCTAGGTTCGAGGTTTGTAACAAACACTACCTTTTTTCCAATAAGAATCTTTGAATCAGTAAAATATTTTGCTATTCCAGAAATTATTTGTCTTGGTTCTGTTTCTAGAAAATCCACAGACAATTTGTAAAGTTTGTCAGAACCTGCTATCGCCTCTACAGAAAGTATTTTTCCAACCTTCATTTCAACTTTACTAAAATCATCATAAGTAATTTTTAAATTCACTTTTGGGAGAATTTCACCGCGAGATGGTAATCCATTTTTCGCGGCTCTTTGCTCTTTACTTTCCCTGTCTCGAGCTTGTCGAGAGATTTCTTTATCCATAAAGGTTTGCAATATGATAGACGCCGCAGAAGCATCGAGCATATCTGTCTTGCCAAAGGTTTTTTCAACCTGCATTGATGTCATAAACTCAGGTTCTAGAAAAATTGGAAGTTTAACAATAGAAGACAATTCTCTTTTAAAAGAAATTATTTTGGGACTTATTTTATTATCTCCACCCTTATAATCTTTTGATTCGCCAATAACAACGGCTTCAACTTTAGATTCATTTATTAAATCAGATATCTTTTGCATCAAATCAGTGTTATTTTCCAATACAATTTTTGGAAAAGCTACTTTTCCCTCAACATCAGAAATGGCTATTCCAACTCTTTTTTCTCCATAATCTATTCCTAAATATTTCATACGATTATTGTAGCATAGATTAAAAATTAAGATAAACGTAATAATTAATACTCAGAAAAATTGAGATTTGTTTATTATTTTGGTACAATATGAATCGAATATCGTTCGAGCAACAGAATAGTTATGGGTCAATAAAATTTTAATTTATTATTCGTAGCCATTCGTAAAATTCGCACGACATTCGTATATCGTGGATACACAAGCATTAAATAGCGCATTGTCATTATATTTGAGTGCACACCCTCAATTTTTTTTGTTATTAATTTGGTCAATTATTTGGAAACTTATAGCTTTATGGAAAGCTGCCAAACGTGACAATGTTACTATTTTTATCGTTCTCGCTGTCTTAAATACTGTCGGAATAGCGGAAATAATATATATCGTCTATCTTTATTTCAAAGAAAAGAAAAATAAGAATTTAATACAAACAAAATAGTTAAAAAATTAAAAATCCACCAGTAGATACTTGTGGATTTTTTAATTTAATTTTTTCCCTCGAGAATAATTTGATCTATGACTTCTTTAGGTACAATCTCGTTATGCTCAAAAATAACTTTTCCATCTTTTTCTTTTTTATACGAAACTTCAATCACCTGTTCATTATTAATTGTTTTTATTTTGATATTTATTCCTTCTGCAAAACCAAACCCTTGTTTATCCAATGCAACAACAAAAGCATTTCTTTCCTCCACACCCTTTGTCTTTTCAATTACCTTTGCTAAAAAAGTTTCTACAACCCCTTGATGGGTTCCAAAATATCTTTTTAATGTTTCCTTGTAGTCTTTTTCTTCGTCCTGTACTAATTCATTCCAACGAGGAGCGATTTTAATATATTTTTCAATTATTTCGGCGATCCTTCCTGCCATACGACTATATGTATCTCCTTTTTCATCTCCAAACTCTTTAGCTAGGCCATCGCTCTTTTCAACAATAAATTCCAAATAAGTCTTGTTGTTAAAAGCATCATACGAAGCTTTTCCAAAAGGTGTTGTCGCATCAACGTTAAAATCTAGCCTCTTATCTACTGAAATTTTATTACTGGTCTCAAGTAATCCTTTATTTAATTTGCTTTCAATTCTTCCAAACTTTCCATTCCTGTTATTTCATCTTTTAATCCTGCCATCATTAATCCTGCTGTTTCTTGTGATCTTTCTTTGGGTCCACCAAAAGCCATTGATTGAGAAATATCTCCATCCGTCGCCTTTGCTTTTGAATACAATCTACCTTCTTCAGTTAATCTAACTTTTTCATCAGGTTTCCCTTTAACGGCTTCCTTGTGTGCGTGCCTAGAAAAATCAAGATCAACTATTGATGTTACTATCTCGTTACTCTCTAGTGTTTTTGATGATTTAAACATATTTTTTAATTAATTAATAATAAAATTATTGTACCACCATTATTTGATTACTTCAACATGCCTTTATTCTAACAACTTTTTGAATTTTTCTTCCGCTATTTTTCTAAATTCAGGATAAAAGAAGGTTTTTAAACCTTTTTCTAATACCAAAAACAAAGCTTTTTTGTCTGGGTTTAATTTTTCTATTTTCTTCAATCTTTCCGGATTATACCTATCCATACAATCTATATCATGAAATATTTTCTTGTTTTCTGAATTATACACTTTTTCCACATCTATTTTTTCAAGCTGGTCAGCATCATGGATACTTATTATATCAACGATCTCTGCCGTTTTGTCATGATCATAATTAATAGAATCTAAAATTTCTTTTGCTATTTTTGCACCAACAAGCATATGAACCAATTTACCATTAACAATTTTTTCTTGACCAGTTATGTATTTAAAATGCTCTGGTAAAATTGCCGAGTGACCAATATCATGCATGATTGCTGTAGGAACAAGGACATCTAAATCTAAATCTTTCTTTCCACAATTTAAAACAAACTCTACTACTTCTATTGCATGTGTGTCATCGTCAGGTCGTCCTTTTTGCAAAAGAGGCAAGCATTTTTTCCAAAGTTCTAAATATTTTATTGGTAAATTTTTTATTTCCATTTTTTTTAATTAATTACTTTTCAAGATTTTAACTATACCACTATTTGCATCAACCTCAATCAAATCACCATCTTTTATAACTTTTGTTGCTATTTTTGTTCCTACAACACACGGTTTTTTCATTTCCCTACTAACAATTGCAGCATGACTTATAACCCCACCAAAATCTGTAACAAATGCAGATGCTTTTTTCATCGCCAATATCAAATCAGGATTGGTAGCAGATGAAACTAACACTTCACCTTCTTTTATTTTAGAAATGTCTTTTGTTGTAAGGACAATTTTTGCTATTCCTGTAACTTTTCCTGAATAAGCGACCATTCCTTTTATTTCTTTGGCATCAGTGTCTATCTTTTCATTAATTATATGATTTGAAATTATTTCTTTAGCTTCATTTCCTTGATAAACTTTAGTTTTGCCTTCTTCTGTAATAGCAACACAATACTCCATTCTTTGTTTAACGACATTAGAAAAATCTTTATTATTAACCAAAACTTCTTCAATTTCCTCTTGGGTTAAATATTTAACTTCATCAAAGGTTAGTTTTGTTCTTTTTGTAATTTCAATAATAATTGGGTCCATAGAAACATAAGATTTTTGATAAATACCTTTTCTATGATCTTTTAAAAACATAAAAAAGGCAGACACTTCAAAAAGATATTTTAATTCACCTGGTAGTTTAATTGAGCTTAAAATTTCTTTTTTCTCTTGTTTTAATTCTGTATAATGATTTTTTATATTATTTATTTGTATTTCAATACTATTTTTTTGCTTTAATGAATCGCTCATAAGCTTTATAACATCCGTCTCACTCATCACTGGACCAATATATGCATAAGTAAGCCATGCAAACTTTTTTGCATGATTTTTTATTGCATTATAAATGGCAGGGTTCTCTTTCATTTTCAAAACAAATTCACTTATATTGTTTCGCAATAGCTCAATATAATTTGAATCAAGTTTTTTTATTTTCTCAACTAGCATAAGTCTTGCTAATTCCTCATTTTGGACTTCACTTTTCTTTTCACTTGAACTCAAAACAGAATAATACTCTGCAAACTTATCTCCTTTATTAGTTTGTTGCAAAAACTGTTTAAATTTTTCTTGTATATAATTAGATAAAAATGGTATTTCCATACCATCAAGTAATGGTGGAACCCAGCCCCACGCTCTCATTATTCTTAATTTTTTGCCATATTCATTATAAATCTCAACAAGTTTTTTGTTAGACAAACCACTGTATTTAAGTTGGCCTACTTTATTACAAAAATCCGTGAGTTGCTTTCCTGTACTTAAAATGTTTTTTTCAACTTTTTTGTAAAATTTTTTGTCTTTTTTTACTTTTTCAAATAAAAATTTTCCTATTTCATTACCCCTATCAGTATCAATGTATGAATACAAATATCCTTTTTTAAATTCCAAAATTGTTTTCTCGATTTTCATGCCAAAAATCTTTTCTATATCATCAGTAAGACATTGCTCAGCAAAATACCAAGGGTAAAGATATATTCTATCTCTGTCAAAAAACAACTTGAGTTTATTTTGTTTAATAATATTTTTCATTTTCATGTTTTAGTTATTATTAATAATTCTCACTATACCACTATCCGCATCAACTTCAACTAAATCTCCATCTTGCAAGATTTGCGTCGCATTTTTCGTTCCGATAATACAAGGTATATTAAGTTCTCTAGAAACAATCGCAGCATGGCAAGTAATTCCACCCTCATCAGTAACAAAAGCAAACGCCTTTATCATTGCAGAAATAAATGACGGAAATGTCATTTACGTCACAAGAATATCTCCGGCCAGCATCCATGGATCTTTGTCGTGTAATAATTTAGACGTTTTCTTATTCATATTTTACTCGCTTAAATCTTTTATAAATTTTCTTGCTTGTTTATCATCACCTATTTCGCCAATTTTTCTAAAAGTTCCCTTACCGAAGGTTTTATCGATAAGCCTGCCCAGTTCTAATAAATCGCCATTAAAATGGCTCCTTCTAAAAATTTCTTTAATTTCGCTTTCGGATTGAAATTTATCTTGATTTTTAGCGTACAATTTATTACAAAGCACATCAATCAGCCTCATACTTTCTCCGTAAGAAAAAGTATCCCAATAACTTCCGTCTTTATTTATATAAAAAGTATTTTCATCAAGAGGCGTAGGACTGCCAAAAGCGTCCATTGAAGCGTTATAATTTCCCCTGGCTTTGTTCGTTCTAGATTCAATATCGTTTTGAAACTCCAAATATTCTTTTTTTAATATCTCGTTATTGGCCAGGGCTTCATCCAACGCGTTCTTGGTTAAATCCTGCGTTATACCCTCTTCTAAATATGAAAAATAACGTTCTCGGCCGCTTCTTGAGCGTACAATTAAACCTCCCCTATAGACGGCTAAAAATTTATCTTCATCACCTTCTCCTTTTATGACTTGAAACGCTAAATATGATTTATAATGCATTATTTCATGCAATAATTTGGCAAAATTCGGGATTATGTATTTAGTGTCTTTTATACTGATAAAACCGCTATAGGGGAAAGTTATCGCGTCCGCATCAATATCTTCTTCTGGCCAGTCGCGTTCTTTTACCATGAATATTTGCTCAGGCAATATGTCCCTGTCTTCCTTGTCGTATTTATTTCTTAGCTCATTAGTAATTGTATTAATGTAATTTATCAGTTTAACCTCTTCGTCGGTTTTTTCTCTTTGTATTTTTTCAAATTTTTTTAAATCTTTTTGTACTGAATCATTAAAGTCTTCTTTTTTAAGATTGTCATACAGTTTATCAAATCTTTCCATAAAATTATTTTTTTATTTTAATTATGCCTCTATCCGCATCCACTTCCACCAAATCTCCGTCTTTCAAAACTCGCGTGGCGTTTTTTGTACCAATTATACACGGCTTATGAATTTCGCGCGAGACAATCGCAGCGTGACACAACAACCCACCCTCGTCAGTTATTATTGCCAAGCTTTTTTCCATAATTGGAACAAAATTGGGATTTGTCATTTGGGTTACAAGTATTTCTCCATTTACAAATTCATTGATTTGGTCAAGACTTTTAATAACCCTGACTCGGCCAACTATTCTTTCATTTGATTTTACTGCAACCGCACCTCTTATTTCCCTTATAGTATTACTCACAATCTCAACGGGGATCTGTTTTTTTCTGTAGTCTTCCAGCTCCTTTCCTATAAAAATAATTGATATTCCATTTTCGAATATAATAGCGTGGTCTTTCAGACGCATTGTTAATTCTTCTGCCGGGGCAACAAGTTTCTTGTTCAAGATACTGTTCTTTATTTCTTCAAATCTCATAGAAACCAACTGCTCGTAGCTTATCCCCAACCTATGCGCAATTTCGTAGAACATTCCCATTAAATGATGAACGTAATAACTAGAAACCTCATCTGCCAAGTTCATCACAAAACTAGATTTTCTTGCGGAATTTATTGCTCTCTCATTATATGCAGAAAGTTTATAATCAGAATATTTGATAACGACAGGTTTTAGGTTTGCGATTTCTTTGTCTATAAAATCTTCGCCCTTTTGCAATAGATCTTCAAAGCGGTTTTTAATCTCGTCAAAAGTAAACCCGTTGCCCCAGTAGTAATATCTTTTGAGAAAAGCATATTTTTCATGGTGTTTTTTTAATGCTTTTATATCAACCTTTTTTGATAAAAAATATTTCTTTGCTATTTTTAACAGTGAAAGTTTTTCTTCTCCTATCATAGTCAAACTAACTGGAGAAGTTAGATATTTCATTAAATTATCGTTCAGCTTTCCAGAATTTCTTAGATTTTTAACTAATTTTTCAACAAATATGTCGTTAAAGAAAAAATAATAAGCATAAACAAAACCACCATTCCAAAGTTTTGCTTGAAAATCAAATCCTTTTTCCAAAACTTTTAATAATTGCCCGTCACTCATATCCCCCCACTTAGAACTTTTTAATCTATCCGTCCATTTAATAATTTCTTTTGCGTATCTTTCCATAATCCCTGTAATTTTTGAAAACACCTCTGGATCAAATTTAGCTTTCTTTTCGAGAATTTTAACTATTTTTTTATAATCACTTATTCCAATAGATCGTTTACTATCAAACTGCCTATAATTTTTAATCCTATAATTTTGATTATATATTTTTTTAGCATAGTCTCTTTTTATTCCCTCGCCTACTGAATCTATCCACAAAATTGCATGGGGCTTGCCTCTTTTTGAAACATCAAACCATTCTCTTTTTGTTAATTTGTTTAAATTCATCTTTAAAATTTTAGTAACAATTTTACTTAAGCTTTTTTTATTATTTTTACCAAACCATGATCAGCGTTAACATCAATCAAATCTCCATCTTTTATAGATCTTGAAGCTATTTGGGTACCAGTAATACATGGAATATTCAATTCTCTAGAAACAATTGCAGCATGACAAGTAATACCGCCTTCATCAGTAACTATAGCAGAAGCCATCTTCATAATTGATACATATTCTGGACGCGTCATTGAAGCAACTATTACATCGCCATTTTCCATTTTCGAAAAATCACTTTGATTCAAAATAATTTTGGCTGTGCCAATCGCTTTACCAGGGGAAGCTGTTGTTCCCTTTATTTCAGATGCGGTAATTGTTTTTTCTATAATATCAAAATATTCTTTTGCGATTGAACCTGAAAACGTTTTTGGTTCTGTTGTTTTTTGAGAAAAAGAAACTAATCCTTCTTTCCTTTTTTTAATTTCTGATAACACCTTATCATCTTTTTTTATAACTGACATAATTTCATTATGAAGTGAGTATTTCAAAAGCTCAGTATCGATTCCCAGCTCATCAGATATCTTTTCAATTATTTTTATCAATATATAGTTACTAATTTGATTGTATTTTTTTCTATCATCACGATAAGAAGTAACCCAATTAAAAAAATTTAGATATTCGATAGATTTTTCGTTTAGTTTATATTTTCCTATCAAAAGAGTCTTATTTTTCTTTGTTTCTTCAAACTTTTTCAAGCCGTTTAATAAAATTCCTACTTCAGATGAATTATTCAACAATTTATTCAGAATTTCATAAAAATATTTTTCATCTAAACATTCTACTTTTTCATAATCATTTTTTAACCAATAATAATTATTAGAATGATCCTTTATCATTTTTTTAACTTTTAATGAATCTGATCCTTCTTTTTTGGCAATTTCATATATCTTTAAAATATCTTTTTGTTCTTCTTGGAAAATAGATAATTTATCTGGGCTCAACAAAACATTAAGATCCTTTTTGTCTATTTTTTCTTTATTAGAATCAAAAATAAAATCGATTATTTGACTCTCAAATGGGTCAAGTAAATCAACAAACAATGAATTTTCCCAGAATTTCATTGAACATTCTAAAAATCTTTCATATTTCTTTGTAAATTTGATTGACGTAACTTTTTCATCCAAAATATCTAGACCTATTTTTTCCATTTTTCTAGCGGATGGATAAAAATCTTTCTTTAGTTTCTCAAAAAATCCGTCGTTGTCTTCTAAATGTTTAAACATCTTTTCGACTTCTTTCAGAGTCAAATAATAATCAAAATAATGATAAAAAATTAAGCCGTTGTTTGATTTTAAACAAATTAGCACATCATTTGGAAAATATAATCCACATTTTTTATAAATTCTTTTAGATATAACAAAAAGTGGCACTTCTATACATAAAGGAATTCCTGCACCAGACTGTTTATACCACTTTATTGATTCGACTTGTTTTTTTGTAAGCATCTTTTATATTTTTATCTAACAATTTTTACTATACCCCTATCCGCATCAACCTCCACCAAATCCCCGTCTTTCAAAACTTGTGTGGCGATTTTGGTAGCAATAACGCAAGGACGTCTCATTTCTCTTGCAACAATAGCAGCATGCGATGTAACTCCGCCTTGATCGGTCACAAAGGCAGCAGCTTTTTTCATTGCAGGAAGAAGGTCAGGTTGAGTAGAAATTGAAACTAATATGTCTCCTTCATTCACTTTAACCATATCTGAGATTACATTGACAATTTTAACATACCCTTTTGCATGACCACGACAACCACATTGACCGTGTAATTCAAGAACTCCTAATTCTTCTTTTTTATAAATATATTTTTCAACAATTCTTTTTGCTTCATCACCACTAAAATATTCTTCTTCATTTTTGGTCGTATAATAAAGACAATATTCAACACGTTTCTTTATTTCATTTTGGTCAACAATGTTATGAAAAAGTGCATTCTTTATCTCGGAAGATTTCATAAATCTTAATTCTTTTAATGTCACACCAATTCTTGAAGCGATTTCTTCTAAGAAAAAGGTAGTTTTGTAAAGTGCGAAAAGCTGAGCGTAACGACGATCGATTTTTGTAATCATAAAATCTCCCCAAGCAGAGAAAAATCTTATATTATCTTTTGATAAATCCAATTTTTTAATCAAGTTTAAGCGTTCCTTTTTCTTTTTTTCAACATCTTTTTCTCTTTCTTTTAGTGACGCTTCTAAACTTTCTTCACCATTTACATTACGTACCAATTCTTTAAGATAATGCTCGAAACTATAAACACCCTGTTCTTCAGTGTAAAGATATTTTGTATAATAATATTTATGATAATGTTCCTCTATTTTTGTCATAATCTCGGGAATAATTTTATTTTTGATAGTTCTAACAATTTCTGAAAATTTTTCTTCGTATTCTTTACTGTGAGTATATAAACCAAAAAATTTCACGTCTTCTTCTTTGAATTTTCTAAACAATTCTTTGAAAACGGCAAGTTGTTCCTTGTTTTTTTGAACCATAATACCAATCTTGGTTAGATTGTCTTGTTCTTCTTGTAACAAAGATGATTTTTCTGGTTCTGTGAGAAGTGATAGATACTCCTCAATTTTATCATCTTTAACCCCCATATCTTTTAAGATTTTCTTTCCTCTGTTTGTTAAATTATTACCAAACATATCGGCAGCAGCAGGAATCCAACCGTAACGATAATAGTCTGTATGTATATCCTCATGATCCTGATGATATTTCCAAAGAGTTTCTTTGTTTTGCTTGTCTAAACCACTCTCAGGAATTTTTTTAGAAAAAGTATTTAGTTTGTCAGCAAAAAATCTTATTTTTGTATTTACGTCTTCCATGAAATTCAAATCATTTAGGAATTTGTCAACCAAATGTTCTCCGATCTCATATGTATCTTGTTTATCATAATAAAACCAAAGGTGATAATCTTGATAAATGCTGGCCAAATACTTATAAGCTCTGCCACCAGGGTGTACAAATTGATTTGTAAAACAACGAAAAGGAATCGACATAAACCAAGGATTAGCATTAACGATTTCTTCAGCCATAAGCCATTCTCTTTTAAAAATTGTATCAATATTCTGTTCATGACTCTTTGACAATAGGGCTTTGAGCTCTGGCAAAACTTTATAGTTGGAGTTTAAAGAATAATATTTTTTATTACCGACCTTTTCCCGCTTAATTATTTTTTCTTTTATTAAATCATCCAATTCACGAGAAACATTAGCGTCATTTTTACTTATGGCGGTTGCGATTTCACTTAAATACAATTTTGATACTTTCGAACTATTAAACAACTCTAAAATTTCATAAGCTATTTGAGATTTAAATAAGTTTTTCATATTTGTTTGTTAGGCAAATTACATTGCCATGCTAATAATAAACCTAATACAATTTAATGTCAAATAATTAAATTCAGCCATATTTTAAGCGGTATAATTTTTACTTGACAGGTAATATTATAGTATGCTATACTCTACTTAGGTAAGTTCGGAGCAACATCCTTGCTCTAGTAAACAAATGGGTGAACGGATATAGGAGGTTCTATTATGAACCAGAGTGATGGAAAGACGGTTGTGGTGATATTTGCGCGGCACAGCATCGCGACGAAAGTTGCAAGCAAGCTGAGGACGCTGACGGTAGAAGGCATCTTGAAGTGCATCGCGGCAAGACACCTGTTGGCGGAAATAGTAGCCGCCGGAATAAAGGTCTTCTGCTCAAACGCACTCAGGGCACTGCAGACGGCTCAGGTCTTGATCGGCGACTGCCCGAGAGAAATCACCGCGGTACCGGAGATGTTCGAACATCCCGAAGCCGAGATCAGCAAGGCTTGCGAACAACTGTTCGCCAAGTACGGCCTAAAAAATCTCAAGACATACATTGAGACAGGTGAGGCCGAAGCCCTGCTCAAGTACGGAAGCTCAGCGGCCGACGCACTAAAGAAAGCCATCGACGGGAAGTTCGACACAGATACTCTGATCGTGTCACACGCGCCGTTGTTGAACGCTATGGGGTATAACAACATGTTCCTGAAATGTGCAAAATTCCAGGAAATAATGCTGACCCACAGCTTCAGCGAAGCGCAGATGCTGAAGGTCACAGTCGATGTCGAAACCCAGAATGTTCTCGACATCGAGTTCCTCAACTGAGAAACTCCCGCCCATAAGGTTACAATTTACCCATAAAATTGACAGCCCCGCCAGGTCACACTGTGCTGGGCTGATTTCATTTATTTAATATTTTTACCATACCACTATCCGCATCAACCTCCACCAAATCCCCGTCTTTCAAAACCTGAGTGGCTATTTTGGTGCCTATGATACAGGGAACGTTCAATTCTCGACTAACTATTGCGGCATGAGAAGTTAATCCGCCTGTGTCAGTAATAACAGCACCAACCTTCTTCATAACAAAAACATATTCGGGACTAGTCCTTGGTGCGACTAAAATGTCACCCTTTTTTACTTTCTCAAAATTGTGCGGGTCAAGTAAAACCTTGACTCTGCCAATAACTTTTTTACCCTTGCCTTTACAAGCAATTATTCCAGAAAATTCTTTTACATTTATTTCAATTTTTTCGTGCAAATATTCTTTCCAAAGAACTTGGAATTGTTCATTGGTAAAAAATTCAGCTTTATTTTTACAATAAACACCAGCTCCATTCTTAACTCTATTTTTTAATATTTCATGAAAATCTTCACCTCTTATAATATCTTCAATTTCCCAGGAACATCTCAATTCATCCAAAGAATAACCATAACGTTTCGAGATTTCTATCAAAAAATACTCTAAATAACTTAGGTTTTTAAAAATATATTCTTTTCTTTCGTCTTGCCACTCTATTCCGGCAGTAATAGCTTTGGCCGTTTCCATTATTTCTACTGACAAGTCATATCTTTTTTGCAAATCAATCTTTTTTTGTTTTGTTTGTTCTATTTTCGCTAAAGATTTTTGCTCCAAATCCGGCTTTAATTCTTTTTTCCTTGATATAAAATATGATTCATTTAGTAGTTGCACACCTCCATAACTATTTTTCAACCAAAAATAGTTTTTATAATGTTTTCTAATGTCATTTGTTTTTAGTAATTCAATTTCCTCTTTTAAATAAAATGATAATTTTTCCGGAATAGTCAAAATTTCCATTGCACTCATCAACTCCTCCTTGTTTTTTATATGTTTTTTAAGCTTTTTTTCTAAAATTGGCAATGAACCATAATTAGCAATTTCTGGCAATGAACTGATTGTCCAAAAATCAATACTTAATTTTATATATTCTTGCCAACGAACCAAAAGTCCACTTTTAGATAAACCTGACAAGAAAATCGGTTCAATTCTTTTATAATATTCAAATCTTTTATTAACTGTTTCTTTCCATTCATAATATAATTTTTGTCTAATTTCTTTCGACAACATATATTTATTAAATGTTTTGCTTCCAGATTTATTTAATGAGTTAAAATCTTCAATCCAAAGCATTCTTTTGTTTTTTACGAGAAGAATCGCGTCTGGCCATATGGCCTCTGGAAATTTTTCTTGTAATGGACCAAAATCGGCCATCACAAAATCATAAAAACAAACCAGATTACCGGGAATCGGTCCCCAACGAAACAACTCTTTTTTTGGATCTATTTTTACTTTTATCATAACGATTTTTTTACACTAACATAATTCTAGTCCCTATCAAAAAATTGTCCAGGTCTATTTTATTATTCTCACTATACCCCTATCCGCATCCACTTCCACCAAATCACCATCTTTCAAAACTTGTGTGGCGATTTTTGTACCTATAATACATGGAATTCCAAGTTCCCGACTTATAATCGCTGCATGACAAAGAATTCCGCCTGTATCAGTTATTATTGCTGATGCTTTTTTCATCAATGGAACAAAATTTGGATCGGTCATACTACAAACAAGAACGTCGTCATCCTGAAATTTTCCAAAATCATCAAAACTTAGCACAACTTTCACTATTCCACGTATTATTCCATGAAAAGCTATAACTCCGTTAAATTCATTTATTATTTTACTCTTTGTATCAACAAATTCCTTTTCAAACTTAATAGTGTCATCCTCGGAAAGAATTTGCATATCCTTCTCAGCAATCATGTTTAATGTCTTAAACCCAGTTTTCGAAATATTATTTTTATATCCAGATTTAATATAATCCATAAACTCATCTACATAAAACTGTTTGGCGGTTTTCCATGACAAATTGCCTTTTTCAGCCATTTTTATAAGTATTGGCTGAATCACAAACAAAGATCTATTTATTACTTCTATGCGTCTGAATTTATTTTTAGAAAATATATTTAAAAGATCCACTAATTGAATAAGTAATTTATCTTGGAAGACAATTTTTTTATTTTCAACAATTGGTTTAATTTTATCAAACATATTAACAAAATCTTTTTCTGTATAAGAAACGCCCGTGAATAAGTAAGTACCAAGATATTCATACTTCTCAATTAGTTTCTTAATTTCTTTTTTAAATTCTACTGAATCCTTTTTTAAAGAACCTTTTTCGACTCTTTTTTTAATTTCAGTAAGAACAAAGTGTAATTTTCCCGAGTCAGATTCGTTGTTTTCTTCCAAAAGCTGTGGTAAATAAATATTTGTTAATTTTAATTCCTTCAATCTTTCTTCCAACTTTTCCTCAAGAATAACAGAAAAAACTCTGTCAAACTCAAAAGATGCGCAAAGTAATATAATTGAATCAAATACTTTTTCAATCGCCTCCAACCTTTCACTACGAACGACTTCTTTTGATAATTTTTGAGTCTCTAAATACAAATTTCTTTGTTTTTCTATCAATAAATTAAAGAATTTATAATTTTTTTCTTCAATTTTCTTAATAAAAAATTTATATACTTCTTGCCACTCTTTTTTTGAAGTATAGGCTTCTGATCTTATAAATAAATAATGTAGCGGTTCGCACGGAACTCCATAAAACTCATAAAATTTTCTATCTACCGCCGAAGCAAACAGACTATAAGGAAGATTGCTGATTTTCCAATCACCAATTTTTTCCCATTCATAAGACTTATATTTCTTAACGAATTCTTTATAGCTGATTAAACTTGTTCTTTTCATTTCATTATTTTACTAATTGTCTTTTTTCAAAATTTTCACTATACCCCTATCCGCATCCACCTCCACTAAATCCCCATCTTTCAATACTTGCGTGGCGATTTTGGTGCCTATAATGCATGGTTTTTTGAGTTCACGAGCAATAATAGCCGCGTGACAAGTGATTCCGCCTTCATCAGTGACAAACGCCAAAGCTCTATTCATTGCTGAAATAAAAGATGGGAATGTCATTTGTGTCACTAAAATATCTCCTACCTGAACTTTGTCTAATTGAAAAACTTTTGTAACTATTTTTACAACACCAGTAACTTTTCCTTTGTAAGCCACAGTTCCTTTTATTTCTTGCGTGTGAGAAATAACTTGTTCATCAATTATCGGTTCGTCCTGAAAAACAGATTCTCCTTTAAAATTTGCAAAGTTAACTTTTTTTGAATATTTTTCTGGCTTACCGTCGATAAAACTTCTTGCTCTATAATATTTCATTTCTTCAAAAGGAATATTGTATTTACTGGCAACCTCTTTTAGTATAGGTCGAGCAATATAAAAAAGATAATAAAAAATATCTGTTCTCTCAGTTCTAAAAAACACGAGTTCTTGAACCTCGTTAAAAAGAGATTTTAATTTAACGGGAATTTTTACTTTATTATGTTTTTGAATTTCAGGAAGATCGTTTCTAAGTTTTTTAATTTCTTGAACAGTGTAAGGATTATCAAATCCATCCCTAACTATTACCCAACCAGCGATATCAGCAATTTCTTTGTCTGTCTTTTTGCTTCTTAACAATTCGTCAAGTATTGTATGGAAGTTTTTCTTTTTTGGGAAACTCGCGTCTCCAATAAACTTATCTATATCATTTTTAATATATTTTGGAACTTCTTTTTTAAGTTTTTTTGCATAATATGCTTCAACCCCATGTGTAAGCCAAATAAATGTCATTCCTCTTGTGAGAATATCGTAAACCTCTTTAAAATTTTCTTCTAATAATGAATTTTTGTTTCTATTTATTTCATTTATTATCTTTTCGCTCGTTTTTTTAAATTTTTCAAGAATTTTTGTCATGCCTATCATTCCATTTTTTTCAAGAAAAATATTTATTTTTTTATCCATCCTATCAAAAACTTCTTGATTGTAATACCAGGATCCATTTTGAAAAAGAGAAGCGTCAATAGAAATATCTTCTAAACCAGTCTTATGAAATTCCTTTTTATTATAAAAACCCTCTGAAAAAGAAAGAGTGAAAGCATAAAAAGGCCTCTCAAGCCATTTCTCCCATTTTAATGCCCTAATTTCTTTTATAACTTCTTGTTTAACAATTTCCTCATTATCTAAAATTTTTACTATACCTTTACTTTGCTCTATAATTCTAACGATTCCACTATCTGCATCAACCTCCACCAAATCTCCATCTTTTAAAACTTGTGTAGCATTTTTTGTACCAATAATACATGGAATGTTTAACTCTCTTGATATGATCGCTGCATGACAAGTAACACCGCCTTCGTCAGTTACAATAGCTGAAGCAAGTTTCATAACAGATACCATTTCTGGACGGGTCATGGAAGCAACCAAAATATCGCCTTTTTCCATATTAATCATATCATGAGTTTTTAGTATTATTTTTACTCTTCCAGAAATTTTTCCTTTGTTAGCAACGATACCTCTAATTTCACTATTGTTAATGTTTTTTTTCTGAAAAAATTTAAGTGTATCCCTTGCTTCTGTTCCTGTGAATATTTTGTAACCTTCTTTGGTCCAAACACAAGCACATCCATTTTTTCTGTTTTCAAAAACAGAGATATCAATTTTATTATTTAAAATAGACTCAAATTCAGGAAAAACTGAATACTTGAGTAAATCGAAAGACACATTAGTTCTTCTACTAAGTTCTTTTAAAAACAAAAACTGATAATGATTAGAAATAAGAACATATTTTTTTCTATCATCTTGCAGTTTGTAAAATTCATCAATTATATAAAGAAGTTTTTTCTGCCATGAAGAAAGTTTGAATTTTTTAATATAATAATCTTTGTTTTTGGTTGTTTCAGATTTTGTTTCTTTTATATTAATTTCCTTATCGTTTTCTATCATTTTTTGGAAATCTTCCATTGTAAGAGCTGCGGCTTTAGCATAATTATTTTGAATATAAAAATATTTTTGTGCATGTTTTTCCAAATCTTTTTTATTTATGAATCCATTCTTTTTAAATTGTTTTTTAAGAAAACTCCTTTCACTAGCCTCTTTATCAATAAACGAAGGGTATTGTGTTGAGGTTAATATCGGAAATACAATATCAAATTCATTACCAAGAACTTTTTGAAATTCAGGAACCAAATATCTATCAGCGTGCATAGAAATAGCATCGCCTAAAGCCATAAAATATTTAAATTCATTAATATATTTATTATAGAAATCGGTATACAAAGCCGAAAGTTCATCGTTTGAAAGATTTGAAATGTTTGTCTTTTCAACTTTTTCAATAATATTGTCAAACGAATGTGCTTTTTTATCCCATTGTTCTTCTAATTCTTTCAAATATTTATTATTTGTTTTTATACGTTTAAAAAATTCTTCACGTATACGAGTTAAATCGTTATCGTTCCAATACCAATGTACGTAATCATCCTTAACAAAAAATAATGATGTATTGCAACCATCGCCAAAAAAATCACTCATAGAAATTCCCACTGAACTAACAGGGAAAAATGTGTGTAATACTCCATGAAAGCCTTTATGGGTCCATGTTGAAGAATCTAAATTGTAATTATCTATCAAACTTTCTGTTTTTAATACACTTTCTTCGTTTTTTTTTACTTCAACTTCTTTCAGCGTCGTAATCGGTCTACTCTGAGTAATATAGAATTTGTTTTTCTCAAATGCCCACTCTATATCACAAGGAAAACCATAATGATTCTCTATTCTCATTATAAGATCAGCAAATTCGAGTATTTGTTTCTCTGTAAGAACTTGTGAGGAAGCTTTTGGTTCAGGAATATCAATCCATTCATTGCCTCCGGTTTTGACTCTATAAAGAGCTCTGGTTTGTGTAGAGATGTTTGTATCAATGATTCTTCTAGGTTCTTTTTCTACAACATAGGAGTCAGGTGTGATTTGACCTGAAACTATGGCTTCACCTAGACCAAAGCCTGCTTCAATGATTATTTGATTTCTGTCTTCTGTGACTGGGTGGACTGAGAAAGCTATACCTGATATTTCACTGTTTACCATCTTTTGTATTACTACAGCCACTGATATCTTTGTTTCGTGTAAACCTTTCTCGAATCTATAGAATATAGCTCTTGGAGTGAACAATGAGGCCCAGCAATGTTGGACTTTCTCTAGGAGGTTTGCTTCCTTGGTGTTTAGATATGAGTCTAGTTGACCTGCCCAGGCGTTTTCTGCTCCATCTTCTGCTGTAGCCGATGATCTGACTGCTACATACTCGGTGTTTAATAATTTAAATTGTTTCTTTATTTCCTTGGCAATGTCCTTAGGCATATCTGCATTCTTGATGAGAGC
>CAINLW010000012.1 GCA_903850545.1 uncultured bacterium
AGTATCAATTGTTGAAGATTTTATAACCGAAGTACTGTTTGAATTTAAATACAAAAAATCGCCCACAATATTTTCTATATTCACATCTTCCAAACTTAAAACACTGTTGTCTAAAATACTGATTCCATCTCCTTCAACTTTGTTTATGATTGATGATTTTATTGAAGAGGAAGTATCAGAATTTAAAAACAGAAAATCACCAGAAATATTTTTAATGTCTGAATTACTAATATTCAAAACACTGTTGTTTAAAACACTGATTCCATCTCCATCCACACTATCAATATAAAAATTGTCTAAATTTGCAGTACTATTTGAATTGAGAACAATTGCATCATTCCAAACATTTTTTAAACTTGAATTTTTAATATCAATACTGCTTTCTTCACCCAAAATACCGTCCTCACACTCTTTAATATCAACGCCATCGAAAGAAACTGTTGCCAAATTTGCATACAAGCTAGTATTCACATATGAAATCACTGAATCATTCAATTCAATACTTCCACCATCAACCATAAGACCATCCCAATCGCCCACCCATGGTTCGTATGACTCGCCATAAATATCGGTGATACCACCAACCGGATCGGCAACAGAAGTGAAATAAACTTTTTCGTCTGATGTTCCTTTTGTAATTAATTTACCTAACACATTTATCGACTGGCAATAATCAAACTTAACAACAGTACCAGCTTCTATCGTAAGAGTTACGCCAGTATCAATTGTCAAAACAACGCTACAATCTGATGGAGAATAGATCACGTAGGGACTTCCTTCTTTAGTCCAAACAGTATCTTCTGAAATATTACCCCACTGAATATCAGTTTGTGCTAAAACAAAATTGAAAGAAAAAATAAAACAAAAGAAAAAAACCAACAAACTGAACAAAAAATATTTGCTGGTTTTTTTCATTATAGATTTTTATTGTGCAACTTAATTAACTACATTTATAATAACACGAGTAACACTAATAAATACCAGTGGATAACTATTAAATAAGCTCTTATCAGGAATAATCGATGAGGGCTTATTTATATTCTTATAATTTACTTAACCAAAAGGTGGTATAATGATACAAATTATTAATAATTTAATTCTCGACAAAATTCGAGACAAACAAATATGGCACATCACGTAGATTGGAAAGATGAGTATGATTTGGGAATGCCAATTATAGATACTCAACACAAACATTTTTTGGAACTAATGAATCAGGCTTATGATGCTTTTTACAATAAGCAAACAGACGAAGAACTCGCAGTACTTATTGAAAACCTAAAAAACTATGCGTTGTTACATTTTGGAACAGAAGAAAAATATTTCGATCTTTTTAACTATGAAAATAAAGAGGAACATGTAAAGAAACATCTGGAATTGAAAGGAAAACTTATGATATTAATGAAAGAATTTCAAGTAAAAGGAGGTGACATGATTCCTGAATTAATAGATTTTCTAGAGGACTGGCTTGTTGTGCACCTAAACTATGAAGACAAGAAATATGTAAGGTGTTTTAAGGAACATGGATTATAAATTCTGATTCAATGGAGCGGGTAGTGTTTTTTCGCAAAGAGAAAAACCACTCCAACAGAACCAAATTAAAAATC
>CAINLW010000013.1 GCA_903850545.1 uncultured bacterium
AGAAGCTTTTGGCGCTTTCGTAAATATTGCTCCAGACACTGACGGACTTGTACATGTTTCTGAAATTGCACCATTTAGAGTTGATAATGTCGGGGATTATCTAAAAATAGGAGATAAAGTTCCGGTAGTAGTAAAAGAAGTAGACGAGAGAGACAGAATCGCATTGTCTATTAAAGCAACTGCGCCTGATTTTATAAAAAGAAAGGTTGTTCCTGTGCCACCAAAACCACCGGTTCCACCTGCAGGACCAGCAAAAATTTAAACTGGAGGATTAAGTAAACAAAATACAAAATGCGAGTTTCCACTCCTCGGAAACTCGCATTTTGTTTAGTGTAAATTTTGATATATTTTGTTATAATACAAAAACCAACCCTAAACAAAATGAACGACGAAGATACAAAAATTAAACAAAATGATACTGATTCCAACGCAAGAGAAATAATAGCAAATCAGCTGGATTCATTTATTAATCAAACAAACAACCAAAACAATGCTGATGTTGCTTCTTATTATTCAAAACTAGAAAAGGAACCGGATCCTTTAATAAAAATTCCCGATATACCGACTCAAGAAACTCAAAAACAAACTAGACCAATAATCAGAACATACAAAAGTGATGTAGAGGAAATGGTTCAAACAAATCACATCTCTTCAATCAACATTGCTCTCGCAGAAAACAAAAAAATAGCCGTTCAAACACAACAAGTTGATGTTGAAAATAAAAAAATATTAATAAATAAAAGTATTTTGATTTTGAGTGTTATATTAATTATTGGTGGGGCTGCAGCTTTTTTTGTTCCAAAATTTTTAGTTAGTATGCAAAATAAAAAACCTGAACAACCTATTGAAACGGTAGACTCAAAACCAGTAATGACAGCCGATTCACAAGAAAAATTAAACATCAAAGACATCAACATAAACAGAGTAAACACAACTTTGAAAGAAAGGGTTGATCAATCCGCGACATCACTTGGACAAATAAAAAACATATTTCTCACAGAAGGCACTGGCACCGAAGAAAAACTCATTACTTCAAAAAAATTCCTCTCTTTAATTGGAGCAACGGTTCCAGATGAAATACAAAGAACTCTAAAAGATCAATATATGTTTGGTTTGCACAATTACAGTGGAATTCAAAAATTTCTTGTTTTAAAAGTCGGGTCTTTTGATACCACTTTTTCAGGAATGCTTAATTGGGAAACAAATATGTGGAGTGATTTTAAAGAACTATTTAATCTACCTTCAGACAACACTAACCCCAATGACTTATTGGGAATGCAAATAAAAAAATTCCAAGACGCTACATTCAACAATAAAGATTGCAGAGTTGTAAAAGATTCCTCAGGTAATATTATATTTTTGTATTCGATAATAGACGATAACACAATAGTAATAACTACTCTTCCAGACACATTGAAAGAAATAATGGAAAGAACGAGCAAGGCCAGGGTTGTTACGCAGTAAAACAACAACTTGTTTAATGAAGGGAGTTTGTTACAATTAAATAGTCTGAATTTTTATCAGTGGATTGATTTAAAATTAAACTAATATTATGGATATACAAAAAATTAAAATTAAACTCGAAAAAGAATTGGTTTTATTGGAGGAGGAAATGCACGAAGTTGGACGAAAAAATCCTAGTAACCCTAAAAAATGGGAGCCCGTTGAAACAGATTTAAATGCTGATATGGCAGATGGTGATGAAATTGCTGACGAAATGGAAAACTTCAGTGAAAACGAGTCAATTTTAAGCAAACTAGAACCTCAGTACAATGATGTTAAAGATGCTTTAGAAAAAATTGAAAAAGGTACCTATGGAAAATGTGAGATTGGTGGGGAAAATATTACACAAGCAAGACTTAAAGCAAATCCGTCAGCAAGAACTTGTGTGAAGCACTCAAAAAAAGTATAAGGAAATAGTATAAGTATAAAAGAAATAAAACAAAAAGGATTTTCGCAAAGCAAAAATCCTTTTTGTTTTATGTTATTTCGTATATATACTGTATAATAGTTTCAGAATTATTCGTTGCCATTCGTAACATTCGTATAATTTCCGTATCATATGAGCTTTGCCAAAACTTTTAGTGCACAAACGATAGGTCTAGGTGCAAAAATAATAGATGTTGAAATCGATCTTTCAAAGGGTCTAAATAATTTTACAATTGTCGGGCTACCAGACAAAGGGGTGGGGGAATCAAAAGACAGAGTGTCGGCCTCTGTTAAAAACTGTGGTTTTATTTCTCCAAAAAGCTTAAACCAAAAAACGGTTGTATCGCTTGCTCCAGCCGATATTAAAAAAGAAGGTCCGATTTTTGACGTTGCCATATCTCTTGCATACCTCCTTGCTAGCGAAGAAATAAAATTTGATTCAAAAAAGAAACTTTTTCTTGGTGAACTTTCTCTTGATGGAAACTTAAGAGGGGTAAATGGTGTTCTTCCAATAGTTGCAGAGGCAAAAGCTAGAGGTTTTACCGAGGTCTTTTTACCAAAAGACAATGCGAGAGAGGCTGCACTTGTTTCCGGGATTACCATCTACGGTGTAAATAATTTAAAGGAAATTATTGAACATTTGAATATCAAACCTAAAGATGCAAACCGAGATTTTGAAAAATTTCTCGGAGAAAAAAAAGTTCCAAAAAAACTAGAACCACAACCTCAAACAGAAATAATTCTAGAGGATGATACTGACGAAACACATATAGATTTCAGCGAAATAAAAGGCCAAGAAACAGCCAAGAGGGGTTTGGAAATTGCAGCAGCTGGCGGACACAACATTGCAATGTATGGACCTCCTGGTACAGGAAAAACAATGCTTGCAAAAGCTTTTGCTCATATATTACCTTCGCTTTCATTTGATGAAATACTTGAAATTACCTCAATTCACTCTATTGCTGGAGTATTAAAAAGGGATATTATTACAAAATCTCCAGTTCGTTCTCCACATCACACCGCTTCATATGTTTCTATTGTAGGTGGAGGTACTATTCCTAAACCTGGAGAAATAACTCTCGCTCATCGCGGAGTACTATTTTTGGATGAATTTCCGGAATTTGATAGAAAGGTAATCGACACACTTCGTGAACCGCTTGAAGAAAGCGAGATAAGTATTTCAAGAGCTAGAGGCACCGTTACATTTCCTGCAAATTTTATTTTAATCGCAGCAATGAACCCTTGTCCTTGTGGAAACTTTGGTTCAAAAACAAAAGAGTGTATTTGCAAACCAACCGACCTGCTAAGGTATCAAAGAAAAATTTCTGGTCCTATCATAGACAGAATAGATATGTGGGTAGAAGTTTCACAAATTAATTATGAGAAACTAAGCGAAAAAGATGAAGGTAAAAAAGAAACTATAAAAATAAAAGAAAGGGTTATTAAAGCAAGGGAGGTACAAAAAGAAAGATTTGCAAAAGCTGGTAGAAAAATAAAAACTAATAGTGAAATGTCATCAAAAGATCTCTCTAAAATTGCTGATTTAGAAGATAAAGCAAAAGAAATACTAAACACTTCAGCTAAAAAATTGGATCTATCAGCTCGTGCATATCATAGAATTATCAAACTCGCGAGAACCATCGCCGACTTAGAAGGGAACGGGACAATAAATTCTTCTCATATACTTGAAGCATTGCAATATAGACCGAAGAGGAATCAGTAAAAGTTTAAAGTTTATAACGCCGAAAACAATACAAATAAAAAGAATTTTCGCTCTGCGAAAATTCTTTTTTGTGTTTATATTAACTTTATAGACTTTACGGAATTTAGATTTTAGACTAATTTAGGGGGTTCTTCGCTCCACGAACCTCAAAGTGCAAGTGTGGTCCTGTTGAATGTCCAGTATTTCCTGTAAGTCCTATTATTTGGCCTTGATATACAAAATCTCCAACATTTACATTTACCGCGCTCATGTGTCCATAAACGGTTTGTGTTCCATTATTATGAGAAATAACAACATATTTTCCGTATCCTCCGTTCCAACCAGAAGATCTGGCAATTATTACTTGACCAGCCGCAGCCGCATACAAAGTCGATCCAGTATGAATTCCTATATCAACAGCATTATATCCGTGTATCCCTTGTGTTTTTATACCACCAGATATTGGTCTAATATAATATCCGGCAAGTTCTGGACCACTACCACCTCTATATGGATTTGCACTAGACGATTTTATTGTTCCACTTACTCTAACAATTCCTTCACCATCAGGAATTACAATTGTATCACCGAGTGCTAAAACTGAATCTGATTCTAATCCATTAAATTGAGATATTTCTCCAACATCACCTTTATATTTCTTAGCAATTGATTTCAGAGTGTCTCCTTTAATAACAGTATGTAAAGTTCCTGAAACTGGCAAAATTACGAGTGTTTGTCCTTCTTTTATACCAGCTGAGCCAATATCATTAGCCCAAATAATTGTGTTTGTGGTAACTCCATACATTTTTGCTATTGATGACAAGGTATCTCCTTTTCTTACTGTATATTTGCTAATTTGCCCAGTACTTATGGAGTCTTCAATGTCAGCAGAAGTTCCTGAAGGACCACTATCAGCTATCAAAGCTTCACCATCATCTGCAGTATTTATATCTCCGCCTCCGACAGCCGCGTTTGAATCAAAATTTACTGTGCCTGTAAGAAGAGGGACGTTTTGTGAATTTGTTTCTGTGTCTATAATCTGAGTGTTATTGGGATTTCCTGCAAAAAAATCTGAAATTGCTGAGAAAATACTAGCGTTTGCTGTAACAGGAAGGAAATAACTAAGAGAAAAAATCATTACAAAAACAACCAACCAGTTTGTATAAATGGCTAAAAATATAGATTTTATTGATTGACTTTCGGAGTTTTCCTCTCTTTTAAAGTCAGCTATAGTTTTTTTACTCAAAATATTCTTATTTTTAAAGGTTTTTCTGCTGTTCTGAATTTATATGCTTCTGTTGAGCCATATTTCAGCATTTTCCGTCTTTTTCAGTATTTGTTAATTATACTACCCAAGAGAAAGGAGTCAACGTAGTTATCCACAGGATAGGTGTTAGCTATTAGCTACTAGCTGGTAGGAAAAATAATTCTAGGAGGAATTTCCGCTTTGCGAAAATTCCTCCTAGAATTATTTTTTTGACTTATCGCATATTTTATATTTTTTAACCCCTAAAAGCTAGTAGCTAACAGCTTGCATGTGTTATATTAGTTCTATGCCACACCTTTTAGGATTAAACGAAAAACAAAAAGAGGCCGTTTTGCAAAAAGACGGGCCTATTTTAATTATTGCTGGTGCAGGGGCAGGCAAAACAAAAACTTTGGCACATAGAATTTTGCATTTAATAAAAAATGGTGTTCATCCTGAAAATATCCTTGCGATAACCTTCACAAACAAAGCTTCAAAAGAAATGAGGGAGAGGGTGGAAAAGATTATTGCTCATGATAAAACCCTTAACATTCCATTAAGTTATCATTACAAACCTTTCATAAGTACATTTCACTCGCTTGGAGTTCATATAATAAAAGAAAACAGTGGACTAATAGGTTTAATAAAAAACTTTAGCATTATGGATAGAAGCGATTCTTCAAAACTTATAAAAGAGTGCCTGAGAAGCTTAGATATAGATTCCAAACAATTCGAACCTAATAAAATTTTAAACATTATATCTCGTGAAAAAGGGGATTTGAATACTATTGAAAATTATACAGCCGGTGTAGAAGATGGGTATACTTTAAAATCTGTAACAGCAAAAGTTTGGCCAATGTATGAACAAAAACTAGCTCAAGAAAAAGCTTTGGATTTTGATGATTTATTGTTAAAAACCTACAATATTTTAAAAAAACATAAGGAGGTTCTAGAAAAATATCAAAATCTTTGGAAATATATCCACATAGATGAATATCAGGACACAAACAAAGTTCAATATATGACCGCAAAACTTTTGGCTGAAAAAAACAGGAATATTTGCGTGGTGGGGGATATAGACCAAAGTATTTATAGTTGGCGTGGAGCAGACATTCAAAACATTTTAAGTTTTGAGGAGGACTATCCTGAGGCAAAAGTAATCTTGCTTGAAGAAAATTATCGTTCAACCCAAACTATCCTTGCGGTAGCAAACGAAGTCATACAAAAAAATAAATTGAGAAGGGAAAAAAATCTTTTTACAAAAAACATTGTAGGAGAAAAAGTCTCGTTCCTAAAGGCTTTAAACGAGATAGAGGAAGCTAGATTTATAGCCAGAAAATCACAAGAACTGATTGAGAAAGGCGCCAACCCTAGAGAAATAGCCGTGCTTTATAGGGCTAATTTTCAATCTCGCGTGCTTGAAGAAGCTTTCTTAACTGAAAGTGTCCCATATCAAGTTCTGGGAACAAAATTCTTTGATAGAAAGGAAGTCAAAGATGTTTTGTCCTTTCTGCGTGCAAGTGTCAACCCAGAAAGCTTGAGTGATTTAAAGAGGATAATAAATGTTCCAGCAAGAGGAATCGGTAAGGTAACTATTTTAAAAATATTTGAAGGAAATAAAGACAAATTGCCAGATGGTATAAAGGAAAAGGTAAATAATTTTTATAATTTACTTGCAAAAATAAAAAGCGATACGGAAAAATCAAAGCCTTCAGAAGTAATTAAATTTATTATAAAAGAATCTGGACTTGAATTAGAATTACAAAAAGGAACAGATGAAGACAAAGAAAGACTTGAAAACATGCGCGAGCTTGCGACTTTAGCAATCAAATATGATCATCTCCCAAAACCAGAAGGTATAGAAAAACTTTTGGAAGAATCGTCACTTGCTTCAGACCAAGACTCATTAGAAAAAAATGAAAACGCTGTAAAACTTATGACTGTCCACGCATCAAAAGGTTTAGAATTTGATTATATTTTTGTTACCGGACTAGAACAAGATCTTTTTCCTCACCAAGGAATGGGCGTTGATGCAAAAACCCCTGAAGAAATGGAAGAGGAGAGGAGATTGTTTTATGTAGCTTTGACTCGCGCAAGAATTAAGTTATTCTTAACATATGCTGAGATGCGAACAATTTACGGTTCACAACAAATGAATCTCCCTTCAATTTTTCTCGGAGAATTTGATAATGGTCATCTTGAGGAAGAAAATTTCGAATATCGTGAAAAAATTGTCTACCTTGAGTGGTAACTTACTTGGAAGCAAGGCTTCCAAGTAAGATATAATAATTACTATGGGCTCTAGAAAAATTCCCTTCATAAATAATGAGTATTATCACATCTATAACAGAGGTGTCGACAAACGAGAAACATTTTTAGATAAAAATGATTTTTTACATTTTCTTGATGGTATTAAAGAATTTAATAGACCAGAAACAATAGGTAGTCTATACGAAAACTCATTTAGAAAAAGCGAGCCTTCACTTGGAAGCAAGGCTTCCAAGTTAGTGGACATAATCGCTTTTTGTATAAACCCGAACCATTTTCATATAATTCTCAAGCAGAATTCAGACAAAGGCATAGAAAAATTTATGCAAAAATTAGGCACTAGTTATACTAAATATTTTAATAACAAAAACAAGAGAAGCGGTGCTCTATTCCAAGACAAATTTAAAGCAAAACACATCGATAATAATGAATATCTTTTATATATTAGCGCATATGTAAATTTAAATAACAAAATACATCACATTCCTGAAGATAAAATATATATATCTAGTATGGAAGAATATGACAAAAATATTATTGATATTTGTAATAAAGAGATAATTCTCGATCAATACAACAATAATCACGAATACATAACCACCATAAATGAACTGCTTCCAGAATTAATGAGACAGAAGTCAGAAAAAAGAGAATTGGAACAGGAATTCGGAGAAATCATATAATAAACACTTGGAAGCAAGGCTTCCAAGTAAAATGCCATGCATATAAAAAACACAAACATAATACATGCAAAAAAATCATTGGGTCAGAACTTTTTAAAGTCTAAAACGGCTCTTTTGGCTATGATAAACGCAGGAGAAATCACTTCCAAGGACACCGTTCTTGAAATAGGTCCCGGACAAGGTGCACTTACTGAAAAAATACTGGAAACTGGTGCAAAAGTCATTGCGGTAGAGAAAGATGACAGACTTATTGAGTTTCTAAATGAGAAGTTTGCTTCTCAAACCCAAAATGGCCAATTTACCCTTATTCATGGCGATATTTTAGAATTGGACCTATCCACCATTGGCCTTAAAACTGTTGATTATAAGTTGATAGCTAACATTCCATACTATATTACAGGGCTAATCTTCAGAAAATTCCTATCTGGAGACATTCAACCGTCAAAATTGGTGATAATGGTACAAAAAGAGATCGCTGACAGGATAATTGCCCGAGACAACAAAGAAAGTCTTCTCTCTCTTAGTGTTAAAGCCTACGGAACCGCAAAAAAGGTGATGAAAGTAGACAAAGAGAATTTTAGTCCAAAACCCAAAGTGGATTCGGCGATTTTGTTAATAAATAACATTTCTAAAGATTTTTTCGATAAAATATCAGAAAAAGACTTCTTTGAAGTTATAAAAACTGGTTTCGCACACAAAAGAAAGATGTTAATTGCAAATTTAAAAGAAAAATTTGGTACGACTGCGCAAACAAGTCAAAACAACTTACAAAAAATATTTCAAGACCTAAAAATATCGGAGAAGGCGAGGTCTGAAGATTTAAAACTTGAAGATTGGAAAAATCTGATAAAAAACCTTTCAATATAATTTATTGATGAATCATAAAAAAACTCTGTAAAATTAAACTGAGGTTTTTGTGTTTTGATTAGAATGATTATATAATTAAGAACATGATAAACACAAACAAAATAAAAGTGTTGCTTTTTTCTTTTTTATTATTAATATCTTTCACCACGTTTTCCAACGCAACAGAAATTATTTTAAATCCAACATATTCCACAAGTACAAATCAGTACACATCGGTCACAGCTGAATCAGTTTTTACAAGAAACTTAACTGTAGGGTCTTATGGAAAAGATGTAATGGCACTTAAAAAAATACTTGGGTACGAATTCGTTTATAGTACTGTAGATACATCTCCAACCTTTACATCAAACACAGCGAGTTTAGTAAAACAATTTCAAGAAAAATACGCTACAGAAATACTTATTCCAAACGGTTTATCTGCTGGAACAGGATATGTTGGATTATCAACAATAAAAAAATTAGACACTTTAGCAAATAATTATTATATAAAACTTGATATTTTTACTCTCCCAACGATCAGTACAGTAAAAAACATTTTTGCTACTACATTAGTGCTTGGCTCAACAGGGGATGATGTTTCATTACTAAAAGTTGTATTAAACTCAGACAAAGATACCAAAATTATTTCAAACTCAACCATAGAAACAGATATTTTCGATTCTGCAATAGAACTAGCCGTAATAAAATTTCAAGAAAAATATATAAATGAAATTTTGATACCATCTGGATTAACAAAAGGAACTGGAATAGTTGGACCTTCTACAAGAAAGAAACTTGATGCAATAATTAATAGTATATTGAATCCATCAAAAGCAACAAGTACCTCCGCCACAAGCACCAATTCTACTTCGACACAATCGACAAATAGCCAAATACAAAACATAATTAATAAAGTTGTTCCAGCTGTTGTCGTTTACCCAATTCCTGGCAAACCAGATTCTGTGGCACCAACAATCACCGTTACAGCAAGTCCAGAAAAGGTCACAAAAGGACAACCAGCGACTTTATCTTGGAGAGCGGACAACGCAATAGATAAATGTAAAATATCATTTAAAGACTCTTCTGGGTCAACCTTAAGCGGAACAATAGATACTACTGGCAATAAATCTACCGGTTCGATTAGTACAACAACAACATTTACAATCGTCTGCTACAACAAATATGGTATTCCGGGAAGTAAAAATATTTTAGTGCAAGTAATAGACCCAAATGCAACAAAAAATCTATCTCTTTCTAAAATAGCATCCATTGTTTCAATAAGCCCTTTGTTTGTAAATAGAGGGGGGATTGTAAAAATTATAGGAACAGATTTTCTTACATCAAACAATGTTTATTTTGATGGAACAATTGTAGATAAAAGTTTAATTATTAATCAAAGCAGTACTTCAATATCTTTCAAAATTCCTGAATATAAATACTGTGCATCAGGCAATTGTCCTATCTCTTCAAAAGATACTGTGATTGAAACCGGGGGTAAAAAAATAGTTCAAGTCGCCAACTTAAACGGCTTCAGTAATGATTATTACTACGTACTTCCAAGCAAAACCCTTGTTATAAAAGGAACTCCTATAACAATCTACACTCCACCTACGTTTGCTTTAACTTCTGTAAAACCTGTGTCGGGTAATAGAGGAGATACCATCACTCTCACGGGTTCTAGTTTTTCATCCGATTCTATAGTTCTTTTTGGCGGATTTAAAGTTGCAGATAATTTAATTGTTTCAAAAAATAGCACTGCAATTTCCTTTAAAGTTCCTTCTTTCCAAATGGGCTGTACTGAACCCTTATATGAAGTCTGTCCAAAGCTTCCTTTGGTAGGGAGTGGCACAATAATTGAAACTGGAGGTATTAAAAATATTTCTGTAATGAATACCTTAAGTAAAGCGACTACGACTTCAGTTATTTTTACACTGCCGAGCAAAAAATTCACTTATTAAGGTTTTTGATTTCTTAATTAAAAATTAGTGTGGTATAATTTAAAATACGAAAATTAAAGTAAATATACGAATCAACGAATCATGCGAATGATACGAATGGCTACGAATAATTAAATTAAAAAATCATAAAATACGAAGAGGCAAGACCTCAAATGCATGAGGAGGACTTGCCTCTAAAAACGACAATAATTAATTAGATTCATTTTTAAATTTTAAACTATATTTTTATTCTTTACTTTTTTATTTTTTAACTTCCTATGATCGACAAAAAATATTTGCCATCAAAAAAATTCGTAACAGCTCTCTCTGTTGCTGTTGTTATTATCTGTATTGTTGTTGTAATAAGTTATTGGAAGCCAAGAACAACTTCCTTTTTAAACAGTAACTTATCGGCAACAAACACCTCAGCAGTTGTAAATATTGATTCGGATAATGATGGCCTCCCAGATTGGAAGGAAAATTTGTATGGAACTGATCCTAAAAAAGCCGACACGGATACTGACGGCACTTCAGATTTTGATGAAATCGCTCTAAACAGAGACCCATTAAAAGCAAATACTGCACCAAAAGGGCAAGAGGCAAACGACAAGATAGACCTAGCAATAATAGAAGAAAACAAAAAAGCGATGGAAGAGTATGAGAAATTAAACGAAATTGATAAATTTTCGCGTAATTTAATGTCAAATATTATTGCTTCACAACCAGTAAACGGTTCTATGAGTACAGACACTATAAACGAAATAGTCTCTAAATCCGTAGCAGAAATGCCTGAAAAAAGTTATGTGGGAATAACAAAGAGTACAGATTTAAACCTACAAACGACCGACAACACAAACTTGTCTAAAAATATGACGGCTTACTCAAAAAACTTTTTCACTGCAACTCAAAAAATCATACCTGTTTTTGGTGCAGAACTAGAAATAATAAGTTTGTATGTTTCAGGTACTAGTAAAATAGTTAAACCTGCAATGGCACAAGTTACTGATGTTTATCAAGAAGTGGTGAATGAATTGATTAAAATGCCAGTTCCTGTAGCTATAGGATATTATGATGTAAGTTATCATCTTAAAATAATAAATGATTTGGAAATGATGATAGCTATTGATAATAACATTGTAAATTCAGACAAAGAGTCTTTGTCTATCTTCTCTAATCTTTCAAAATACAAAGATATTACATCAAACCTTCTTTCGACGTTAACCACCGTAGACAATATTTTAAAAATACAAAGATAAAAGATAAACATACGAATATATGAATTATGCGAATAATACGACTGACTACTAATAAATACAACAAACATAATAATTATTCTATTAGAAGTTTATATAATAAGTGATATAATAAACTGATTAATAAAAAAGGATGAATTTTCAAAAAAGATTTACAAAAAAAATATTATTCTTACTTATCATTTCTATACTCTCATTAAATTTGAGTTTTTTTACAGTACCAAAAAAAGCAAGTGCTATTATAGGTATTGCTGATGTTAGTATTACCCATGATCCACTAGCTTTTTTTCAAGCTGCAGGAAAAATCGTATGGGATAAAGGTGATCAATATTTATGGAACCTTTTTAAAGCGTTGATGAGAAACGTAGCAAAAAAGATGATAAATAATATAACTCAAGCAACAGTAACTTGGATAAATGGGGGTATGAACGGTAAACCTGCGTTTCAAGCTGATTTTCATAAATTTATGACAGGTCCTGGAGGAGTCAACGACCAAATTATGGGACAATTCTTTCAAGATGCCGGTTTAGGTTTTCTTTGTTCACCATTCCAGCTTCAGATAAAATTAGCCCTTCAACTTGGTTATGGTGCTGGTTTAAAAGAAAAAATCGGTTGTACCCTTACTGACATTGAGCAAAATATGAAAAACGGGGCTAGAAACAGCAGTATTAGTTTAGGCTTAGATGTAAATGGTAAAACTGTTAGTATGGGTGCAAGTAATTTTAAAAAGAATGGTGGGTGGAATGAATGGATAAAAGTAACACAAAATCCTCAAAACAATCCTGTCGGCGCATACCTTATTGCCAAAGAAGAATTGGACTCAAGAATAACAGTTGGAGGAGAAACGAAACAACTCGATTTTCTATCAGGTAGTGGCGCGCTAAGTTTTACTAAATGTGTAGATATATATTATGCTGCCGATAATGGTGGTGAAATTACAAGATCCAAAGAATATGATCAAAATGGTGACAGACCTTTTCCTTCTCAGTCAAACGTACCTAATATAGCAACTCAATTTCAAAATTTCACAACTAAACAAGATTGTAAAGTAAAAACTCCCGGTTCTGTAATTACTGGTGGTCTTAATAAAATAAGTGGTTCAGGTATTGATCAACTTGGTTTATCCGCCTCATTGTCTGATGGTATAGACGCCATACTAGGAGCTCTACTTAATTATGAAATGGGCAAACTACAAAAAGGAATTTTAGATAGTGGTCTTGCTAATAATAATGCGTATAATTCTGCTTTAGACCTTTCTTCATCAAACGCGATGAATAATTATAATGCGGACCTATCAACCTTATATGATGAACAAAGAGATTGGAATAATACTGACTGGACTAATCCAAGCACAATTCCGCAGCCTAAAATTCCAACTTTCGCTAATAGTGCATCAACAACACCCCTTCTTAATTACAATCCGTGCACAGGTGAACCAATATTAAGTGGATCTGGAGCAGATGCTCATGGATGCTATCCATCGTCAGGATATTCATGGTGTGATTTAAAAAGTAGATGTATTCTTTCTTGTTTGGAAGGATGTACTACATCTACAATAACATCTGTAAACACGACACTGATAAGATACGATCAAACAACTGGATTCCCTATATATACCCCTCCAGTAATCAGTGGTAACACAAGCTATAATGGAAATGACTCCTTAAACCAAGCAAAAAATAACGCTACAACTCTTGTAAATTCTCTAAAAAAATCGGAATTAGCCTATCAAAATGATTATTTGATTGCCAAAAACATACTCACTCAAGCTAAGGCTGTTTTTGCAACATCAAGCGTTTGCAATTCAAGTTACAATAAAACTGACTGCGTATTAAGATCAATACTTATCAGATCAAATGTAATTACAAATATAGATGGAGCAAATGATTCAAACAGAACGATCGCCTCTATATTGTGGAATTTACCAGCAATAGAAAAGAAATTATCAGCTTCAAACGACAAAATAGAAATTTTGAACAAAGCATCTATGGACATAAGTGGTGCTGGCACAATACCTGCGATTCAAGACGCATTGATTAAAGTTAATTCAACATCATTTGACTCAACTTCATTAAACACAACCATAGTAGACATCAGATCATGGCTTAGCGGAGTAGGGAAAATGTACAACACTTCGGTTTGCCCGATAGATTTGACACAAGTATTAAAGATAAATTCAGCGACGAGCACGGTAACTAGTTTGTAGCTTATTAGAACATTAGCTTTTTAGAAAATACAATAAAAAAGTTCTTTGGTTAGTAAGCTTGTTAGCTTTTTAGGAAATACATAGGTGCATTTCCTAAAAAGCTAAGAAGCTACAACCTACAACCTGTTAAAAGATGTGTTATAATTTATTCGGTTAAAAATTGCTATCAAAAAATTTAATTATGTATTGGCGAAAAATAAAAAATTCTTTAAAAGACTTCAGGATTTCCAAAAAATCTATCGCTATTATTTTCCCTGTAATCTCACTTCTTGTTTTTTTACCTTCTCATTTTGCACATGCAGATGCGTCAGATATGTGGAGCTTCTTCACTGGTGGACTAAGTGGAATAATATCGACACTTCTTACAATAGTAATATTTCCGATTGTTGCTTTTTATGACTATATAACTGGGGTTATTCTTGATTTTTCTTTGAACTATTCAGTATATGGGAGTGGATTTACAATGATGGATGCCGGTATTAGAACTGTTTGGGTCCTTATGCGAGATACGGCAAATGTTGCCTTCATTTTCCTCTTACTTTATGCCGGAATAAAACAAATTTTATATCAGGAAGCATCAAAAAAGATATTATCAAGTATAGTAATCGCCGCTGTTTTAGTAAACTTCAGTATGTTTATTACAAGGGTTATGATTGATGCAAGTAACATGGTTGGAACTGCAATATATAATCAAATTAGTGGAGGGGCAGATAAAGGTGATGGTGTCGATTTGAGCGGTTATATTATGACTGGCCTCCGTGTAGATTTTAAAACTGTTGTCTCTGAGATAAACATGAAAGATTTTTCAGCAAACCCAAATGACCCTGATCTTAGTAAAGCTCCTGAGGTATCTCATATGTTACTTAACACAATATTAATAATTATTAAATGCGTTGTTATTCTTTGGGTTTTTATTATACTTTCTGCGATGCTTATTGGTAGATTTGTTATGCTTGTTTTGTTGCTGGCCACTTCTCCCATTGGATTTGTTGGTAATGCTCTTCCCATACTTAAAACGGCATCAACAGCTTGGTGGAAAAGTCTCACCGACCTGTGTTTAATGTTGCCAACTCTTATGTTTTTCTTATTACTAACAATTAGGCTTTCTGAAAACATACCACCAAAAGGCGGTGGTTTTGTTACAGATATTTTTTATTTCCTTCTCGTAGCTTTCTTATTATTTAAAACGGTAAGTGTCACAAAGAGTTTGAGTGGTCCTATGGGAGAATACGCAAGCAAGATTGCTGGAGCTGCAACTGGACTTGCACTTTCTGCCGCCACTGGAGGAGTAGGTGCATTAGCAAGAACCACGATTGGAAGAGGTGCAACTGGTATTGCAGAAAGTAAGGCTGGGCAATGGCTTAAAGAAAGAGGTGCCAAAGGTGGTTTTGGTGGTGGTCTAGCAAACTTAACATTAAAAGGGGTAAAGGGTACAGCCAATGCTTCTTTTGATACAAGTAACATGGCCGCTGCTGGTTTGGGTCACCTCTCAAGTCTGGGCGGGGTTAGTAATATGATTGATAAAGGTCATCTTTCTGGTAGTGGAAAATACGGAAAAGAAAGTGGATATTCTGGTATGCTTGAAGATAAAAAACTAAAAACAAAAATAAAAACAGCAGAGTATGAAAAATACGCAGAAGATATGGAGAAAAAAGAAGCAGTAAAATATGATACTGAACTTGCAAAACTAAGAAGAGAGAAAGACAAAACTACAGATCCAGCAGAAATAGCGGGAATTGAAGCTAAAATTAAAGAAAAAGAAGCAGAAAAGAATAACAATACATCTTCAGGTATAGATAATCAGATTAAAACAGCAAAAGATGCTGAGGGACAAAGAGTAAGAACCGAGATTAGAACAAAAAATAATTCTATCGGAGAAAAAAATGAAGAAAAGAAAAATATAATATCTTCCGCGACTATGGAAGGAGATGCAAAAGTAAAACAAATAGAAGAAGAAAAAAAGAAAAAAAGAAAGGAAATGGAGGATCTAGCTCGCAAAGCTTTCCTTAAAGATGACCTTGTAGAAGCTAACAGAATAGAAGGAGAAATAGATGGTGAATTGAAAAAAATCGATGATGATGGTAAGGCGGAATTAGAAGACATTAAAAAGAAAAAAGAGCAGAGTTTAGAAAAAATAAAAAAAGAAATTGATCAGCTTGAAAAAGAAAAAGGAGAAATAAAGAAAAAAACAGATTCTGAAATAGAAAAGGAGGTAGAAAACGAAATAAAAAATGGAGACAATGAAGAACATAAAAGAATTTTACAGAGAAGAGGAATTAGAAAAGATTATGCAGATAGTATAAGAAAAAAATGGTTTACTCTATTATCGCAAGCTGACAAGGATGAAATTGCTATGGTTGCAGAAAAAGGAACCGACAAAGAAAAGAAGAAATTATTAGAAGAATATTATGAACGAGCAAAAGCGAAAAGAAAAGAAAAATCTGATTATGATAAAGAACACCCTTCATCTTCATCTGAAACTCCTCCTTCGGCCCACTAAAAACAAACCTTTTAAAATATATGCAAGATGATAACAAAGATTTAAAAGAATATTTAAAAACACTCCCTCTTGAACTTAGACAGGCTATTCTTTCTGTCGACTATCAAAAAAGATTGCAGGAAATTGTTAAAAACAATAAACTGATGATAGATCAGGCTGGAAAACTGGAAGGGGAAACAACCCTCGTTATTATTGGAATAGAACCTTTAGACAAATATGTTGAAAATCTTGTAAAGAATGTAGGTTTGTCTCGTATTCAAGCGCCTATTGTTGCTCACGATGTAAATGAACTAATTTTCAAAAATATTCGTACTTCATTAAAAAATATAAACGATTCAATAGTTCAAGAAGAAGAGTATCAGAAAAGTAAAAAAGAAAATCCAACTCAAGAAAGTGTTCTTGCAGAAATAGAAAATCCCGAAACAATAAAAGGGGGTGGGGAAACTGTTTCGTTTAGTGCATTAAATTCAAAAGGGTCTCAAGTAGAAGAATATCCTGAGTTTGAAAATGAGCAAGTAGAAATAAGACCAAACACACTTCCGGAAAATATGCCCGAATCAGAAATAACGATTGTTCAAGGGCAAACGGCACACACAATTGAACCGTTTCATCAAAATGTTTCACCTGTTCAAAATATAGTTGAATCAAAAATGACAAATACGGTGGTTGTGCCAAAACAAACAATTGTTGTTGAAGAAAAAACAAAATTACCAGAAAAAACCATATCCTCAAATGACGTATATAGGGAAACGGTAGTTTGATAAGGAAAACGACTCTGTCTTTGCGAGCGTAGCGAAGCAATCCAGATTAAATTCAATAATAACCTAGATTGCTTCGCTACGCTCGCAAAGACACAAAATAAAAAGAGGTTTAGTGACTGTAAATTACTTAACCCCCGTGAAATATCCGCTTACAGCGGATTCCAGCAGTAGCTGGATTTCACAGGGTGGCGATTTTTATAGTCGTTACACTTCTTAAAAATCATTCATGCAATACCAAGTTCCACAATTTATTGAAGTTGAAGATAAAATTGTTGGTCAGCTCACACTGAAACAGTTCTTATATTTGGCTGGGGGAATAGGAGGTTCTGTTGCCCTTTTTCTGTATGTACCTTACAAGCTAGTTTCAATCCTTCTAATCTTACCCTTAGTGGTTTTTTCTTTAGCTTTAGCTTTCTACAAAATAAACAATAAACCTTTTATAGACACCGTACAAGCATCTTTTTATTATTTTCTCAGTGATAAATTATATCTTTGGAAAAAAGTTGACAAAAAACCAATTTCTCAAATCATAGCGCAGGCACAAGGAATAAAATCGGCTATTAATGTACCAAAAATGTCAGACAGCAAACTTAAAGATCTAACTTGGAGCCTTGATATTAAGGAAAGTTTGAATCCAGTCACAAGGCAAGAACCGTAGCTTGTAGCTTCTTAGCTTTTTAGGAAATAAATATTATGCAGGAAAAAATTAATACTTATAAGGATTTGATAGTGTGGCAAAAATCAATGGTTTTGGTTACTGAAATATATAAATTAACAGAAAAAATGCCGAAGGAAGAAATTTATGGACTGACTTCCCAAATGAGAAGATCTGCTGTATCAATACCGTCAAATATTGCTGAGGGGAGACGAAGAGGTGGTAGGAATGAATACAAACAATTTCTTACAATCTCTTATGGTTCTGGGGCTGAACTTGAAACACAGATCGAATTATTAAAAAGATTACCATTTGGAAAAGATTTAAGTTATAATAATGTAGATGGGTTACTTTCTGAAGTAATGCGTATGATCAACAAAATGCTTTCTGGCCTAAGAAGCCAAAGTTAGGAATTGGTTTAAAATTTATTAGTTTTTTAGGGAATATAATCAATACATTTCCTAAAAAGCTAAGAAGCTACAAGCTACAAGCTTTAAAATACAATGCCTATCAGTAAAGCAACACAGGACTTTGTTCCTATAAAAGAAATACGAGATGGAGTAATAATCTTGAAAGACGGTTCAATGAGAGCTGTTGTTATGGCTTCTTCTGTAAACTTTGCCCTTAAATCTCCTGATGAACAACAGGGTATAATAATGCAGTTTCAAAATTTTCTTAATGGATTAGATTTTTCAATACAAATTTCTGTACAATCAAAAAAACTCGACATTAGACCATATATTGCTATGCTCGAAGAAAGATTTAAAAACGAAACTGGAGATCTTATGAAAATACAAATTAAAGAATACATCCAGTTCATCAGAAACTTTGTTGATCAGACAAGTATTATGACAAAAACATTTTTTGTTATTGTTCCTTTCTCTCCAACAATTATTAATTCCTCCAACAATCCTTTTAGCCAAATGGTAAACAAAACACCAGAGGAAAACCCTAATAAAAATACCCATTTTGATGAAAATAGAACTCAGTTGGAGCAGAGAATAGGTTCAATCTCACAAGGTTTATCAAGATGTGGAATAAAAACAATACAACTGGGAACTGAAGAGGTTGTTGAATTATTTTATAAGATATTTAACCCGGGAGACATGGAGAAACCGATTATTCCGAATTAGCTGTCAGCTATTAGCTACTAGCTTTTAGAAAATACAATCAAAAAAATGCTGGAAAAAATTAATTCTTATAGAGATCTTATAGTGTGGGAAAAAGCTATCAATTTAACTGTGGAAATATATAAAATTACAGAAAATTTCCCAAAAGAAGAAATTTATGGACTTACTTCTCAAATGAGAAGATCCGCTGTATCTATACCATCAAATATCGCTGAAGGTAGAAATAGAGGAACCAGAAAAGATTTTTGTAATTTTTTACGAATAGCTTTAGGCTCATGCGCGGAATTGTCAACCCAAATAGAAATAGCCAAAAAATTATCAAAGCCTACCTTGTTAAATTACAAAAATGCAGAATCAGTTCTTACAGAAATAATGAAAATGTTATATACTATGATTAAGAACTTAAATGTTCAAAAAAACAATAATTAAAAGCTTTCGGCTATTGTTTGTTAGAAAATTTCTAACAGCTAACAGCTAACGGCTAACAGCTAATATGGGAATATTTGATTTTTTTAAAACAAAAAAGAACGACGAGCAACTAACTTCATTCTTACCACAAGAAATATATGAGGCTGGAGTTTTGGAATTACAAGACATTATTGCTCCTTCCGCATTAAAAATTTCACCAAAACAATTAAATTTGGGGGAAAAAATAGCTAGATCTTTTTTTGTTATTTCATATCCAAGGTTTTTGTCAGAAAGTTGGTTTTCTCCCATTATAAATTTGGATAAGGTTTTTAATATTTCTATTTTTATTCATCCTATTGATACAGCAAAAGTTCTTCGACAGTTTCAAAAAAAGGTTGCTGAGGTTCAAAGCCAAATCAACACGAGAGAGAAAAAGGGGTTAGTTAGAGACCCAATGCTTGATACTGCTTATCAAGATTTGGAATCACTTAGAGACAATCTAATGCAGGCTCAAGAAAAACTTTTTGATGTCGGACTTTATTTGACTTTGTATGGCGATACTGAAGACGAACTCGATAAAATTGAATCAGAAATAAAATCAATCCTCGAATCAAAGATGATTTATATTAAACCTGCACTTTTTCAACAAGAACAAGGATTTAAGAGTATACTACCAATTGCAACAGACCTCCTTGAGGTTCACTCGAAACTTAATTCTGCACCATTATCAAGTATTTTTCCTTTTGTTTCTTTCGACTTAACCTCAGACAAGGGAATTCTCTATGGTATCAATAGACATAATGCCAGTTTAGTTATTTTTGACAGATTTTCTCTCGAAAACTATAATTCGGTCACTTTTGCAAAATCTGGTTCTGGTAAATCATATTGTACAAAACTAGAAATTTTAAGAAGTCTTATGTTTGATACTGATGTTATTGTTATCGACCCTGAAAAAGAATATCAATTCCTTGCAGAGGCAACTGGTGGAAAATCTTTTGATATTTCTTTGAATTCTACTAGCCACATTAATCCTTTTGACTTACCTGTACCTGGGGAAGATGAGTCTCCGGCAGATGTTTTGAGAAGTAATATTATAAATCTTGTCGGCCTTTTTAGAATAATGCTTGGGGGACTAACTCCGGAAGAAGATGCGATCATTGATAGAGCTATTTCTGAAACTTACGCACTTAAAGATATTACTGCGGATTCTGATTTTGCAAATGTGGAACCTCCACTTCTTTCAGATTTTGAGCTTGTTCTTTCCGGAATGAAAGGGGCTGAGTCTATTGTTCAAAGGCTTTCTAAATATACTAGAGGAACCTGGGCAGGTTTTTTGAACAAACCTACAAACATAAACATAAACTACAAATTCATCGTTTTCTCGATAAGAGATATGGAGGAGGAATTAAAAACAGTTGCAATGTATATTATCACTCACTATATATGGAACGCTGTTAAAAGAAACAGGAAAAAGAGACTTTTGGTAGTAGATGAGGCATGGATTATGATGAAATCTGATGATGCAGCTTCATTCTTGTTTGGAATGGCAAAAAGAGGAAGAAAATATTTCTTGGGTCTTTCAACGATTACACAAGATGTCGAAGATTTTATGAAGTCTCCATATGGTTTGCCTATTGTTACTAACTCTTCAATGCTTGTTCTTCTAAAACAATCTCCAACTGTTATAGATAATCTTCAAAAAGTTTTTAATCTTACCGAGGAAGAAAAATATCTTCTACTTGAGTCAAATGTAGGTGAGGGAATGTTCTTTGTTGGCCAAAAACATGTCGCAATCAAGATTATAGCTTCCTATACTGAAGACCAGATTATCACTTCAGATCCTTCTCAACTTTTAAATATCAGAAGAGCAAAAGAAGAATTAAAAATGTCACAGGGGTTGTAAAATGGCTTTTAGCTACTAGCTGTTAGCTTTTAGAAATTTTCTAACAGCTAGAAGCTAGCACCTAACAGCTAATTATGTGATATTTCAAAATAAATGAATATTATAAAAAAAATACTAGAAAACCCATTTGTTATAATAATTTATTCATCATTTCTAATTCTTTTTCATGTGAGTCCTGCTTTCTATTTATTAGAACAAAAACTCTTCTCTTATGAAAGTGTTTGGTTTCAGTTAGTTGTATCTATAAATGCTTTTATTGTTTTGTTTATTATTCCATTTTATATAATAAAATTTATATATAAGAAAAAAATTGTTGATTTTGGATTTAGAATGCCAGAAAACCTATCTTATACTATAAAATTGACTGTGCTGATCTTGGTATTTTTTACTCCTATTATGTTTTTTTTAAGCAAACAAACATCCTTTCAGGACTATTATTCTGTTGATCAAAATATTATAAACTTCATCCTTTTAAGTATTATAAGTGGTATATATTATTTTGCTGAAGAATTTTTATTTAGAGGTTTATTGTTTTTTGGCATATGGGATAAGTTCAAATTTCATAGTTTTTGGATAGTTAACACCCTTTTTGCTTTATTTCATATAGGAAAACCGCCGTATGAAATAATTCTAGCTTTCTTCTTAGGACTAACTCTGACCTATCTTTCATACAAAACTAAATCATTTATTCCCGCAGTAGTTGTACATTTTACTCTTGCCCTTATATTAAACATAATTGTAACCTTCTTTTACACATCAAAAATTGTTGGTTCGTTTCATTATTAAAATTAGTGCCTCATAAAACAATATTGGTAACTTACTTTTCCTTTTGTTTATGTTATAATTTATTACGACATGTTAGATTTTATCAAAAAAATAATTCCGCTTTCTTTAATGCTAATTGCCTTTTTGTCTATTGGTAATATTGTTTTTGCCCAAGAATCTGCCACAAATTCGATGTCGTCAATTTATTTAAATATTTCTCCTTCTAACCCAAGAGCGGGGGATAGCTTTGTTTTAACAGTTTCTAGCGATTTACTTGATTTGGATTCATCAAAAATAGTCTGGTATGTTGACGGTGTTGCAAGAAAAGAAAACGCAAACAAAAGTATTACAATAAAATTGGGAAGGGATGGCAAAATAACAACAATAAGAGTTGTGGTTGAAACTTCCGATGGAATAATTAAAGAAACAACAAAAGAAATTACACCAGGTGGAGTTGATTTGATTGTTGAGGCAATGTCATATTCAATGCCATTTTATAAAGGGAAACCTTCTTTTATACCTGAAGGAACAGTTAAAATTGTGGCTATACCAGACATCACTATTGATGGTGTAAAAATTTTGTCTAAAGATTTAAATTTTAAATGGACGAAAGGAGACGACATCTTGATTGCTAATTCTGGAAATGGTAAAGATTTAATTATAGTCAACAGTGCCATTCCTGTAAGAGATATTACCGTTGGGGTACAAATATTAGATGATTTGGGTAACATTCTTGCAGAAAATTCCAAAATACTTGTCAAAAAAGACCCTTCTATTCTTTTTTATGAAAATAGTCCTTTATATGGAGTTTTATACAACAAAGCTGTGACAGGAAACTATTATCTTGGAACAAAAGAAGAATTAAATATTACAGCAAAACCTTTTGGTTTTACTTTTAATAACGACACGGCAAGTGAATCAAATTATGTCTGGTCAGTAAACAATAATAATGTTGCTATGGATGGAAAGGCAAATGAATTATTAATGAAGCAGACATCTGAAGGAACGAAGGGAACAGCTTCGATTTTATTAAATATAAACAATATTAATAAAATAACACAGTACGCAAGTAATGGTTTTAATGTTGAGTTTGGAAATTAAATATACAAATATACAAATGGCTACGAATAATTTAAAGATAAAAATGAAAAAAAATAATTATAAAAAAATAAAAGGAATTATACTTTTAATAACATTCTTTTTATTAACAACTTTTGTTTTTGCTCAAGATCCGCCCCCAATAGAGCAGACATTTCCACCACTCTCTACTACCCCTGACTCTTACAATGTAGTACAAAGTAACTCCACATATGATGCAAGCACACCAACAAACGATGACACTTGTAACACAACAACCTGTCTTACTAGAATAACAAATACACAATGTTGTAATAAAGGAGAGTGTAGTTCAACAACCCATAAAATAGTTGGTGTTGCTGGCAAAGAGGGTTTCCAGTGTTATATACCTCTAGAGCCAGGAGCTTTTAAAAGAGTAGATTCAAGTGCTCCTCTTAATGTTTTTTTAGGACAAATTTTTAAATATGGAATAGCCGTGGCTATTACACTAGCAATGGTAATGCTAATTTACGGCGGAATTTTAAAAATGACCACTGACTCATGGAGTAAATCAGACGAAGCAAAAAATATAATAGAAAATGCTCTTTACGGTTTGGGACTCGTCCTTATATCATGGTTATTGCTTTTTACAATAAATCCTGCACTTGTTGATTTTAAAAATAATACTCTTCTAAATCCACCTCCTCCACCGCCAACTCCTCCCCAAGCAATTGTTAGTAAGGTTTCAACAAGTGGTCATGGAATAAGTAACGACTATGCTGTAGAGCAACTTAGAGCTTCCAGTATTAATATATGGAGTTCTGGTAGTTGTAGCGATCAGACAAATAAAAAATGTACTAGTTTAGAGGGAATACCCCAGTCAGCAATTGATGGTCTTAAAGATGCACGAACCCACTGTGTTAGTTCAAAAGGTATTGAATCAAGCTGTATTACTGTTACTGCTGGAACAGAAACTGGACATGTATCTCACGGTTCAGGAATTGCTACGGTTGATATAAGTTATAATTCAATAGCTCTTAAAGCTCTTATGGATAGCGGATTAAAAGAAAATCCTACTTTTGCTGGGGGGAAAGGAGCAAGGTTAACATTCACTTGCGAACCGCCTGGGGGAGGTAAAACTCCTGTCCGATGCGATGGTAAAAGTGAAGATGGTAAAAGTGAAGTGGAGGTGGGTGTTATTCATGTTCAGTTTAAGTAAATTTAAATATGTCAAAAAACACTTCAATCTTAATAATTATTGGTACATTTCTCCTCATTGTTGGAGGTCTGATTTTCTTCTATGTTTCTTCAAATAATTCTGGAAATATTTCTCCAACAACACAAGCAACTTCAAGTCCTTTTGGGGACAATTCGGGAGACAGAACCATTGATACAAATACTCAAACGACAGATTTTATAAATAAAAACAATAACATAAAAAAAGATCAGTTAATTCAACTTTATAAAAATCCAACTTCTGGTTCTGTCTTTGTAACTAATAAAAACAACAAAACAGTTGTTAAATTTGTAGATAGAGCTGTTGGAAACATTTATCAATATGTCCCTGGTATAGAAAATGGGGAAGTAACGAGAATTACAAACACAACGATCCCTAAAATTCAAGAAACTGTTTGGTCAAGCACTGGTGAAAATTTAATTTTGAGATATTTAGATAATGATACTGATGATATTGTGAGTTTTTCTTCAAAAATAAAACTAGACGCAAGCTCAACTGATCGAGTGGGAGAAATTACTGGTTCCTTTTTATCATTAAAAAACATTAAACAATTGGTCATAAGCCCAAAAGGAGATAAAATTTTTGGTTTAGTTGATAAAAGTGATAAGTCTGGTACATTTGGCTTCATTGCAAATCTTGATGGTAGTAATAAAAAAACCGTTCTCGATTCGCCCATAACTTATTGGAATGTTGCTTGGCCAAAAGAAAGTGTAATTACTCTTACAACAAAGCCAAACTATATGGATTCTGGTTTATTATTCTTTTTTAATCCTCAAACGTCTGTAATGGAAAGAATGTTAGGAAATGTCATCGGAATGTCCATCTTAACAAACAAAGATGCTAATTTGGTAGCTTATTCATACAGTAACAATAGCTCATTGAGTCTAGATGTTTACGATACTATTAATAAAATCAATAAAAATATTAAAATTCAAACATTAGCAGATAAATGTGTTTGGGGAAATAATAATAGTAAGATTTTATATTGTGCTGTTCCAAAAACTGTTTCTTCCGGTAATTATCCAGACGTCTGGTATCAAGGCTTGACCTCTTTTGAAGATGATTTTTGGAAAATAGACACAGAAAGTGGAAAAACTGAACTAGTATACCAAATCGATCCAAGCGAAAATATCAACGTAGATGCTTTTGGTTTGACAATAAGTTTAGACGACCAATATCTATCTTTTACAAACAAAAACGACTTGAGTTTATGGCTTTTAAAATTAGCTGATAGCTTTTAGCTACTAGCTGTTAGAAAATACAAAATAAAAAAACGGCATCCGCCGTTTTTTTTATTTGTTTTTGTATTGTTTAAAAACTAACACCTAACAGCTAATAGCTACAAGCTAGTATTAACACTTATTTAACGTATTTAATAACCAACCTTCTGTCTCTTCCTTCTCCGATTGATTCAGTTTTGATGTTTGGTTGGCCTGAAAGGGCACCGTGTATAATCAATCTTTCATAAGATGACATTGGGTCCATTTCGACATCCGTCTTCATATCTCGAGCCCGATTTGCAAGTATCCCGGCCTTTATTTTTAATCTATCAATCATTGAGGCTCTATAATCATTAACATCTATTGCAAAATCTGCCACCTGCCCAACTGCGCCATTTAGGCTGGTTTCTTCCAAACCCTTACTCGCAATTCTTCTTATTAAGTGTGATAGGGCTTGAAACGTCTCTCCTCTGTCTCCAATAAGCAAGCCTGATTCAGGACTTCTTATTATATAGAGTTTTTTTTGTGTTAGAGGATCTTCGGTTTCTTCAACAATATCATATCTAACACCCATACTACTAAGTATATCCTCTATTAATTTTTTATTATTTTTTTCTTTGTTCATATATTTCTTCTTTTATTACTTATGTTTTCGACTTGTTCTATCTATATGTTTTAGCACACTTTTTATTTTTTAACCACTAATTCTGCCTCTTTTTTGTATTTTTTTCTCATATAAAGTTCTTGTGCTATGGCAAATAAACTACTTGTAATCAAATATAAAGAAACAACAAGAGGAAAATTTTTGGCTATAAAAAACATTATTATGGGCATTACATACTTCATCTGCATATTCATACTTTTTGCTAACTCATCAGTAAAAGCGGGATTTTTTCCGTCTTTTGAATCAATTTTTTTTGTTTTTGGTATTGTAATCTGCATTTGTAAAAATTGCGCAACCGCAACAAACAAAGCAAAAAGTATGCTGTTTTTTGTAACATCTATCCCAAAAAAAATCATGTTTATAGTGTCTGGTATTTTGGTGAACGAATATATTGTTGTTTGGTCAATTTTTGGCAAACCTCCTTTCAAAAAAATCCAATATAAAGCGATAAGGATGGGAAGTTGAATTAACATCAAAAAAATCCCAGAAAAAGGGTTTATTCCTTTTTCTTTATATAACTCCATTGTTTTTTCGGCCTGAACTTTCTTGTCGTCTTTATATTTTAATTTTATATTGTTTATGTCTGGCTCAATTTGTTTCATTTCAAATTGGGTTTTAATAGACTGTTGTGAAAGAGGGAATATAATCACTTTTATAATGCAGGTAAAAAGAATGACGGCTAAACCAACATCATGAAATGGAACTATATTTATAAATGCCACCAAACCGTTATAAAGAGGCGCATAAAAGAAGTTGTGAAATAAAAATGACATGAAGTTATTCTATACGAAAATAACCAAATATACAAACATTCTTTTTGTTAAATAATAATTTTATTTAACACAAAACCTACATCTTTTTTAACTTCATTATAATCAAGAGGCAGGTTTGTTTTTTTTAATAGAAAAACAACGGTTTTTTTGAATTTTGGATCTAATTTATTAAGTTTTTCCTCTATATAACTACTTATTTTCCTTTTTATGTTGTGCCTTCCGACAGATGTTTTCTCGTTTTTTTTAGAAACAATGATAGCAAAACTTGGTTTTTTACTCTCTTTTTTAGAAATTTTTGCGTATAAAAACATTCCGTGTATAGAAATCCCGGTTTTAATGGTTTCTTCAATATCAATTCTGTTTGCCCTATATTTACGATTTAACATAATATGCGAATGTTATGCGAATTTTACGAATGAATTACGAATATTACCCGAATGATACAAATAATTATAGTACTAAATTACAAATTTATCAAAAAAAGGCTTTTTAAAGCCCTTTTTTGACTATACTGTTAATTTTTTTCTTCCGGTTTGTCTTCTTCTTTTTATAGTGTTTCTACCATATTTGCTTTTACTTCTAACAAGAAAACCGTGCGTTTTTGCTCTTTTTCTCTTTTTTGGTTTGTATGTAAATGACATAAAATATAAATTTAAAGATTAAAATGAAAAGTTTAAAATTAAATAAATAATATCAAAATTCATTTATAAAAGTACTATAACTTAAAACCTTTTAAAAAACAAGTCTTCTTTTTTTATTAAGGGGGTATAATAGTACAGGATTTTACTAATAATTTTAAACTTTATTCTTTCTTTTTTCATTTTTATCTTTACTTTTCTTTTGTCCCCACTTTATTCACATCTTATAAACAAAATTTTGTTTTTATTAAAAGAAATATAGTTTTATAATTTACACCAATGAACGAAAACAAAATCCTTTGGAATAATGTCCTCGCCCAAATTGAGTTGGGTATTTCAAAAGCAAATTTTAGTATGTGGTTTAAAGACACTTATATCATCAAACAAGATGATGGTATCGTTTTTTTGGGTGTTCCTAATGTTTTTGTAAAAGATTGGCTTTTAAATAAGTATCATAAAGACATTTTAAAATATCTACGTAATTTTGGTGAACATATTAGAAACATAGAATATGTTGTTTCTAAAGAAGAGAACAAAAACCAAACGAAAGAACTCTCTGGAAGTCGTAATGAGCTTCCTTTAACAAATTGTTATATAAACAAAGAGGATAACCTTAACCCAAAGTATACTTTTGATACTTTCGTTATTGGTCCTTTTAATGAACTTGCTCATGCTGCATCCCAAGCTATTTTAAAAAGATCCGCAGCTTATAATCCTTTGTTTATTTTTGGGAGCACCGGTCATGGAAAAACTCATCTTATACAAGCGGTGGGGAACCACTTTAAAACAAACGACCCGAGTAAAAAAATCTATTATATGACTTCGGAAAAGTTTGCAAATGATTATTTAAACTCTTTAAATAGTGGAAATATTAATATTTTTAAAGAAAAATATAAAAAATACGACCTTTTAATTATTGATGATATACAATTTCTATCCTCTAAAACAAAAACGCAGGAAGAATTTTTCCATTTATTTAATAGTTTTCATGATGGAGGTAAACAATTAATTTTTTCCTCAGATAAACACCCAAATTTCATTCCTGATATAGAAGACCGTATAAAATCAAGATTTAATGCTGGTATGATTGTTGAAATACAAAAGCCGGACTTTGAATCAAGAATACAAATTCTAAGAAAAAAGTCTTCTTTGTTAAACCTTCATTTATCAAATGAAAATGTAGAATATATTGCTTTAAACATAGAAGGAAACGTGAGGGAACTTGAGGGTATTTTAAATCTTATTTTATGCCAAACCGAGCTTAAAAATAAAGAATTAAACATTAATGAATTAAAAGAACTATTAAAAAACGCATCCAAACCAAAGAAAAACGTATCTGTTAAAGATGTAATCCGTGTAACTTCTGAGTTTTATGGGATAGAAGAAGCCTCAGTTTTTGAAAAAGGGAGAAAAAAAGAGGTGATAAAACCAAGACAAGTAATAATGTATATATTGAGAGAAGATTTTGATTTTTCTTTTCCTTCGATTGGCGACAAAATTGGTAACAGAGACCATTCAACGGTAATTCATTCTTATGAGAAGATTAAAAACGATTTAAAAACCGATCCGGAGTTAGTTCAAGAATTGGGTCAGATTCGTTCCATGTTGAAATAGTTGTTAATAAGATATTGATAAGTTCGTTACAACAAACTTGATTGGTTGTGAACATATGTAGGATAATTTAAAAATTAGTTTAATAACAACTTTTAATAAACGGTTTGATTTATTAAAAAATCAAATAAATGTTATAAAATAAGGGTAGAAATAGTTATAAACAAGTAAAGGTCTGTAATAATTATAAGAGTTAATTTATATATAAAAATGAAGATTGAATGTGTAAAAGAAAAACTCCATATTGCTATATCAAAAGCAGAAAAGATAGTTGGAAAAAACATTAATTTACCAGTGTTGTCTTGTTTATTATTAGAAACTAAAGGAAACAATTTGATAATAAGAGCAAACAACCTTGATTTAGGATTGGAAATTTCAGTTCCTGTAAAAGTTGAAGAAGGTGGTAAAGTTGCAGTTCCAGCGAATATAATAAGTGGTTTTCTAAATAATTTAAATGATGATAAAAATATTTTCTTAGAAACAACAGATAATCTATTAAAAATTTTTACAACCTCTAGCGAGGCCAAAATAAAAACCTTTTCTACTGAAGACTTTCCAACAGTACCGATGGTAGATAATGAGAAAAACTACAAAATTAACTCAAAAGATCTTATAAACGGAATTAAATCGGTCATATACAGCTCTTCTTTATCTAGCGTAAAACCGGAACTTTCTAGTGTTTATATATATACAAACGACGACAATTTGGTGTTTGTTGCGACCGATTCTTTCCGTCTTGCCGAAAAAACAATAAAAACAAGAAAAATCATTGATTTAAATAATGTTTTAATTCCTTTTAAAAATGCATCAGACATATTAAAAATAATTGATAATATAGATGTTGATATTGAAATAAACTCAACAAAAAACCAAATTTCTTTTAATTTTAACGGAACATATGTAGTCTCCAGGGTTATTGACGGTACCTTTCCAGACTACAAACAAATTTTACCAAAAGAAGAAAAAACAAAAGTTGTTTTGTTAAAACAAGATTTAATAAACTCATTAAAAATTTCCAACGTTTTTTCAGACAATTTCAATCAAATGAATATTAGTGTTAAAAAGGGAGAAAAAACAATAAAAGTAAAAACTAAAAATAATAATATTGGAGAAAACATAAACAAAATAGAAGCAAACATAGAAGGGGAGGACATAGAAGTAAACTTTAACTATAAATACATAACAGATTGTTTAAATTCAATTACTTCTGATAGCGTAACTTTATTTTTTAATGGAATAAACAAACCACTAGTTATAAAAGGCACATCAGATAGGACATTTACATATCTTGTAATGCCGATGAACCGCTAGTAACATACGAATATTACTCGAATGATACGAATGGCTACGAATAAGAAATTAAATTTAATTTATTCGTAACATTCGCATAATATTCGTACTTCATTCGTAAAATTCGCATAACATTCGTATAATACCATGTTTGATATAGCTAAATACCTAGAAAAATTTAAAATAATGGGAAACTCAAAGTTGTCTTTGAGGATTTCTGTTGCTGAGGCTATAAAAGAAATTTGTGGAATAGAAATTGAATCAAAAAATATTGAAATTAAAGATTTTGTTGCAAGAATAAGTGAAAAACCAATAATAAAAACCCAAATTTTTATAAAAAAATTTAAAATTCTAGAAAACATAGAGAAAAAAACAAACGGAAAGATAAAAGAATTACTATAAAAACTTAATATAGAAAGTCTTATTTTTTTTGTAAAAATTTAACTACTTAATTTTAAGAGGTATTATAACCTCGCCTTTATTATAAATAGTGTCATAAACTACAACCTTAAGCTCGTTTAAACCCAAAACATAAGAGTTTGTTGAAGAAGGGACGAAGTTTATAGTAAAAGGATAGGAGTCTGAGGTTCCAATAAACTCGTTATTGAGATAATAATAAGCCTTGTTTACAACATAAAGGGCTTTTGCAGTAAAAGATATTCCTATACGATTATCCTTACCATACTCAGTGTTTGAAGAGGGAGAAAAAATTGTAATTTTTGGTTTGTTTGTTTCCGTGTGAATGTCGTCATAGTTTGTTGGTTTATTAATTAAAGTTTGTGGATGAGCTTGCATCCAAACCTGTACGGAATATTCCCAAAAATTAAATTGGGGGTCATTCGCTGGATTTATTGGAGGAGCACCAGTTGGATCATTTTTGTTAATCCAATAAAGAATAGAATGAATGTTTGGCACTGAGACCTCTTTTTTTGTTTCTTCCGGTGTTAAATTAGTAGCAAGTTTGCCAGAAATTTTATCAATAAAATAAGTTTCGTTTCCTTGCCAAAAACCTCGAAGTACTGGTTTAAGGTTTGGATCAATTTGTGGAGGTTTGGTAAAATTATTCGGTGTGGTGCTAGCAAGAGCAACATCCATAAGTTGTCTCCAGAGAGGTGAAACAATTAGACCAGCAACTTTTTTCTTCATAGGTTTATTATCATTATTTCCCGCCCAGGTTCCTATAACAATGTCCGGCGTATATCCGATAGTCCAAACATCTTTATAATCATTTGTGGTACCAGTTTTTGCAGCCACCTCTCTTCCTGGAAAAGTAAAAACAGAATTTGTACCATACTCTGGTAATTTGGCTACATTATCAGACAAAACATCAGAAATAGTTTCGGCAATTTTTGGTTCAAGAATTGATTGGGGGTTTTGTTTATAATTTTCCAAAATATTTCCTTGTAAATCTTCCACAGAAAGAATTCCAGTATAAGGATTTCTAATTCCATCATTTGCAAAAACCCCATAAGCACTTGTTATATCAAGAAGAGAAACCTCACCCCCTCCAAGAACCAAAGTTAAACCGTATTGGTTTGGATCATCAGACAAACTTTTTATTCCCATAGATTTTGCTGTGTTTATAGAATCTTTAATCCCAGCAAGATAAAGTAGTTGTATAGAAGGAATATTTAAAGACAAAGCAAGCGCATTTCTAAGTGATACTGGACCGCGATATAATCCATCAAAATCTTCTGGCATATAACAGGCGGTAGACGAAGAAACCGTCGCGGTCGGGTCTATCGGATTTCCGTTCGGAGTGCATGTTGTTTGAAACTCTGTCGGTGTGTCAAAAAGAACAGTGTCTGGCGTATATCCCTTTTCAAAAGCAGTAGCATAAACGAAAGGCTTAAAAGTAGACCCTGGTTGTCTGTGTGCAAGCGCGATGTTAAAATTTCCATCTATTTCTTTATCAAAATAATCTCTGGAACCAACCATTGCGAGTATTTGTCCAGTTTTTGGGTCAATAGCCACAGTTGATGCATTTGTGGAATTAAAATTTTTTTCAAGTGTGACAGAATAATCTTTAATAATTTTTTCAGCTTTTGACTGCAAATCATAATCTAGGGTTGTAATAATCTTAAATCCCTTTTCTATCATCGCGGTTTCGCCATATTTGTCTACTAAAGACTGTTTAATGAACTCTACAAAATGCGGAGCACGAATGCCATATTTTTCTTGTGGTAAGAAAGAAACGGTCTCTTTTATAGCTTTATCATATTCCTTTTGAGTTATAAAATTATTTTCCAACATTTTTAAAAGAACGAGTTTTTGCCTAGTGTCTAATTGTTTTTTGTTTTGTCCATAAGGCGAGTAGTAAGTAGGGGCTTTTGGTATAGCCGCAAGATATGCAGATTCTGCCAATGTAACTTCTGAAGCCCTTTTTCCAAAAAAAGTTTGGCTGGCTTCCTCAACTCCATAAATTGTTCCTCCATATGGATTACCATTTAAATATACAGCTAAAATTTGTTCTTTTGTCATCACTTTTTCTATTTCAACAGAAAGAACCCACTCTTTTAGTTTTCTGGAAATTTTCTTTTCTGTAGTAAGAAGAGAATTTTTAATTACTTGTTGTGTAATAGTTGAACCACCTTGGCTAAAACTACCAGACATAATGTTTGAAAAGACGGAACGAATAATTGAAGATATTTTTATACCACCATGTTGATAAAACCCCGCATCTTCTATAGCAACAGTTGCGTTTTTTAAATCTTTAGAAATGTTTTCAAAAGGAACGATTGTTCTTTTTGTGTTCTCATGAACATCATAAAGTAAAATTTTTCCGGTTCTATCATATATTTTTGTTGATTGAGTGACTTTTCTTGTTTCAAAAGAATTTAAATCGGGCATTTGAAAAGTTGAAATCCACAAAGCAACAAATCCACAAAAAACAAAAAAAAGAGTCAATAAACTAATAAAAATCTTTTTTCTGTTGTTTTTTACAAAGCATGCAAGTTTTTTTGCTTTTGGTATGGTGTTTTGGTTTATGTGGTGATTAATCACTTTAATTTTGTTGTTCAACATAATATGAATTATAACACGAATGGGGAATAGCTCGAAGTTTTTTACAAAGGTGATTTTCTACACTGTAAAAAGCTACCTTTCTAAAAAAACATTAATGTGATAAATTTATTAGTATGATAAATACAGATTCAAAAAAAATAGAAGAGTTTTTAACGCGGGGGGTTGAAAATATTTACCCAAACAAAGATTTTGTAAGGAAACAACTTTTAAGCGGTAAAAAATTAAAAATGTACCTCGGAATAGACCCTACCGGACCAACCTTACATATGGGACATGCTGTTCCCTTAAAAAAACTTAGTGAATTTCAAAAACTAGGACACGAGGTTATTTTACTAATTGGTGATTTTACGGCAATGATTGGAGATCCAACTGATAAGACATCAGCACGAAAACAACTTACCAGAAAAGAAGTTCTAAATAATTGTAAAATATACAAAAAACAAGCTTCAACTTTTCTTAAGTTCGGTTTCTTTGGAGCAAAGTTAAAATATAATTCAAAATGGCTCGGCAAACTTTCTTTTACAGAATTAATCAAACTAGCTTCTAATTTAACCTACGCACAAACTATTAAACGTTCCATGTTTCAAGAACGTCTTAAAAAAGACCAAGATATTTATTTAAATGAGTTTATGTATCCTTTAATGCAAGGGTACGACAGTGTGGCTCTTGATGTTGATGGCGAAATTGGCGGGAATGATCAATTGTTTAATATGCTTGTGGGACGCGATTTGCTAAAAAAACTTAAAAACAAAGAAAAATTTGTTATTTCCACAAAATTACTAGAGGATACAACAGGGAAAAAAATGGGGAAAACAGAAGGAAACATGGTTTCGATGCTTGATAATGAGTTTGAAATGTTCGGAAAAGTTATGAGTTGGACCGATGGAATGATTATGCCTGCTTTTGAGGTTTGTACCAATGTTTCGATGGAAGATATAGAAAAATACAAAAAAGATTTAGAGGACGGAGTAAATCCTCGTGATATAAAAATAATATTAGCAAAAGAAATTGTTAAAATTTATCACAATGAGGAAAAAGCCAACAAGGCGGAACAGAATTTTATCAAAACCTTCCAAAAAGGAGGTTTGCCCGAGGATCTAGAATTGATAAAGACAGAAAACGGAAAAGCATTAGCAGAATTTCTAGTCGAAAATAAAATTGTTTCTTCAAAAACAGATTTTAGAAGACTTGTTGTTGAGGGAGCCGTAAGTAATGCAGAAACAGGAGATAAACTTACAGACGTAAATTACAAAATTCACACTAACATTGTTTTAAAAGTTGGGAAGAAGAGATTTGTTAAGATTGGTTTATAACTACAAGCTGTTAATTTTTAAGAAATAATAATTAAAAAAAGAAGGGTATGCCTTCTTTTTTTATGTTAAAATTATATCTATGAAAGTTATCGCAATAGACCCAGGCTATGAAAGGATGGGAGTGGCAATTATAGAAAAAATAAAAGGAAAAGAAGAACTCCTTTTTTCAGAATGTTTTAAAACTTCTGCAAAAATTCCCCACGAAGAAAGATTAAAATTTATTGGGCAAGAAATAGAAATGCTAATAAAAAAACACAAACCAGAAGCGATGGCTATTGAAACTTTGTTTTTTAAAAACAATCAAAAAACTGCCATGCATGTTTCCGAGGCTAGGGGAGTTATGCTTTATGTGGCATCAGCTCATGGATTGAAAGTGGTGGAATTTTCACCAATGGCAATTAAAATAGCAGTTACTGGCTATGGATCAAGTGAAAAAAATCAGGTGACATTTATGGTAAAAAAACTTATCAAAATATGTAAAACGATCAAATATGATGATGAGTACGATGCAATAGCAGTAGGATTAACCTTCTTTGCTACGCAGAAGTCTAAAGTCTAAAGTCTAAAGTCTGTAAAGTCCATAAAGTAAAAAACCAATTTAACAGAGAGAAATTGGTTTTTTGTATTTAATTTCAACTTTAGACTTTCAACTTTTGACTCGTCGCCAGACTACCAATCATCCAGAGGTTTAAAGTCACCAGAATCGATACCACCTTCATCATCTTCATCTTCTTGTAAGATTGCCTCATCTTCTAATAAAAGGGGGTCAGCCAAAAGAGGATCTACTACAGGAGTAACTTCATCAAAAGCATCAAGAACACCATCTGATAAAGTACCACTTTCTTTTTCTGTTTCTTCCTCTTCTCCTGCTACTTTTTTAACATCGTCTTTTGTACTTTTATCTTCCTTTTTAATATTTTTTTTAAGATTTTTTAATTTAGACATTGATTTTGCGAAATCACGTCGCGCAACTGTCGTTTAAGCGTGACGAAACTTTTGTTAATAAATTGCTCTTTTTGAGCTAATACTTGTATTTTCCAAGATTTTAAAAAAAAAGCAACTAGTCCAACCTGTGGACAACTCCATAATAGGTTTTAGCTACTAGCTGTTAGTTTTTAGGAAACTCAAAACAGAGAAAAAATAACAAGTTTTTATTATTTAATGTTTTCTAACAGCTAAAGGCTAACACCCAACAGCTAGTAGTTATTCCGCATTTGTATAAACATCCTGCACATCATCATTGTTTTCAAGATCTTCAATAAGTTTTTCAAGTCCAGGAGTATCTTCTTCAGAAACAGGGACCATTGTTTTTGGAACCCAGCCTTCTACCGTTCTTTCAAATGCCCAGCTTGCGCTACCTGAGCTTGCAAGGGATGTATTGTTTAAGGATAAAATATGCTTAATTTCAGCGGCAGCTCTATTTTTATTTGAGGTTAATCCTTCAATGATAATAGCAACTCCACCTGGACCATAAGCTTCGTAAGTAACCTCTTCCATTTGTTCTGCTCCAACACCTACAGCTTTTTTAATTGCTCTTTCAATATTATCGCTCGGCATATCTACAGATTTTGCTTTTTCAATTGCAGATTTTAAACCTGGTGAAGTCATGTTGCCGTTAGCTTTCTTCGCCTCCATTTGTAACATTTTTGCCATTTTGGTAAAAACCGAGCTTTTTTGTGCATCAGTCTTTTCTTTAAGTCGCTTTATTTTTGAAAATTTATTGTGTCCGGACATGGTTGATTTTTAAGGAGTGAAGCGACTATAAAAATCACCACCCCGTGAAATATTTTGCTTCAGCAAAATCAAATCGTGGAAGATTTATATTTCACTGGGGTTATCACTAATAACCCAAAAAGCTAATGAACTAAGAATATATTATTAAAACTAAAAAAACAAGGTAAATTTTACAAATTTTAATTAAAGAGTATATTATCTTATATATGGGTCCTAAAATAAACATGGGAGGTGGTATGGAAAAGAATAGAATTAATATTCCATTTTTTGCGAATTTAACCATTTCTGATTATTATAATGAAGGTGGATTTTCAAGAGGAATATCTGGAGCCGGGGATTTAAGCCACGTACCTAAAGATGTTTTAGAAAGTGCTGATTTTGACACAACCTTTCATTGGCCCGAAAAACTACCAGTTGGTTTTAACCCCCAAAAATTAATAGAAGAATGTAAAAATCCTAGTTTAGGGATCAGAAAACTTCACAAGGAAGGCATAACCGGTAAAGGGATAAAAGTCGCAATTTTTGACCAAAAAATATCTCCTGACCACGCAGAATTTAAAAGAAATATTATTAGTTATAAAGAATATAATAAACAGGAATGCGATGTTAGTCTGCATGGTCCAGGTGTGGTGAGTTTGTTGGCTGGAAAAACTTGTGGAGTGGCTCCAGATGTTAGGGTTATGTATAGTGCCGATTTGTCACCCGGGAAAGATTACTCTTGCTATATAAAATCATTGGAAGAAGTTATTGAATATAATAAAAACAATAAAGAAAAAATCAAAATCGTTAGTGTTTCTAAAGGTCATCTAGACGAGCCACTGTTAAAAGAGTGGATTGAAATAAAAGAAAAAGCTAAAAAATTAGGAATCACAGTTATTGATAGTCAGTATTTTATTATAAATAATATTACGGGTGGCGGATCAAAAACAAATAAAGATAGTTTTGACGATTATGAGTTACCACTTTTTTACGGCGAGGTTGACTATCAGAAGAAAATAACTAAAAGAAAGATACTAGCAGAAAAAGTCGGGGGAGAAATAATTGTACCGTCTGATTATAGAACAATGGCTTCGAGAAAAGGGGATAAGGAATATGTTTATAATGCTAAAGGAGGATGGAGTTGGGCAATCCCTTATTTTGCAGGTGTATTTGCACTGGCATTACAAGTTAAACCAGATTTAACAAACGAAGAATTTTTAGAAATTGTTAGAAAAACCGCCGGCACAACAAAAAAAGGATTTAAAGTTATTAATCCAGTAGGAATTATTGAGGAGATGAAGAAAATAACAAAAAAAGAAAATTAAACCTGGATTGCCACGCTAGCGCTCGCAATGACATACAAACAAAAAGGAATTTCTCTTCGAGAAATTCCTTTTTGTTTGTGTTTCCTAATAAGCTAAGAAGCTACTTTCTACTACCTGTTTAGGTGCCTCCTTGCTCTGTCCGTCACCGTTCTTCCCCTTGGTGTTCTTTCTATCAATCCAAGTTTTAAAAGATAAGGCTCATAAACATCTTCGATAGTCGCTTGTTCTTCTGAAAGCGCTGCAGCTAAGGTATTGAGTCCTACAGGCCCGCCCTTGAACTTGTCTTCTATTATCGTAAGCATTGCTCTATCTTCAGAATTGAGGCCTAATTCATCAATATTTAGCATATTTAAGGCCTCTTTTACTATGTCGTTTGTAAGGTTCTTTTCTCTAACTTGGGCCAAATCACGACCCCTTTTGAGTAAATAGTTTGCTGTTCTTGGTGTGCTTCTGCTTCTTTTTGCTATTTCTGTTTTGGCCTCATTTTCAATTTCAACACCAAGTATTTTTGCGGATCGCTCAATTATTTTTTCTATTTCTTCATCTGAATAAAATTCTAGTTTAAATACTCCACCTGAAAATCTAGAACGAAGAGGAGCAGACAGCATTGCGATTCTTGTTGTCGCTGCAATCAAAGTAAATGGTGGAAGATCGAGCTGAATAGTTCTTGCACTCGGACCTTTGCCAATAATAATATCAAGCGAACCATTTTCCATAGCGGGGTAGAGAACTTCTTCAATTGTTTTATTTAATCTGTGAATTTCATCAATAAATAAAATATCACCAGGTGAAAGGTTTGTAAGAATAGCAGCGAGGTCACCAACTTTTTCAATTGCAGGACCAGAAGTAGATTTTAGTTGTGTTCGGGTTTCTTTTGCAATAAGATTCGCCAAAGTCGTTTTTCCAAGTCCTGGAGGGCCATAAAAAAGCAAATGCTCCGGAGGATGTTTCCTTTGCTCCGCAGCTTTTAATAAAATTTTCAGGTTATCTTTGATGTTTTTTTGACCAATATATTCTGCCCATGAATTTGGTCTTAGTGTCTGGTCTAAAAATTTTTCGTCACTATTTATAGGGCTAGTTTCTTGGCTGTTTCTAGAATCAGTAAGTTTTTTTTCATTTTTGCTTGACATAGTATTATTCCATGATATACTCTTTATAGAGCCTATGTGGGGCGTTTTTTATTCCCCATTTTTCTTTGTCTGTAGTTCTGAATATAAATCTCTAAACAATTGAGCTCGCAAGAGTTTACGGGTTCTTTTTCAAGGACATTTTGGTCTTATTTCTTCGGAAATATTGCTGAGGTTATCCTTAAAAACTAATTTAACTTTTTACCGCCAGGTTTAAAGTATTGTTTAGAGATTTATGTTTTGAACATCCTGTTCGGA
>CAINLW010000014.1 GCA_903850545.1 uncultured bacterium
AACTGTTTCAGATATTAATGTAGATAAAATAATACTTGTAGATAATGGTTCTTTAAACAAAAAAGAGATTGATCAATATATAGATTATACAAATATAAACCAACAAAAAATTGTATTGGTTAGACATACAGATAACTTAGGGTCGGCTGGTGGATTTAAATCTGGAATATTGGAAGCTAGAAAACATGTTTGTGATTATGTATTATTTTTAGATGACGATAATGTGCCAGAGGAAGGTTGGAGTAAAGTAATAGATTCATTACAATATATCTTTAGGGAAAATATTAGTAAGTCAGTTTTTTCAATGGATCGAGGTGGCCAGCCAGAATTTTTTACAACAAAAGAATTTTATGTGGCTAAAAATGATTTATTTAAACTTTCTATTTCCAACATTAAACAACTTTTAAATTTTGTTTTTAGGGGCAGAAAATCTCAAGATGCAGAATCTTCTAAAAATCGTATATATATTCCAATAAAGAGAACAAACCCTTGCGGTTATGGTGGAAGTCTTGTTCCATATAAAATTTTAAAAGAATGCAACCTGCCAAATGAAAGGTTGTTCGTTTACTTTGATGATACATTATTTTTTGGTGAAATGATGTTAAATCAAGAGGCGTGTATTTACAAAATAGACTATCCTAAAATAAAAAATGTTGATGTTTCTTTTGAAAGTGAAAACATTTATAAAGAATTTTACTCATTAAAATCAAACAACATCAAAATATATTATTGGATAAGAAACAGAATTATCATAGCTCTTAGATATTCAAAACAATCGAGTTTGTCTGTAAAAATAACTGGTTTCATTTGGATTTTGTATATAATCTTATTGGGAATAATAAAATCTAAATCAATAAATATATTTTTAAAGAAAACGAAAATTGTTATAAAGGCATATAAAGCTGGAATATGTTTAGATTTTTCAACTTTTTTAAGTAAATAATAATTTTATATTAAACAATTATGATAAATAGAAGTAAAATTAAATACACATTGAAAAGAATTTTTCCTAAACCAATTTATAATACCATCCTTATATTGTGGCAAAAGATAGTTATTCTACCAGTAGAAATATTGGATAGAATACGCTTAAAAAAATTTACTTCATATCACTCTGTAAAGTTGGTGCATCAAAATAAATTATTTTCTCTTTTTATATCTCCAAAAAATGGTTGTGTTGATGAACATATTTATTTGTATGGTATTTATGAACCAAACATTTTGGACACAATTGCAAAATATCTTAAACAGGGAGATACTTTTATAGACATTGGCGCAAATATTGGTCAGCATAGCATGTTCGCTGCATCCGTAGTTGGAAATCTTGGTAAAGTGTATTCATTTGAACCAATACCTAGAATTTACAATCAACTTTTAGACAGTGTTCATTTAAACAATTTTGATAATATAATAAAAGTTTATAATATTGCCTTAGGGGAAAAAGATGATGAAAAAACCTTACATATTTCTTCAAAAAACGTTGGGGGGTCTTCCTTTGTTGAAACTCGTGGCAGTGATGAAAAAATACAAGTTAAAATTACTAAAGGTGATAATATTCTTTTACAATTAAAAAACATTGATTTTATTAAGATGGATGTTGAAGGGTATGAGTACGAGGCACTGTCTGGAATACAAGGTACCCTCAAACTCTATCGTCCTATTATTGTTATGGAATTTAATGGCGAATCATATATAAGAAATGGTAATCAAGGCAAAAAAATTGTTTCTCTTTTAAATAACTTGGAGTATTCATTGTATGATATTGGTGACTATATGAATAAAATTACAAATGAAGAAAACTTCCTTCGATCTTTTATATCCCAAAGGGCACAAACTGATATTCTTTGCTTGCCTAAAATATAATAGAAAACGATTATACTTTTGAAATAACAGCGCACATTGCACACATATATCTATCCGCTATCTTGTTTTTCTTTATCTGAAGAAATTTTAAATTATGATAAAAACATACAATTTTTATATAGAGCCATGCTGGAAGTATTTTCATAATAATTTCTTTATAATCCTTTTTTCTAGTATTTAAAAAAACTCCTTTTTTGTTTACTACGGAACTGTTATTTGGAGCAATGTTGGCGGTACCAAGATTAATGTTCAATATTTTATATTTCGCATATTCCGTAAAGTCTACAAACTTAACAGATGTCATGTTATTTTTTGCAACTGCCTCTATTCCCTTTTCTGTAAACCACCATAAATGAACTGGTGCATAATCTGTTTGCCATATTGTTCCCTTCGGATGAATATCCTTAATTGGTGTTGTAAATATAAGTGTACCACCTGATTTTAAAACCTTTAAAGCACTTTTAATAAATGAGTTTGGATCAATAATGTGTTCAATGACTTCAGTTGCTATAACAACATCGAATTTTCCTTCATTATTTTCAGAATATGTTTCAATGGTCCCTTGAGAATATTTATTGCCAAAAAAATTATTCGCGAAATTTGTTGCTGTGTCGGAATAATCTATGCCCTCGCAATCATATCCGGCCTTATTCAATGCGTATGTTAAATATCCAAGCCCAGAACCAACTTCTAAAATTTTGGCTCCCTTTTTTGTGTTGCTGTCATTAATAGCCTTTATTACGCCCCAAAAAATTGCGCAATAGTCATATAGATCCTTGAGTGGATTTTTTAAACTTTTGACACCTTTTGCTAAATAATAGTAATAATTATAACCAGCATCCTTTGTATTATCTCCGCCATAAATAATGTTATACTCCTCTTTTAAATTACTCATTGGGTCAACAAAGGAGGAAAAACAATTGGAACATTCATATACATCATATTTTGTTCCTTCAACGTAACCATTCATTCCTACATAATTAAGGTTAGCATTACCACCGCATAAAAGACAAGTTTTATTCTTATTCTGTTGTTTATTCATAATTCAGATTGTATCATAAAAAATAATTAGTGTTAAATTATATATTTCTGAGTTCAAGAAATAATCGCAACTAAAGTGTAAGATTAATAATTATGGCGAAAACAATAACAAGGAACAAAAACAAAGTAAAATCATTTAAAAGATTGAGTTTCCAAGAAAGAGTCATCATTGAAACAAGATACT
>CAINLW010000015.1 GCA_903850545.1 uncultured bacterium
GGGAGCTGGTGTTGTTCATCCCAAGGTATTAGATAATGTTGGTATAAACTCAAAAGAATGGAAAGGTTTTGCTTTCGGCGGGTCTGTTGAAAGGCTTGCGATGATAAAATACGGTATAGATGATATAAGGTTATTTTATTCCGGAGATTTAAGATTAGTAAATCAATTCTAAAATGAAAGTTTCTTATAAATGGCTAAATGAATATTTTGAAGGAAAGGCTCCAGCTCCAAAAAAAATTGAGGATCTTTTAACTATGCACTCAATGGAAGTTGAATCTGTCGCGGACTTGACGCAGACTTCACGCGGACTAGACGCGGAAAAAGACTTTGTGTTGGATGTTAAGACGCTACCAAACAATAATCATAGTTGTCTTTGTCATAGAGGTATTGCTCGTGAGATAGGGGCGCTAGTAGATCTCAAACCAAATTTGTATTCTAGAAAATTTATTTCGGACAAGGAATTTCCTTGTCAAAGTGAAAGAAAGTTGGAAGTGAAAATTGAAGATGGAAAACTATGCAGAAGATATATCGGAAGAGTAGTAGAAAACATTAAAGTCGGCCCTTCACCCGTTTGGCTTAAAGAAAAGCTTGAAACACTTGGACAAAGATCAATCAATAATGTCGTTGATGCAACAAATTTTGTAATGCTAGAAATCGGTCAGCCGATGCATGCTTTTGATGCGGATAAAATAAAATCTGAAATAGTTGTAAAAAATGCCGTAAAAGGTCAAAAGATTACGACACTAGATAAAAAAGAAGTTGAGCTTGATGAAAGTATTTTGCTTATTACTGATGGACAAAATCCTCTTGCGATTGCCGGAGTAAAAGGAGGGAATTTTGCTGAACTTGAGATAAGTACAAAAAATATTATTTTAGAGTCGGCAAATTTTAATCCAACTTTGATAAGAAAAACCGCACAAAAAATAAAAATTCAAACAGATGCTTCAAAAAGGTACGAAAATGATTTAACTTCCGAGCTCTCTGGTGAATCTATAGATATTCTCACAAAACTCATTGTGGAAATTGCAGGAACGTCTGAAACAAAAGTTGGTATTATTGTAGACAATTATCCTACAAAACAAGAAAAGGTGGAGCTTGGAATTTCAGCAAAAGAAGCCAGTTCAATAATTGGTGTTGAAATAAAAGATTCAGATATTGAGGATATTTTCAATAGATTTCAATTTGTTTGGAAAAAAGACGGCGATCAGTTTGTTGTTACTGTTCCGGTTGAAAGATTAGATCTGAGAATTAAAGAAGATTTAGCCGAGGAAATAGGCAGAGTTTATGGATATGAAAAGATAAAGGATATTCCAGTGCCCCAGAATAATGAAAAAGTAAAAATTGATAAAGGTTTTGTATACAAAGAAGAGATAAGAAGAATTTTATATCAAGAAGGTTTTTCTGAAGTAATAAATTATTCTTTTACTGACAAAGGTGAAGTAGAGCTCGTAAACCCGATGTCACCAGAGAGAAGGTTTTTGAGAACAAATCTTACGGATGGGATAAAGGAAAGTTTAGAATTTAATGCTAGATATTCTGAGCTAGTAGAAATGCCACAAATAAAAGTGTTTGAATTTGGGCATGTTTTTAAAAATAGTGGGGAAGGCAGTAACTTTGTAATCGGTGTCAAAAATCCTGTCGGGCTGAAAAAACCTAAAGAAAAAGAAGTTTTAGAAAATACTTTAAAAATTCTTTCAGAAAATATAGGAACTGAATTTTCTCTGCGTCAGTCCGCGTCTAGTCCGCAACAGTCTGCGACGAGCGAAGCGAGTGTCGCTGAATTTGATTTTATAAAAATACTTGAGAAATTACCCGAAGCAATTGAATATGATTTCTCTGAAATTGGAGACAAAACAAAAAAATATAAAAAGATTTCTCAGTTTCCATTTATGATTCGAGATATTGCTGTATTTACACCAGAAGGTACGAAGGCAGAAAGTGTATTCGCTATAATTGAAAAAGAAGCAGGAGAGCTTATGATAAAAAATAGGCTTTTTGACGTGTTTAATAAAACCACGTCTGATGGAGTTACAAAGACCTCATATGCATATCGCTTAATTTTCCAATCGTATGACAGAACTCTTACTGATGATGAAGTAAATGCAATAATGACAAAAATTACTGAGAAAATGAATAAGAATGAAGGGTGGCAAGTTAGATAATCTCAGACAAAGCGTGGCTTAGTTCAACTTACTATATTTTTCAAAAATATAGTTATTAGTTTTGTTAATTAATGTTATAATTAACACATTCAGCGTGAAAAGCCGGGTTTTTTGTTGTTTTAAGATAATGAACAAGAGAAATTTTTTAAAACATTATAATTTAATTAAAAGACCACTAATTATTATTGGTTTTTTGACAATTTCGATAATTGGGTATATTTACAAGACCGATGTTTCTTTAGATTATTCAAAAAAAGGTCAGCCAATCGTAAAAAATTCTGCCGTGAGTCAATTGAAGACTGTTCCTGGCAAACCTATCAAATGGATAAAAACTGTAAAGGTCTCAGAAATAAATAGCACCCAACATTTTGTAGAAATTCCTAAAAATGCAAGTAATATAAAGATTTCAATATCAAGTTCATCATCAATACAAAATAAAATTCAAACAAATAAAGATTCTTTTAAATTTACAAAAGATGATCTAAAGAAATTGTCGGAACTTTCTACTCAAATAAGTAAATCAGAGGCATCACTTGTACTTGCAGAATCAATAAAAAATAAAAAACTAAATTTTTTTGCAAGAGTTTCAAATTCATTTTCAAGAATAAGTTATTCAATGCTCGCAACAGTTGAAGATGCGGTTGGACTAGGCGAAGGTGTGTTTTCGGATTTGACAGGTTCACAGCAAGTAGATACGGTGCTTATTGATGTTGCACCTTTAATAAACTCTTCTTCAATAGACTTAGAACAGACAATTTCAGAATCGATAGAAGTAGATTCGATGGGTTCATCACAAGCAACCTCAATAGAAGATCAAAATATTCAAACACCAGAAGATTCTTCTATTTTAAACCAAATTCAAAACCTGGATTCCCGCCTTCGCGGGAATGACAGCGAAAGAAACATAACTCCATCGGAGCAAATCAACGAAACCCGAGTTCAACAAGAAATTGTGACTTCAACTGATTTAATTACAGCCACCCCAGTAGTAGAACCTCAAGATTCTCGGTTCACTACGGGGCAGGCAACTTCTGAAGAATCAACCACATCTGTCATTGCGAGCGAAAGCGAAGCAACCCAAGTTTCTTCTTCAACTGATTTAATTACTGCAACATCTTCAAACCAAGAACAAAACCTAGATTCCCTTTTTTCCTCGACTACACTCGGAATAAATCAAGTGAATGACAACAATGCATTGACCTCAGAAATTACAGCCTCTTCAACTGCGTCCTCCACAGATCTTATCTCAGTAGAATACGAAACTCCTGCTCCGGTTATTGCTGAGGCAGAAACAGAAACGGGTAAAATTGTAACTATTTCTGCAGAAGATACTTCGGATGCTCCTGTTACAGATGTTTTAGCTTTTACAAACATTCCTGAAATTTACAAAGTTGGACAAGAAGATAAAATAAAAATAAAATGGTCTAACAACGATGATCAAAATGTTGAATTTCACGCATATGATTTAAATGGCAATGGTAAGCTGGATTATGTAGAATGGACGGTTCCGCATCTTTCAACACAGACTTTTGAAATTATTTTCATTTCCAAAGCTTTTCAATTAGATGCAGACAAAAATATTTTTGCAGATATTTATGATCAAGTTGCAACAAAAGATAATATTTGGGCACCAATAGAAGATATGCAATATGTTAGAGTCACATTCTACAAACAATTAAATGAAACGAATGATATCACTATTTATGCAAGACCAACAGGTTCAAGCACCTCGGTTAAAATAGAAGTTTATCCAGTTTATATAGATCAAGAAGGTAATCAAAACGAAGGACCGAAACTCGAATTAGTATCTGATGGTACAAATCCAACTTTTGATAATATTGATCATAATGACAAATATCGAATTTTGCTTTCAAATTTGCAAGCGCCAACAGATGTTTTTGATTTGAAAATTATTGGCAATATCGATTTCGATTATATTGTCGACCCAACATCTTTGCTTACTGGTATCGTTTCCTATTATAAATTTGATGAAAGTAGTGGAAATGCTAGTGATGCTACAGGTCATGGTTATACAGCAACAAATAATAGCACAGTAACTTATTCGAGTACTACACCCACAAAAATAAATAATCACGCTGTTTTTAGTGGAAGCAACTATTTTTCAACGGCTAGTCAAGCTGTTGGGTCTGGAGTCTCAACCGTATCTGTGTGGGTTAGGGTCGCTGCACTACCTTCAGTTTTATATGGTTTGGTAGGTGGCCCACAAAATTATCCGTCATATACCATGACTCCTACAGGTTTTGCTGTTGGTAAATCTCTTGTTGGTAATAATTCAAATATTGCCTTTTCAGTATCATTAAATACTTGGTATATGGTAACTTTTGTCACAAACTCTGGTTCATCTACTGATATATATGTTAACGGTATTTACAGAGGAACTTCATCGGGCTCTTTTGTTGCCACTCTAGGAAATCATATATATAATTTTGGAACGGGCGGTAATATTAGCGACGTTCCATTAACAGGAAGACTTGATGAAATTGGTATTTGGTCAAGAGAATTATCCCAGTCGGAAATAACTACACTTTATAATAATGGTAATGGGTTTCAATATCCATTTTCTTCTGTTCCTGACGCTCCCACCATTGGCACAGCCACTGCAGGCAACGGGCAAGCAACAATTACTTTCACACCACCAGCTAATGATGGTGGGGCAACAATTGATTATTATATTGCTTCTTCAAGTCCAGGTGGTATCAATATTGCAACTACAAGTAC
>CAINLW010000016.1 GCA_903850545.1 uncultured bacterium
CAGTATACTATAATTATATTAATTAATAATAAATAAGAACTATGATAAAAAAATATTTTGGTTCACCTGATGGGTTATTGATCTTCGGATTAATATTCATCAACGTAATCGTCGCTTCTGCACTCGTCCTTACTTTCACCGGACAATAAAGCTTTTTCAAAGATAAGTAATTTTTCTTGATGTTCTAAAACACTGGATTTTTTTTAAGAAATCTGGTATAAGTGTTTGATAGTCAGTTGAATATATGGTGACCATGGTGTAATGGTTAACACGGAGGTTTGTGGAACCTTCGATCTGGGTTCAATTCCCAGTGGTCACCCCAAAGATACATAACTTGCAAAAGTTACAAAACTATAAAAACTCACGAAAGTGGGTTTTTTGGTGAATTTGACAATATATATTAAATAATGTATTCTGATGTAAGAAATTGAGATTTTCAATTAAAATAGAAAACAAATTTTGGAGGCATATAATGGGTTTTCAGATAAAGATTGTGGGAGATTTTTGTAACATACGATGTGCATATTGCAGGAATCGAGATTTTGATAGAACGGATAAGGCGGTAATGTCAGTTGAAAAACTTGAAAAATTAATGGCTTTTCTCAACACTGTTCCACAAAAGAAAATTCGCGTAAATTGGCACGGTGGAGAACCGCTTTTGGCGGGAAAAGAATTTTTCAAACATATCGTAAGATTGGAAAAATTATATCCTGATAAAATATGGTGTAATGCGGTACAAACAAACGCAACACTTGTTGATGATGAGTGGGCGGAATTTTTCAGTGAGAATAATTTTCATATCGGCGTTAGTATTGACGGAAATGAACGAGTTCATAATATAGACCGCATAGATGCGTCTGGTCGCGGAACGTACAAGAAAGTTATGCGAGGTGTAGAAATATTACGTCGGCACGGTATTTTTCCAGGTCTTATCTGTACCGTTACGAAAAAAACGGTAAAATATGCCGAAGAAATTTTCAACGGTTTAGTAGACGCTGGATTCAAAGGAATTTCATTCAACGCATTTTATAATACCGCGTCAGAAAGTAATGAAGATGTCTATGGATTAACCGAGAATGAGTGGTTTACTTTTTTAAAGGAAATTTTTCTTCTCTGGTTCAATCTTGATGATGAAACTATTCGGGTTCGTGAGTTGGACGCTATTCTTGCCTGGACGGCAGGAACGTCTGCTAATGAATGTTCTTTCCGTGGCACGTGTAGTCAATGGTTTGCCGTTGATTATACTGGTGACATTTATGCTTGCGAAAGGTTTGGTCGGCGGTTTCATTTTGGAAACCTTGAATTTTTGGAAACTTATCAAAATTTAATATCAAGTCAAAATTCTCTTGATTTTAAAAAAGAAATTAAAATTTTGCCGAGCAAATGTAAGACTTGCAATTTTTTGTCATTATGTTATAACGGTTGCTGTAGTCATAGACGAGCAGACGAAGAAGGAATACTAGTATACACCTACTGCGAAAGCCGTCTTAAGCTATATGACTACATTCAACGTACGTTAGAAAAAGGAGAAAACGATGAATAGTTCTTTAATCGAAAAAAACAAAGCACTTAAAGGTGCTTTTGAACGAATTGCAAAATTACCGCCAGTATCGGCTTCTGATTGTTCAGGGCACGGGGATTCAGACGATAGTTTTGATGATAGTTATCCTGATTGCCCAGGAGATAAATAAGTTAGGTTGTTATGAAGCGGGTTTGCAAAAACCCGCTTTTCTTATACTATATAACATATGAATAAAAATTTACTATTGTCATATCAAGAATATACAGAATTACCCGATAGTATCCGAGAGACTGTTCCTTATGTTTATTCTGTCAAAGATGGAGAAAAGACACTCGTTTACTTTGGAACAAAACATGTAATGGATCCGAGTCATCCGATTATTACAGAACTTCGCAAACAGTGGGAGATGTTTTTAGGTGTTGTGTCAGTAGAAAAATCAGTTCTTATTTACGAAGGGAATGTGGTAGAAAAAACTATGACGACTTTGGAAGAGTCAATAAATCGATTTGGGGAAACAGGGGCGATTGTTTATTGGGCTAAAGAGGCGGGCGTTTCTGCTTATCGACCCGAGCCGACGATTGATTTTGAAGCGAATGAATTGCTCAAAGATTTTTCAAAAGAAGATATTTTTTATTATTACATTATGCGTGGAATTGTATCTTGGCAAAGAAAATCTAATCCTGGGGATTTTAATGAATTTATCGAAAAAAATATCAAAAGATATCAAACCGCTCTAAGTTGGAAAGATTTTAATTTTTCATTTGATATTGTAAAGGATGTGCATAAAAAGATTTTTGGTAAAGAATTTAGTTTGGAAGATAAAGAATTTTTAAGAAAAACACAAGACCATTCTTTTAACGAGTCTCTCATTAATGAAATATCAAGGCAATCTATAAAAATTAGAGATTTTTTTATTTTAGACGGTATTTCTAAATATTGGGAAGATGGATACAGTGTTTTTGTTGTATACGGCTCATTACACGCCAAAATGCAAGAGCCTGTCATTCGCGATTTAGCTAAATAGGTTTTTGGCTTATGATAAAAATTCTTATTGACCAAAAAATGGATAAAGAGGTCGGACTTGATTTTCTTGGTTTTTCGGCTGGGGGAATGGATTTTGATGGATTGATAAAAAGAGATCATCCGAATTTTACGGCTGAAAATGCCGATACTTATGTTCCGTCATTTTATGAAGAACATAAAGATGAAATTGAGAAGTCTCAGGGTGAACTTTCTGAATTGCTTGCTAGTAAAGAAGAAGAATTTTTTTCAGCACTTCAAAACGTGTTTCATCTTGATTTGAGAAATGAGGTCTATAAAGGATATGTTTCTATTTTTGATTTGAATCCGCGTTTTCCCGAAACACTTTCTTTTCAAGTTTACTATCGTCGCCCGTTACCACTTCGTCTTGAAGTCGCTATCCACGAAATTACGCATTTTGTCTATTTCAAATTTTGTGATGAGAAAATCCCAGAGACAAAAGGGAAGGACAAAAATTCAGGACTTTTGTGGGAATTATCCGAAGTTCTCAATGTTATTCTTTTAAATACCCCGCCATTCCGTGCAATTCTTGGAGAAGAAGAAAAACTCTTTTATCCAGGGCTTCAAACCCTACTTGATAAAGGAAAAACCATTTTTGAAGAAGAAAAAGGAGATATTGAAAAATGGGTAACACGAATGAGCGAATAATTGATTTTTCTAAAAATTTCCCGCCAGTTCCTCTTTTTGTAGTAACTGTATAAACCGCAGTTCTGTCTGTAAATTCTGCATATATTCGGTGTCCGAAATGATGGTTATAAGATTGTGATGACTAAGACCCCATATATAAAAATCGCCATTCGTTTGGCGATTTTTATATATGGGGTGACCAAGCGAATGAACTGCTTCATTCGCGTCTGGGAATTGAAGGTCGGAGTCATCCCTGCGCACGGGGAGGCGAGACGGGGTCGCGAAATTTTTTGAGTCGCAACTCAAAAAATATTTGTGACCTATTCCCAGTGGTCACCCCAAATAAAAAACAAAAAACTCGCGGATGCGGGTTTTTTGATTTTTGACAAAAAGGGGGGATTTTGCTTTATTTGAGGTAGATTAGGTATTTTTACAGAGTTAAAAAAAGGGGGTTTTGTGGCTAGGTTATGGAAAAAAGGCGATGCCTATTCGGACTCCTTTTTTTCTTTCGGAAAAGAGGAGAATCAGGCGATTCTTTATGTGCGAAATATTTGGAAAAATGAATATATACATGTTCCGCCGGAATTGTTTTCACTTGAATATTTGTCGGGGAAAAATATTTCTGAAATTAAAATACAAGATGATTGGTTTTGGCTTATGCCTAACTCAAAGGGGAAAGAAGGCAGTGCATTACTTCTTCTTACCGATAGAACATACAAAGGGGTTATGAATCCTGAGAAAACTTTTCATTCTTCTTTAGCTCAGAATGTAATGAAATCATATCTATTGGAAGATGAGATTTATGATTTTTCTTCAGACGAAGTACAAAAGGTCGCAAAAAAAATCATCAAGGAACTTCCTTTTGAAAAAGAATATAATCCCTACTGGCAAGCTCTCGCGGCGCTTCGTTTTGCTTATAAAGATATTGAATATTCACGAGCAACAAAAGAAGCCGTCGAAAAATTAGAAACAACGATACGAGCTTTTCCTAATGATAAAATCTCTTCTCTCATGATCCGGTCTTTTTTAAAGGAAGAAATTCTTATGAAAAAAGACCCATTGGAAAGGCTGTGTTCAGGGATTGTTGTCCCGGAAGAAATACAAGAACCTCGTCTAAAAGCTATCTATATTCTCAATGAATTTGATGCGCAGAATCCCGTATTCATAGTAAAATGGCCCTTTGGTAAAGGATTATCGGCGAGTAGAACCATCCACGATAGTATGGGAAAATGTGATTGTTTAACCCATGTTTTTGTAGCCCTCTGTAGGGGTATGGGGATTCCTGCTGTTGGAGTATGTGGAAATTATGGCTCCTTCGGGCTACATTCTTGGGCGGTTGTGTATATACACCCATACGGCTTGGTAGAAGTTGATCCGACAAATACATTCGATTTTTGCCAATTTGATCACGGATTATATTTTCATCATTTTTTGAGGAATCAATTCAGGGCAAATATTGATTTCTTGAATCTGAAAAAAACGATAACTCCCGATAAGATTGAAATATGCAAAAGTTATTACAAACAATCATTGAAAGAACCGAGTCTTGAAGATCTTCTGTCTGAGGTTGAGAAGTGAATTCCAAAGACCGAAATTTTTTCGGTCTTTTTTTATGTCTCATTGGATAATTCTGAATAAATATCCTGTAAAAGGGGTTGTCTTTAATTATTGATTTACAAGAGGTATAATAGGCTTATTGAATTTGCTTTATGAACTCCGAGAATTTTTTTCAAAATAACATGAAAACAGAAGAACCGATTGCTCCGTCCTCTGAGCGTAAATTTTCCGGCAAGGGAAGAGAATATCACCTTCGTTTAGATAATATGACGGGAATGAGGAAAAAAGAACTTTTGTATTTACCGGAAGGTGCTCAGTATTTGCGGGATAAGTTTGGCGACTCTGTAGACGTTGTTCTTGGGGATATGGCAGGAATGGGGATTGGAAACACCATGCTTCATAGTCCGAACGAAAATCCTTCAGAATCGAGAAAAAATGTTGATGAGTGCTTTCATCTATTAACTCGTGTGGCCGGAAGAATTTTTGGTGAGAATATTGAAGAAAGACCGTTCGAGATTGTTCGTGTCGGCGGAGATGAGATTATTTTTATGACAAAGAAAGATGACAATCGGTTGGATGAATTATTCCGAGAATATAATGCGGAAAAGGAACGAATGTTGATTGATGATAAAATCGGACGTGAAGCATATGAAGATGCGATGTTGGAAACAAATATTAAAGCAGAGATGAAGATTATCACGAAGGAGCCGGAATATCTTGAATTAATACAAAAAGGGGAAGTTGATAAATTAATGGCATGGTTGCGTCTTCAATTAAATTCTTCCGGAAATGAAAAAAGATCCGCGAATTTATTGAGAGCTTTGGCTTTAAAAAAATTGAAATTGATTCCCGTAGAAAAATGGATTGCTCCTCTTGATTTTTATCGGTCATCTCCTAAAAATATTTTACTTACAGAAAATTTCGAGGAGGATGTCAGCAACCTTATGGATGGACTGGCTGTTGCCGATGCGGATATTTCATGGATTAAAGCTCATCCCGGTGCTACCTTACCGGAAAAACCATTTTATGATTCGGAAGCTATTTCGAGTACGGCTTCTAAATATTTAGATCAGGCAAGGGGGGTTGAAGGGAACATACGATTAATACAAGAAAAAGAAGGTCAACTTTTTTCAGCACGTAAAGACGGCGAAAAATTATCCGTTGAAACTCTTAAAAAAGAAATAATACGCTTGGAAACGATAGACCCTGGGACGGGAGCTATCCGTTTTGATGCTTCGGCAGAAAAGAGAATTATCGACCTTGTTGAAACGACAAATAATAACGGGCTTCAGGTTTTTCGCGTAGATATTCCTTATTTTGGGACTTACAACAATAATTATGATTACGCGACGGCAGATGAAATGATGAAGCTTATGACGGAAGAATTTCGCCGTTCTACTGCGGGGGTGGTTGTTCGTGATGGTGGAAACTTATTTTCATTGCGAGAAATCGGCCAAGATGAGCCGGATTTGTCGGGTATCGAAAACAGATTGAATCGAATTTTGTCACCTTATTCCAATCCTGAAGATTTGAATAGAAAAATAGCCATGGAAAATGAAGTAATGGTAAAGCGCGCTATTTCAAGACAAACAGATACTTTTGGAAAAGTAAAAATGTTTTCTCCCAAGGATTCATCGGTGATAACAAAAAAAACAAAACTCGCAGATGTTTTACACGAAATTGCATAATTTAATCTCCCTCTATTTATGAATGAAACAGCTAAAAATATTTTTATAAAAGAGTGTGAAAATATGATTTCACATATGGAATCTTTTAATCTGAACCACCCGCTCATTTTGGAGATTTCAAAAATTACCGATGTAAACAACATCCGCGCTGTTTTTCTCAATATGAAAAATTTTCTTTCGGATTCCTCACTGCCTCAATCGCCGTCTAAAAATTCCAATCTTCCCGCCGTTATTTTTCATCTCCCCTTGGTTCAAAGCTTTGTTCAAGAACAGCTAGAACACGATGTTACTTCAGAAGACGTGGAAGAGATGAGTAAGCTGTATTTTGAAGCCTGTGAATCAGTATCTGAAAAAGAAGACTAAAATTCATTTGGCGGACTTGGAGGGTTTTTGGCAGTTTTTTTTAATCTACTTTTTATATGAATGACACAGAGAAAATACAAACATCAATAATGCAAACAGAAGTTTCTTCCGTGGATGATGTTGGGCGTGTTAGTGATGTAAATCAATCAACAATGCAGTTTATCCTTATGCGTCGACAAAATTATTTGTTGGCATTTCTTATTATCGCTACGGCAATATTATTAGGCGTTTTAACTAATGATTACATTGATTTCATTTTTTGCGGTGCGGCCGGTCTTTTTGTGATTTATGCTTATAACCTGAATAAAGTCAGAGGTCTCCTTATGAGGCAATTCGCAAAAGACCTCGGATATGAGTATGTAAACCAAGGCGATATGGGGAGTGTTGTCGGATCACTTTTTGGAATAGGTCATGGTCGTTCAATTTCGCACGTTCTTAACAGTACAAAAGAATCGCACCCCGTCAGAATATTCCTCTATTCCTACGTTGTGGGGGAAGGGAAATCATCGCGAACCTATCAAAATACTGTTTTTGAAAAAACCTTTGATTGCATCGTTCCTCATATTTTAGTCCATAAACCGGATTTATTTTTTTCGAATGACATACCCGTTTTTGACGGCGGTGTTAATCTTAAACTGGAGGGTAATTTTAACAAGTATTTTTCATTGACCGTTCAAAAGGATTTTGAAATGGAAGCGTACGAAATATTTACTCCGGATGTCATGGAAGAACTCATTGAAACATCAAAAAAATTCGGATTCGAATTCATTCAAAACAAGCTGTATATTTATACACGAACTTTTATTAACAAGAGAGCCGAGCTTGATGAAATGTTTGCGCTTTCAGAAAACCTTTGTGCTCGATTTGAGGCGGTACTTCACGGGATGGAAGGGGATGTAATCGCGGTAAAAGAAACTTTAAAAAATTAGTCCCCTCCCTTTTATGTTCTTTTTAGTCTTATTTCAAATGTGGCCCTTTAAAAGGGGTTTTTACGGATAAACTTTGAACACTTTACAAAATAGTTGACTTGATTTGTTATTTATGTTAGCATTTGAAAAGTTCATTTGAGTTCATCTCAATCTGAACCCTGCGCTCTTTGATATTTGGGTGATGTTGGAAATTTGCAGACGTAGGTTTGTATATTTCCTTTCTATCGTCTCTTTTTTCTTCGCGCACTATATTTCCTGGGCATTTGTCATTTTGACTAACTTTTACCTTTGAATAGGAAAATAAAAGAGATGAAAAGAATAATATTAGCAACGGTTATTTCTATGGTTCTTGGATCTTCTGCTTTTGCATTAGATGTTACGACTCCACCGGCTATAACTCCTACAACCAAAATTTCGTCCGTTACCGGCTATACTCATTCGATTGCACAATCATACGGTGATGTAACACAGATAAACACAGGTAACATCATGAATCTTTCAGGAACACTTTCCGGTTCAGATACTGCTGCCGGGGGGATTTCCAACGGAACAGCCTCCACAGTTGGTGGCGGAGCCAAACAGTCTCTCGCAGAAAGTGCGATCCTAGGAAGTGTTTCATTACAAATTGATCCGTCTTTTGTTTCCGGACAAGTTGCAAATGATCAGTATTCTGTAATTTCAGCTGATCATGGAACAAGTATTACTCACGGAAACGTTGGTGTAGATGGAAAAATCCTTGATAATACCATTTCAGGTACTGCAGGGAACAGTGCGACGAGCACTACTATCAATCCAACAACCGGATTAATCTCTTCTTCAGGGTCTAGTAGATCTGAGTTCTTTGGGACTATTACGATAACTCCTCAACAGGAATAACCAGAAATGACCACTAGGTCGTGTTAAAAGTCAGCTCCCCACAATGTGGGGAGTTTTTTTATTTGAGAGCAATTTTTATATATAAATTAAGCATAGTAAATATTTGTCAACATTTATTTTTTGTAATTTCCAAAATAGCTTATAAAATAAGGGTTTTTATCTCCTTAAAAAAAGCTTGACAAAACCTTTTAAATTTGCCATTATATTCAGGAATCTTGTGTAAACGAAATTTTCGTGTTATCGAGAATCAGATCTTTGAAAAATAAATTGTTGAGAATAATGAGAAAAATAGAGTATCGATTTATATCGACGAGAAAAATTCTTATTCGAAATATTGTTTAATTCCGCTGAAAAAGCTGATTTTTCAAAGGCAAACAACCCTTCTCTCTTGAATGGTTGAGAGGAAGGATTTAATCCTTCAAAATTTCCTTTAATTTACCAGGTGAGTGTGAAAATGAATAAAATTATTGCAATAATCTTCTGTCTTGGCTTTACTTTTGCTGCTTACGCAGATGATGGTTCAACAAGAGTAAATGTCACAGCGGGCGCTACGGCTCAGGCCGTCGCACAAGGGGGTAGTATTAATACTTCGTCCGGAAATGCCCCTGTCTTTATGCCTAACGCTAATCCGGCTGTTACGCCTAATCCGACAAACTTTACAAAAAGTCCGACTCTCGCGGAAAACAATAACGAGTTAAGCAGAGTTCTTGCCGAACTTTCAAACGCAAATATCCCCGACGCCGACGTACTTGATACGGAACGTGCGCAGCCGGAATTCGCAAAAACAGACTTCGCTCTTATGGTATGGAACCCGAATAAAGATTTCTTTGTAAATGATCCTGCCTCAAGAAATGCGAAAGTTACTTTCGGCCCTTCTCTTACCAGTTACAGAGTTATTTCTGATTATTTCGCAAGGATTGATTCGAAAAAAACATATTTTGTTTTGGGTCATGTAGCGGCGAGAACGGTATTTGACGAGGAAAAA
>CAINLW010000017.1 GCA_903850545.1 uncultured bacterium
ACGAGGAGGAGTCCCGAAGCTGGGGAGAAGATTTCTTCTTCTCCCCAAATAGCTGCGGGCGTTTTTCCGAACGGCTCATTTCCTAGGAAATGAGCCGTTCGGAAAAGAAACGCCCGCACATAGGAACTTAGGCGCGAGTAGCCCTAGCGGAAATGTCCGAGGCGTATGCCGAGGATGGATTTCTTTATTCATGTACTAAATAGATGGAAGAGGCACAGCTATGGAATTTGTATTTTGAATTTGTCCGCCCCAAATCCCGCAAAAATTTACCCGAGAAAACTTTTGACTGATGGAAAATCAAAGATTTTCCGTGCAGTATGCGTCAGTCAAAACTTTAACGGGTGAAACTGGAATCATCGCCCGCATTCCTTCCCAGACCCTTCCTGCGGGCGAGAGAAAGAGAGAGGTTGAAATTTGGGTAGGGACCCAAATGAAAGACCTTGAACATTTTGTACCCAAAATGTGAAAGGTGTACTGTTCCTGTAAGGAAGGACGAAACCAAATCCCAGAGAAAATGCTCGTCCTGCCGAATCCTTTGTTTAAATTTCTGCATCAGGATTTTGTTCATAATAAGTTCTGACTTTGTCCAAGATTGACCACAGTGATTAAAAAACTGCGTCTGCACGCGGTTTTTTTATGCACTGTGGAAGCCGCAGCTATATTCCACAAGCTTGTGGAATTGCGAGGCGGGGTCGCGAGTACTTACGTAGAATTTGAGCAAAGCGAAAAATTATACTTAGTAACTCGTGATACACAAAGTTTTGTGGAACGAAATCGTTGTCGCGGGAGAGAAATGTACTCATGTTCCGCTCGGAATAAATTGAATAGGTCAATACGTTTTGATGTATCCCACATTCGCACGAATGGGAGAATGGCGGAAAAGTACCCGCCACGGTAGGTAGAGAGATGCGCGACCACAATCTCTTGAGTAAAGCGATTAGAGATTGGAAGTACTCTTGTGGTGAAGCGGTCCGCTTGTTCCTACGTTAATAGTCCCACATTCGCACGAATGGGAGAATGATGAAAATGTACTCATGTTCCGCTCGTGAAATTTAGAGATGGAACTATTCGCGCGAATGAGCCCATGAATAAGCGGAGAGATATTTAAATAAAAAAAAGTGGCTTAACCCCATTTTTTCCGTTAGTGTTTTTTGATTGAAACAGTGGTAATATATAATCATGAGAGGAATTGATTTTTCTAAAATTGAAGATCTGGAAAAGTTTGCAAAAATACCTAAAGACGAAAGGGATTCTTTGGTTGATAAAGATAGAATTGAAGCTGAAAAACTAAATATAAAAATAGATAAAGAAAAAATCCAATCATTCAAAGATCGTTTACAGGAAATAATACAAAGAAGACCCTCTATCGATATCTCTGGATTTTTTGGAAATATGATGACTAGTCTTGTCTCACTTTCAAACGAGATAATAGAGGAATATCAAAGAAAAAATAAATCAAAATGTACAGGAAAAGAACTTGAGGACAAAGCATATAGTTTTTTTAGTATAGATAGCATAGGTAAGATTTTAGATGATATAAAGGAAAAGATAAGGATCTTAAATGATGCTGATGTATATATAGAACAGAGAATTTTGCATTCGAATCGTGTTATCACACCTCCTGGTACGCTGTCTGCCGAGATTATTACTGGATCTAGGGCTGGTTTCGAACGAGCAGGTATTACTATTAGATTAAAAACGTTATTATATGTTCTCAAAGAAAATGGTACCGAATGGGATAATATAATTACAACTGATGGGATAATGCCAGACAATTCCGTTAGGCAACTTAGTTATTACAGTATTATAATCTCTGAATTAAATAGATTTGTTTTAATTTGCGATGAAGAATGGAATGCTAGTTATATTTTTGATTTAAAAAAGGTTACTGATTTAAATAAGTCTACTGAAGAAGTCGGTGATATGACAAAACAAGAGAAGGATGAGTTTATTATTAACAATCTTGGTATCGGTGTTCGTATCATTGAATCATCTAGATGGATGGAAAATATAAAACGATGTCTATATCAAGATTTACCAATAAAAGGTGAATCGGAAGAAAATACTAATACACCCCAAGTTGAAAAAGAAGGTGAATGGAAGGGTTTTTATTTAGATCCAAAAACAAATATGCATTATGGAACAATAGCGGCATTTATTGATTATAAAAAAATTAGTTTAGATAATGCTACGCTTCAAAAAGCGATAGACAAATTAGTTCCAAAAATTAATTCAATAAAAATAAGAGATATAGTTGGAAGACCTAACGATAACGCGTATCCTTTCGAAGTAGTAATTAATACAGAATCTATCAAAGAATTAATAAACACTCCTCAAGTTGAAAAAGCTGGTGAATGGAAAGGTTTCTATTTTGATCCGAAAACAAAGATGCACTATGCATCAGTAGGAACGCTATCAAATCATAAAATGATTAATTTGACACGCAGAACAGTTCAAAACATTATAAACACTCAAATTCCAAAAATTAATTCTATAAAAACAAGAGACTTGGCTGGAAATTCTGGCGATGCATATCCATTCGAAGTTGTAATCAAAGTAGAATCACTGAAGAAATTAATAGATATTCCTAGAGTTGAGACGAAAGGTGAATGGAAGGGTTTCTATTATGATCCAAAAACAAATATACATTATGGAATAACAAAAATATTGGCTCAACATAAAACAATTAATTTAGACAAGGGCGCGCTTCAAAGAACGATAGATAATTTAGTTCCCAAAATTAATTCAATAAAAATAAGGGATTTAACTGGAAAACCCAAGGATGCTTACCCATTCGAAGAGATAACGAAGATAGAATCTGTCAAAGAATTAATAAACAGTCCTCAAGTTGAAAAAGAAGGTGAATGGAAGGGTTTCTATTATGATCCAAAAACAGATATGCATTATGGAGCAATAGGAACATTTGTTGATTTTAAAAAAATTAATTTGGAAAACACTACACTTCAAAAAATGATAGTTAATTTTATTCCAAAAATTAATTCAATAAAAATAAGAGATCTAACTGGAAAACCAGGCGATGCATATCCATTCGAAGATGTAATGAATATAGAATCTATCAAAGAATTAATAAACAGTCCTCAAGTTGAAAAAGAAGGTGAATGGAAGGGTTTCTATTATGATCCCAAAACAAAGATGCATTATGGAGCAATAGGAACATTTGTTAATACTAAAAAAATTATAAAAGATTATTATCTTATTCAAAGAGTTATAAAAGAGACAATCCCTAAGATTATTTCAACAAAAATAAAAGATTTAAGTGGAAAACCTCAAGATGCATACCCATTCGAAGAGGTAATCAAAAGATTAAATTAACCTTTAAATTAATTTCTTAAACTGCCTTTATGTTTAGTTAAATAGGTTCCAACTTCGTTCGCTGGGGTCTACATAAAGATAAAAACCTGCACTTCTGCAGGTTTTTACTTATATGTGGAAGACGCGGTCATATTCTTGTTTGAGCCGAGCGAAAGGCAAAAATGACGAGTCGGGGTCGAGAAATTTTTCTGTCAGGAAAAATATTTGTGACCATACAAAATAGTAATCAATATGACATTCTCACATTCTCAAGAATGTGAGAATGTCATTATCTTCATATGGAACCATTCGCGCGAATGGTTCCATAAGAATGTCGGAATGTTATTTGGAAGATGGGTTGAGGATGAGATGTTTTTTAATAATTTTTTGAAATCACTTCAACATAGAGATGTCATACCAACAAACTGGAGTTTGTTGGTATGAGTTGTGTGAGAATGTCGGAATGTCAGATCTTGTGCAAAATATGAAAATTAAAGATTTGCCAAAAGTTGATAGAGAAAAAGGTTTCTGACCCCATTTTTCCCATTTTCATTTTTGCTCTACTGTTTTTTGTTAGTTTTTATGATAACATTTATGGTGTGAAGAACTTAGATGAATTAACACGTAGAATAATAGCTTTCCGTGATGCTCGCGACTGGAAACAATTTCACAATCCGAAAGATTGTGCCATTTCGCTATCTCTTGAAGCATCTGAATTACTAGAACATTTTCAATGGAAAAATGCAGAAGAAATGAAGGAGTATATTAAAACTCACAAGGAACATATCGGTGATGAACTGGCTGATGTTTTGTATTGGGTTCTTTTGATGAGTTACGATTTAAATATAGATATAATTGAAGTTTCAAATAAAAAATTGAAACAAAATAATGAAAAATATTCTGTTGAAAAAGCAAAAGGTAAGCATACTAAATATAATAAATTGTAATTATGATTGTTTACGAATCAACAAAATTGCAATTTTTAAAAGATGCTTCAAATGGAATTGAGGATATTGTCAGAACCCGTGTAAAAGAAAAATTAAAAATTGATATTCAAGTTGGAAGTAGTGAATATAATTCATGGAAGAATTCTTTAGGTGATGCTATGTATAAAGTAATGCAAACCGACAAAATTCCAAATGATTCTGTTGTAGCCATTGAATATTCTATTCCAAGAACAAAAAATCGAATAGATTTTATTATTACAGGAGAAGATGACGACGGTAAAGAAAAAATAGTTATAATAGAATTAAAACAGTGGACCGACATACAAAAAACAGATAAAGACGCCGTAGTAACCACTCGTTTTAAGAGTGGACTTAGTGAAGAATTACACCCATCATATCAAGCGTGGTCATATTCTGCTCTTTTGTATGGATTTAATGCAACTGTATATGAAGAAAATATAGGGCTTGAACCATGTGCATATTTACATAATCATATTGATAATGATGTTATTTTAAGTCCATATTATGCGGAGTACTTAGCAAAAGCACCGGCATTCTGTAAAGGCGACAAAGAAAAACTTCAAGATTTTATCGCGAAGTTTATTAAACATGGCGAAAGAAAAAATACGTTGTTTAGAATTGATAATGGGGAAATAAGACCTTCAAAAAATCTCGCAGATAGCATGGCCTCTATGATAAAAGGTAATCAAGAGTTTATTATGATAGATGCTCAAAAAATTGTTTATGAAACTGCACTGGCTTTAACAAGAAAGTCTAGCTGTGACAATAAAAATATACTTGTAGTTGAAGGCGGTCCAGGGACGGGAAAATCTGTCGTGGCCGTAAACTTACTTGTTGCAATTACAAAACTTGGTTTAAATACCCAATATGTTACAAAAAATGCCGCTCCACGAGCAGTGTTTGAGAGTAAACTTACTGGCACACTTAAGAAAACAGAAATTTCAAATATGTTTACTGGTTCAGGTTCTTATATAAATTGTGATTCAAATACTTTTGACTGTCTTCTTGTGGATGAAGCACATAGGCTTAATGAGAAGTCTGGAATGTTTAAAAATCTTGGAGAAAATCAGATTAAAGAAATAATAGCATCTGCTAAGTGTTCAGTGTTTTTTATTGATGAAGATCAAAAAGTTACTTGGCACGATATTGGAAAAAAAGAAGAAATAGAAAAATGGGCGAATAAAATAGGTGCAAAAGTTTGTTATTTAAAATTAGAGTCACAGTTTAGATGTAATGGTTCAGACGGATATCTATCATGGCTTGATAACATATTACAAATAAATGAAACAGCGAATACCACATTAGAGGGTGCAAATTATGATTTTAAGATTGTAAGTTCGCCAAACGAACTGAAAGATATGATCTTTAAAAATAATGAGATTAATAATAAAGCGCGTATGGTGGCTGGGTACTGTTGGAATTGGGTGAGTAAAAAAGATAAAAACCTAAAAGATATAATAATTCCAGAATATAATTTTGAAATGAAATGGAATCTTTCTGAAGACGGAAATGTTTGGATTATTTCGCCAAAATCTGTAAATGAAATCGGATGTATTCATACTTGTCAGGGACTTGAAGTTGATTATATTGGAGTAATTGTTGGGCCTGATTTTATTGTTAGAGACGGTAGGGTTATAACTGATCCAAGTAAACGTGCTAAAACTGACGCTTCTTTAAAAGGATACAAAACTGATTTTAAAAATAATCCAAAGGAATCCTTTGAGAAAGCGGACAAAATTATAAAAAATACATATCGAACTCTTATGACCCGTGGAATGAAAGGGTGTTATGTTTATTTTACTGACAAGGAAACAGAAAAATATTTTAAAAGTATGACAGGAAATGAAAACTTGATAAAAAAAGAAACAAAAACAATTATAGAAAAAATTATCTCTCCTTATTCTGGGGTTATGATTAATGTTCCTATGTTCGAATCTGTTGGTTGCGGACCTGCAATGTTTGCCGAAACAATTTCCGAAGAAATGATTCCAGTCAGAAGGGACTATTTTTCTAGTGGATCAAAATATTTTGTTTTGAAAGTATCTGGAGACTCTATGAACAAAGCTGGAATAAATGATGGAGATTTAGTTTTGTGTGTAAAGAATTATCAACCAAGTGAAGGAAAAAGGGTTGTAGCTCTTATTGGTGATGATGCCACTATAAAGGAATATCATATAGAAAAAGATCAAATTATTTTGAAGCCTTGTTCAACCAATCCAACACATAAACCACTAGTATTTAATGAAGATATAAAAATTCAAGGTATTGTTGTGAGGGTATTGGAGAAAAATTAAATTAGCCTATATCACTTTGTTTCTCGCAAAAATACTCCTGAGTCTGTGGTTAACTTAAAATTGTTAATAGTATTAGTTACTAATTGTTTTGATATTGTTTATATTATATAATAAAAACAATATGAAAATATTATCACAAATTGTAGGAGTAATTGTGCTTATAATCGTTATTTATTGGTTTGTTTTCGTCGCACCACAAAGGAAAGAGTGTATTAATAGGGCGTCACAAAATTTATCAAACGCAACCACTAACTACCAAGAGGGTCTGATTGACGTAAATGCATATAAAATTGCACAGAATATGTTCGATGTGCAAAATAAGGCGTGTTTTAAATAAACTTTACTGCTCGAGTCGAGTTGTTTTAGTATACTGGAAAAAGGGTTATGGTTTTTACAAGATAAGAAATTTAATAAATTAATAAAATAAACTAAATTTATGACACAAATGATTTTGATAATTATTGGAATAGTGATTATTGTTCTTTTACGAACATAAAGAGGAGAAACATGTTATGAATGAAAAAGTTTGGATGGTTTTACGACCTAATTATGTAAACGGCACATTAAAAGACATAGGTCTTTGTGGCGCTGGATTTTTAATTAATTCAAATACTTTTATAACAGCTTACCACTGTTGCAATGAGTCTTGTTTTGTGCCGAAGGAAAATTATAATAATAACTTACTGATACTTTTACCTCCAGGAAAACAGGGATTGAAAATAAATATAAATGAGTGTATATTTTGTAAAAATAAAGATATTACATTTATAAAACTAGATAGTAATTTCGATTATATAAAAAAATCCAAACCAGTAGAGGGAGAAAAAGTTTACAATATTGGATATATATCAGCTAAAATTGAAAGATACGTTAATAATAAATTGGAAATAAATTCGCAAGATAAAAGAAATGGGAGTGTTATAGAAAAATGTGATAACTATTCTATTTCCGCTCCCGATGTCTCCATAAATAATGTAAAAATTATTAAGTTAGATTATTCATGTGAGGTTGGTTTTAGTGGCGGCCCCTTATTAAACAACAGAAATGAAGTAATTGGACTAATGTCTCACAAAGATAAAAGTACTGGCAATGTGATTGCTATAAGTAGTGAGGAATTCTAATTGCTTGAGAAGCGTCGAAAATAGTTAGCAACAATAGTTTTTTCGAGATAACATGTTAAAATATATTTATGTCTGACAACCAAATACAAACAACCGATGAGATGAAGCCCGAGGAGTTACCCGTCAAAAGTAATAACTTTTCATCGGGCAGGTCTCCGGCTACTGAAATACCGAACTTTGCACCTATTGACCAAACTATTTCCACAACAGATTTCACACCCTCCGACATGCCGTCTGAGCCCCAAAACGGCTCACAGGACGCTTTTACTACGTCGTCTAACGAAGATTCCTCCGTCGCTTCCACCTTCGCTGAAGCTATGGGGGACAGGAAAGCTATGGAGGACAAGCAAAATGGAGCAGAATTTGCAGAAGAATTGTAAAAACGCCGCGGTAACCCGCGGCGTTATGCTTGATATTATACAAAACCCCAAAACAGGCCATATTTAGTGTTTTTCGTGTTTAGTTGACAATTGAATATAGGAGATTGGGTCAACCGCCATTAGCAATAAGTTTACGCTGTTTGACTTGTGTAAACTGAAATGCTATATTTGTTTACACAAAGAAATTAGCATAAACTAAGTAATAAGATACATATGAAAAACATAATAGGAACAGTAAAAAATCATCCAAAGGGCTATAATTATTTATCTCTTTTTCCGTTTCCATCAGAAGAGATAAGAAAAGCCACCTCTGTTGATTTAATACAAAAATCCAATTATGCCCAGTTCTTGCTAGGCAAACTTTCTGGTATCACTGTGTTACTGCCTGACGTTGACTATTTCATTAGCTCATACGTTATGAAAGACGCTTCTTCTTCATCACAAATTGAGGGTACAAAAGCGACGATGATTGATGCCCTTGAATACGCCGCTGATCCAGTAAATAAAGACGATACAGATGCTGATGACATTTCACATTATATTGAAGCTTTGAATTATGGTCTTAAAAAATTAAAAGAAGACGATTTTCCATTTGTGCTTAGATTTATTAAGGAATTGCACAAGAAACTTATGCACAAAGCTCGCAAGACTCATTTTGCTGATCCTGGAGAGTTCAGAACAACACAAAACTGGATTGGAGGAACACGACCAGATAATGCAAGTTTTGTACCACCCGCACCAGAAGAAATGATAGAGCCCCTTCGTGATATGGAAAAGTTTATGCACACGCCAATGATTCACCCTATCATTGATGCTGGTTTACTTCATGCACAATTTGAAACAATCCACCCATTTTTGGATGGAAATGGACGTACAGGTAGACTCTTGATAACTTTCTATTTAATTCATCACAAATACTTAGAACTTCCGGCATTGTTTCTTTCCTCATATTTTAAAAAGCATCAAAAGGTCTACTATCAGAGACTAAATGAATATCACAATGGAGATATAGCCCCATGGCTTGAATTTTTTGTGGATGCTATAACAGAAACGGCACAAGAAGCTATAGAGATATCAAAGAAAATAACAAAATTAAGAGATAGAGACTTATCTATAATTTCTAAATTAAGTAAAAAGACCTCTGATATAGCGCTAGGAGTTGTTCAAAGATTATATAAGGACCCTATTGTTTCCTCTACAACTATTCAGGAATGGGTAGGGCAGACGAAACCAGGTGCTCTTAAATTTATCGATAAGCTTGTACAGGCAGATATACTTTCTTTGCACAGAAAAGGTGAAGGGACCCGCCCTTCTTTATATGCACACAAGGAATACATAAAAATTTTTGCTGAAAAATAAATACCGACTAAATCTCTAAAATTTAACTTATATAAATTTATGATTTATAATATGGTTTAATTTTTTGAGTATAAATATGTTAAACTATTCTAATGGACGAAAATCAAACACAAATAACGCCAATAGATAACACTCAAGCTTCTGAAACTACCCAGACTATAAATACCAATACTCCAGTTATTACAACGGATTCCACACCCTCCGACATGCCGTCTGAGCCCCAAAACGGCTTACAAGACGCTTTTACTACGCCGTCTAACGAAGATTCCTCCGTCGCTGAAGCTATGGAGGACAAGCAAAATGGGGCTGTAATAACGGAGAAAAGCGAAAATACAACCTGGATTCCTGCTTCCGCAGGAATGACAAATGCAGGGGAAAATAATGAAATTAAAAATTCGGAGACAAACGAGGCGTTTCCACGGGGAGCGGAGCGACCTGAGGAAACGCCTCAAGCTTCGGTCCGACAATCTTCAGCCTCGAATATTAATAGTAAAAGTTTTCTCGCTAGCTTACTTTCGAAAATGAAGGAAAAGCTGAGTTTTCGTACTGAAAAGCGTTTGGCGAAAATTATGGAATTGGCTAATAGGAAGGCACAACCTAGTCAAATAAAAAGCCAATTTGACGGGGTAAAAATTACAAATGACGATGTTCAAAAACTTTTACGAGTATCTGATGCGAGCGCGGGGCGTTATCTTGCGAAACTTGTACAGAGAGGAAGTTTGAGAATTGTGGGGGCAAAAAATCACGAAAAATACTCAGCTAATTGATTTTGGTGGCGGCTCAATCTGGTCCAGATTGAGCCACAAGGAGTGGTGGAGCCGCGGTAATCCGCGGCGTTTTTGTGTATTAATTTGAAATTGTATTTATGATATACTTTCAATATGAATATTAATGAACAAGCTCCGTCCAATGATATGACTGGAAAAGAAATAAAGAAAACAGATATATCATCTACTTGGGAGGAAAAAAGAGAAGAAATCTTGAAAGGACTTGAAAAAAAAGTTGCGGTTTCTTTAGATTTTGAAAAAGTAATTGACTCTTTGTCCATCGAGGATTCTCACGAAATGGTGAAAACAACCTTGAGAAATTTTTTTGAAAAAATTAAAACTACGTTTTCTCAGGAGGTTCAAGATGCATTCGAAGAATTGAAAAGAAAGATAAAAGAATATAATGAACTAAATACAGAAATAGAAAAAATAGAATACAAAGAAGGAGGAGAAGATAGTGAAGAATGTAATATCAAATCACAGGAAAGCGTAGTATTATGCGATGAGATTGAAAAAATCTTAGAAAATAACGACGTCTCGTATATTTTTAGGTTGGAACAACTTATTGAGAGTTTGATATGGAAGAATGAATATGTAAAAGCTGTTAAGGAAGACAAAATCCAACTTGATGAAAATCTTCTAAAAATTGATCTTACAAAGATTGAAAAAATTATTTATGATACTTTCAATATAAATATCATTTTGAATAATAGAGGCTTTGACGAAATTAAAAATGGTAAAAACATAAATGGACGTCATTTATCCAATACCCCCATCAATCTTATAAGAGGAGGAGAAATGGATTGGAAAAAAACAATGGAACACGAAAAGATACACAATCTGACCGATGGAATACAGGATATTAGTGGTAGATTTTATGGGAATTTTCTAGGCGGAAAAATTGATCGCTATGCAAGGTTTCTTAGGCTCAAAGCTCCTAAACCTATGTTGACACGCGAAAAATTTCTTTTTACAAGAGCTCTGTCTCCCCGTCATTTTTTGAACAATTTGCACGATGAAATGTTGGCAGACATTTTATCTGGAATAAGAGATCCCGGTGCGAAGGATTCAATGGACCAGCTTATGTTTAGGTTGTCCGGAACATCAAACTTTACAGCTAGTACCAAAGAATATATTCAGCAAACCTTTAAAACACTAATTGAAAAAGTTACAGAAACAGGGGACACAGAATTTGTGGATTTAGTGATAGATTTCATTAAACAAGTAGAAGTTGGATTCGAAAGAATAACAAAAGAGATAAAAATAATTACGGACATAAGTTCAAGACTCGGTCCACAGGCAGAAAAAGAAATTCAGCCACTGCTCTTTTTGTTACGTCCAACTCAGTATCGTCATATTAATGATTATCTTCAATTTAAATATCCTTCAAAATTTACTGAAATTGATGCTGTTGTTAGGGTCCTTGAAAATTTCGATATGGCGGCTTTAGAATCATTTAATGCATCGAAAGTTGAATTAACCAGACAGGATAAAGAGAAGATAAAAGGAATAATTAGGGAAAATGCATTTAGCTCCGGGGTTAAAGAATATGGGATTCATTCCTTAGAGGATTTAAGAAAATTTATGTATTTAGTCCAGACGCTCGAAGGAAAATTGGAAAACTCGAAAAAAATGATTAAAGACTTGAACCAGCAACTAGTTATTAATTTCTGTGCTCTGAGTTTTAAAAATGGTCTTAAAGATAATCTTCAAAACTTATCCTCGCTATATGAACGATTGAACGATGAAGAAAAAAGTGGATTTAAGGAAGCGATTAAGAAATCTTTTAATCCCATTACAATTGATATTAAATGGAAGGAAATTTTCAATGAAACTTTCGATCTTAAAAAATTCAAAGAGACTCCATCTTGGCAAGTGCTTTCAGCCCTTGGACTTACAGGTACAATCGAGGCGATGTTTAAAAAGGCTGGTAAAAAGAAAAAATAACATGGCATTTAAACCGCAACAAATATTTGAAAAACCAATTGAAGAAATCAACAATAAAGATGTTGCTGGTGAAATTGTTTCTGGAGTAATTGAAAAAGGAGATGGCAGACTGGTAAAATTCCTAAAAAATGAAGCAGATGTTTTAAAAGATGTTGTTTCTAATAATATACACACTTTTGAACTGATGACTATCGGTGCTTTTTGCATAGCATTTCCATCTTTTGGTGAAGGTTCGAGTTTACCTCTAGAAAGTTCAGAAACAGTAAAAACAGAATTAGTGAAAGAAAAGGTGGCGGTGGTAAAAAGTCCTGAGGAAGTAAAATTTTGTAATGATTTAGAAAAACTTGGTTATTCTAAAACTGAAGTTGAAGAATTGTTTGATTTTGCAAAAAAAGGAGAAGTGTCTTTTGAAGATATGAAAGAAGTTATTAAAAACGCGAGTGAAAAAACTGATAAAATGCTAGCTCTAAAGGCGTTTGCAATAGTTTCTGAAGCTATTAATCATCATAAACTTTCACCAGAGTTAAGAAAACAATTTTTGAAATACATAATTCCAAATATTAAAAACGGTGCGATTATTATTAAAAAGGAAATAAGTAAAATGAGGGGAATAGAGGCCACATATAATCCATATGATGACGTGCTTGAGATTCCAGGTATTGATTTAAAAAATATTAATCAAATAAAGACCATAGTTCATGAGTTGACTCATGCGAAACAAGATGGGGAAAAAAAAGAAGAGAAAGAGATTAACTCTGAATTTGAAGCTTATAAAACTATGGCTGAATATGAGTTAAGAAGTTATGGTTATATTAGAGACGATGAAAATGGAGGAATTATTTTTTCTGAAAAATTTAAAATTGATAATGCAGCGCCAATGTATCAAATAGTTATGTTTGAATGCGTTTTAAGAAATATAAAAAATAATAAATATAAACAAAACACAGTTACATTAGACGGATATAGTCTAGATGATACTGTTGCTACAGAAGAAGATTTAAAAATAATGATCGAACAAGCCTCAGATGAAGTAAAGACTAAAATTGCAGATGCTGAAGATGGGACGATAAATAAAGAGATTACTATAAACGATCCTAGGTATAAAGAAATATTAAAATCAGATATTAAAAACAAAGATACTTTTCATGATGGGTTTAAAAGAAATAGAACAAAAAATGATAAATAGAACTCAAAAATTAAAAATAATATTGGATAAATATAAATTAAGCGAAAAGGACAAATCGCTGTGGTATTTTTTTGCATTAAAGACAAGTACAAGAATTTTTGATACTGTTTTGGAATTTTTAGAAGAAAAACCTGAAATGATAAAGCTTTTGACTGAAAATTTGAAAAGTAAATTGGAGATATTTAAAACTAACAATGAGGATGCGTGGAAAAAATTGATGGAGGAAGAGAAGGGGGTTGTGGAGAAATTATAAAAAATATGGAAAATAATAAAAAATCAAATAAATGGACAATGTTTTTAAAAGATTTAATTATTGGTGTTATTGTATCTCTCGTTTTTTGGTTCGGTCTCAATGGTCTTTTTGGTAAACAACTTCCAGTTTATGTTTTAATATTTATGCTTTTGGGAACACCAATTATGGCTTATGAAAATTATAAAATTAGAGAAAATAATATGAAAATCATTGAACAACTAAAAAATAAGGGTGTGAGTGAAGAAGAAATTAATAAACAACTCAGAGATTTACATATGATAAAGTAGCTGTTTTGGCGGTGGCTCAATCTAGACTAGATTGAGTCACAAGGAGTGGGGGCGTCGCGGTAATCCGCGACGCTATTCATATTTACTAAAATAGATTACACTATTAAATATGGAAATTAAATCAGCAAAATTTGTGCGAGGGATTGTGAATATGGATCCGATACTTAAAGACGGTCTACCCCAAGTGGCTTTTATAGGCCGTTCAAATGTGGGGAAGTCCAGCGTTATTAATTCGCTTGTAGGAAGCAAGACTTTGGTTAAAATCGGCAAAGTTCCCGGAAAAACAACCGAAATTAACTATTTTCTGATAAACAATAAATTTTATTTTGTAGACTTGCCAGGTTACGGTTACGCACAAGGAGGCAAAGTGCAAATCGAAAAAATTAGAAATATGATTGTTTTGTATCTCAGAGAAACTGGTACAAAACCAACTTTGGTTATACTTATTATTGATATAAAAGCTGGGCTAATGGAATTTGATAAAAATTCACTCGCAGTACTTAGAGAAGAAGGAATAAATTATTTAGTAGTTGCAAACAAAAGTGACAAATTAAACCAAAAAGAAGCATCTGAACAACTAAAAAAAATCAGACGAGATGCAAATGAAGATGATATTGTTTTATACTCGTCTACCGAAAAACCCAGGTCAAAATTAATTCTTGATAAAATATTGCTTTAATTCTATTCTCTTAAAATTAAATTCTGACAATACGGTAATTCTCGCAAGCTAAAATTTACTCGATATTTTTTTAAATTTTTCCTGTATAATGTAATCATGAACATCATCGAAGTAAAAAATTTAGTAAAAAAGTTTGGAGATTTCACTGCGGTGAACGATATTTCTTTTGATGTTAAAAAAGGAGAAATTTTTGCTTTTCTTGGACCAAACGGAGCGGGGAAGTCTACAACGATAAAAATACTGACCACACTTTTACATCCGACCTCAGGAAAGATTATTTTGAATGGATATAATCCAGTTTCCGAACCAAATGAAGTTAGGAGATCTTTCGGAATAGTTTTTCAAGATCCAAGTCTAGATGACGAGCTCACTGCTTGGGAAAATATGGAATTTCACGGCGTACTTTATGATGTGCCAAAAAAATTGAGGAGAGAAAGAATCGATTACCTTTTAAATTTTGTTGATTTGCTCGATAGAAAAGATAGTTTAGTTAAAGAATTTTCTGGCGGAATGAAAAGAAGATTGGAAATCGCCCGCGGACTTTTACATCATCCAAAAATAATTTTCTTGGACGAACCAACACTTGGACTTGACCCGCAGACGAGAAATCATATGTGGAATTATTTGAAAGAGTTAAATAAAAATGAAGGAACAACAATTTTTTTCACTACACACTATATGGAAGAAGCGGAAAAAATTGCTCAAAGAATAAGTGTAATTGACCATGGGAAAATAATCGCATCTGGTACAGCAGTTGAATTAAAAGAAAAAGCGGGTGCGAATACATTGGAAGAAGCTTTTTTGAAGCTTACTGGAAATTCAATTCGCGAAGAAAGCACTGGAGTGGAAGATAGGATGAGAATGCATAGAAAAGCGTGGACGGGGAGGAAATAGTATACAGTATAAGTATTTAGTATATAGTATAAAAAATACAAATATTAGTGATTAAAATTTTCGTAGGATTTCGTTATTATTTGCAGTTAATATTTTCGCATATTAAAATGACAACAATATATATACTCTGGCTGAGACAACTAAAAAGATATGTAAGATCAAGATCAAGAATGATCGGCTCTTTGGCGCAACCTCTATTGTTTCTCGTTGCTTTGGGTTTTGGTTTTGGTCCAGTTTTTCAAAAAGCGGGGCAGGGAAATTATATGAATTTTTTGGTCCCCGGAATTATTGGAATGAGTATTATTTTTTCTGCAGTTTTTTCTGGAATGGAAATAATTTGGGACAGACAGTTCGGTTTTCTGAAGGAAACTTTGGTAGCACCAGTTTCAAGATTTAATATTATGCTCGGGAGAACTCTCGGAGGAGCAACAATGTCTTTAATGCAAGGATTAATAGTTTTTTTTATTTCTATGTTTTTTGGTTTTCGTCCAGAAAACTGGTATCTTTTTCCTATCTTGCTTTTACTGATGCTTCTTGTCGCTTTGCTTTTTACCGCACTTGGAACAATGATCACTTGTTTACTCGAGGACATGCAAGGATTTCAATTAATAGTTAATTTTTTGATAATGCCTTTATTTTTCTTGTCTGGTGCCATATTTCCTCTGACTGGTTTGCCAAAAATAATGAGTGTAATTTCATCGCTCGACCCGCTTGCTTACGGAATTGATTCATTTAGAGTAATTTTGACTGGTAGCACTCAGTTTGGCTTGCATATAGATGTTTTAGTGCTTTCTGTTGTAACAGTAATTTTCTTGTCACTTGGAAGCTATTTCTTTTCAAAAATTCAGGTGTAAAGGTACGAAATAAACACAAAATATGAGAAGCGACGCGGTAATCCGCGTCGCTTTTTATGTGCAAATGTTCTAATTATTGTGATATACAAACCAAAAACTTTTTATAACAGAATTGTTTTTGTTTTAGTAATAAAATAATTTTGTGTTGTAATGATTTCTTTACTCAAATAAGGTTATGTGTTAACCTTTCGAAAGATTAAATATAGTTTTTGTTGTCGTATAATAAAAAAAAGCTGTAATCTTTTATCTCGAGGAGAAACTAAATGAAAAAAACGAAAGAGAAGGTGGTTAGCTACTATAGGGAACTTGCCAAACTTTTTCCAAAGTTGATTCCCCAAAGAATGGCGGAATTGGCACCTGGTGTGATTGCGGTTGAGGATACGGTCGGGGAATGTGAAGCACTGTTCGATATAAAACTGTGGGCGTTCAAAGATCCTAAAATGCAACATAATGGAAATCATCTCGCCAATAACTTTGGCTTGGATGTATACGAGAGTATGGGGAAAGAACCGCATATTTCTACCATAAAGCAAATGGCTGATTTTTTGAAATTGCACATCTCACCTAAAGGAAAGCAGATGTGGCATAAAAAGCCCAGGTTCTTGCAAATCTGAAAGCTCTTTTATTACGGAGTCCCCTGCGAAAACTTTTTCGCAGGGGACGCTTTGTTTTTAATCAAAAATATTTGCTAAGTAAGTATCAATATCTCGTTGTTCCATATCTGAAAGATTTTTTCCATTATTATGTAGCATTGTCGCAAGTTGTACCCCTACAAATCTCCAGTGCCAAGGCTCATATTCATAGTTGGTATTGTCTTTTGGATAGGAAAGTATAAAACCATATTTATATGCATTGTTGGTAAGCCATTTGTATGTTGGTGAATCGGCAAAATCAACCATTAAAGGAATTTTTATTTTCTCGGTAGCAATATCTACTGTGGTGCCAAGTTGGTGTTCAGAATATCCTTGGTCAGCTGAAAACTGATTTGACCCACTTCCATAAGTAACAGAGTAATCATTTTTAAGACTTGATTGAGCACCAAAAGAACGATAAGCGGAAACAACTTTCATCGAAATACCGTCGTTTGTTGCTTGGTCTAGCATTTTCGTCAAAAAAGGTAAAGCTGTTGTATGAAAATATATAGTTTTTGTTTTATCAAATACATATTTTTGATTCAAAACAGCAAGACTTAATGGAACATAATTATCGCTAAGAAAATAAACCTTAGAATATTTTTGCAAAAGTTCCTTGTCAGTTTTTGAAAGTTTTTCTAATGTGCCAAGCGTTCCGGAAAGATCACTTATTGTAGATTGGAAAGTTTCACTTTTATTTTGCTGGTCAAGCAATTGCAGAGACAATTCATTGCTTGTTAAGGTTGTTGTGGCTAAATCTGCTTCCAGACTTGCGATTCCTTGTTTTAAAATTTGTGTGGAGGAGGATGTCTCGTTTCTAAGAACACCAAGATCGTTTTTGAGTATGTTTATAGTCTGTGACAAAGAATAAATAATATAACCAAGAGCAACGATTGCAATTAAAGCCACCCAGTCTAAAATTATTGGCCAGTTACTTTTATTTGCATGTATTTCGTTTAGTTCATTCATATAAAAATTATAACACCAATACACATTAAAACAAAAGATAAATATGAACTCAAAGGGGGACCCTTTTTTCAAAAAGGGTCCCCCTTTGATGGTTGCTTTATTGTGGTGTTGAAGTGCTATTGTAATAATCAAGAAGTGCTTTTATTCCTGCTAAATTTTGCTCCCATTCAACTGTCTCGTGAGTTTTTAACTCGACTGTTATTGCTGGAATATTTATTGAAGCTAGCCAACCCTCTGAATCACCGGTAATTGCATAGCTATCGAATGTTTTAATTGCATTATATCCAGAAGCTTTTGCATATACATTCATTATATTAAGTGTCTCGGGAAGAATACCGTTGTTACATTCAGACGCATATACTGAACCAGACATGCTGTGCCAGAAAATTACAGAAACAGGATTATCTTTCAAAATAAAATCGCGGATTGTTTGTGTTTCGGGTTCGGAGAAAACTTCCAATCCAGCACTTACAGGATTATTTTTCCAAGTAGCTTTTGGTTGCCAGTTGCAATCAAAGTTTCGATTAAGGTCTACACCATTTACATTAACTCGTCCTGGATCTTTAGAAATATCACTTGAAATATCTGTAATAGCAAAACGTCCTTCTTTTCCTACGATTTTATACACGCCATCAGGATTGGCAGATGGTATTACAGTAACAGTCATATTTTTCTTAATGAAATCTGGATAGGTACTTAAATAATCAATAAACTGGTATGCCAAAAGCACACTGTTCCATTCATAACCACCATGCATACCACCGACAAAAAGTATATGGGTTTTTCCATTTCCATAAGTGAAAGCTTCAATTGGTCTTTGTTCTACAGATTTTCCTATAACTTCATGTTTTGGCTCAAGATTGATAACAATCGGAACACTAGGGACGGGTGTAGTTTTGTTACAGAAAGTAAAATAGGTAAAGGAGCACAAAATAAGCATTGCAAAAATAATACTAAAAATAGTTGTTCGTCTAGAAAAAAACCGTTTCATTATTTAGTGTAATATTTAAGAATTGCTTTAACTCCTGCAAGGTTTTTGTTCCACTCAACGTCTGTGTGGTTTGTAAGAAGAACGCTTATAGCTGGAATTTTAATTTTTGCGAGCCAGTTTACCATATCTCCCGTTGTCTCATAAAAATTAAATTCTTCGTTTGCCGGGTAGCCGGATGCTTTAGAATAAATGTTTGTTAGAGTTTTTGTTTCAGGTAAAATTCCAGCGTGACAATTTGATGAATATACACCACCAGCAGCACTATACCAGACAACAACAGCTTCTATTTTTTGTGTCTCAATATAATTTTTAATCGCCAAACTTTCTGCTTCAGAAAATACTGTGCTTCCACCACTCACGGTTTTGTTTTGCCAAGTACCGTTTGTTTGCCAATCACAATCAAAGTTTCTATTTAGATCGACATTGTTTGAATTGAAACGACCAACAATAGTATTAGCTTCAGATTTTGGAACATCAGCTATTGAAAAGATAGAAGAAGTGCCAACAACTTTATTCAAGCCGTCTGGATTTAAAACAGGAATGACCGTTACTTTTACACTTGTAGGAACAATTTCAGGATTTGCCTTTAAGTAATCCATTAAATTATAAGCAAGGAGAACTGTATTCCATTCATAACCACCGTGAATGCCACTGACAAATAAAAGTTCTGTACTACCGGTTCCATAATGGTAAGCGGTAATATTACGCCCTTCTGTCGAAGTTCCAATAACTTGCTCAGTTTTATTTTCTGATTTCAAAGTTTCTTTAACAGTATCGTTTACAGTGACTGTGGTTGTTGCCACATTTTGATCACCAGTTATTATTGAATCATCTTTTGTAGATGAACTATTAATAAAATAATAAATACCAACACAAACAAGAACGACTACGATACATATAATTAGTGTCTTTTTCATAATGTATTTATTATATCATATTTATAAGTTTTGTTTCTATATACGAGTTTGTGTTATGATGTTGCTAATGCAGAAAACAGACCAAGAAATAATAACTGATTATCTAAATGGAGAAAAAGAAGAATTTACTGAAATAGTAAATCGCTATTTGAAAATGGTTTATAACTTTGTATATCGGCTTGTGAGTAGTGAAAAAGAAGCCGAGGATATAACTCAAGAAGTTTTTTTGAAAGTTTGGAAAAATGTTAAAAATTTTGATGTAGAAAAAAGTTTAAAAACATGGATTTTTACAATTGCAAAAAATACAGCATTTGATTATTTAAGGAAAAGAAAAGATATACCGATGTCGGTATTTGACAATGATGAGGGTGAAAATGTTATAGAAGATAATCTAGAAGATATTGAAAGAAGACCCGATGAGGTTTTTGCTCTTGCCCAAAACAAAAAACAAATTAATAAAGTTATAAAAGAACTTTCAATTATTCAAAAAGAAGTTATCATTTTAAAATATGTAAATGAAATGTCGTTATCTGAAGTTTCTGAAATTATGGATATGTCGAAAGATACTGTCAAAAGTCATCATAGAAGAGCAATATTGAAGATGAGAAAACTACTGTCAAATAAATTGACGTAAATGATAAATCATGTTATCTTCTTTTTAGATTAGATTTAGGAACGCACTGGCAATAAAAAGCCAGGCCTATTCCAAGTGACAAGGGGAAACAATTATGGCTGAAGTAAAAGAGCATTCCACTGAGGTGAATAACGGTAACATTAAACAGATTTGTTCTTTTTTCTGCAAAGGCAGAAGGAAACAAGCCTATTATGTACATAAAACCGCTGGTGGTTTTTTGAAATTAATCCGGCGTTGCGAAAAAACATCTTATCTTCAGTTGGATATAGATAAGGCCAAATGCATGGCTGACATCAAGGAATTAATCCAATTGATAGTTGATGACAAAATCCCGCCAAAATTAGATAAAATAGGCAGTGAGACTCAGTTAGGGCTGTCATACGAAGAACTGAGAAAAGCACACGATATTTTACTTCTTCTTCTAAAAAAAGTTGAGGAAGAGCGGGACAAAGCAATCGCTGAAAATAAAAAACTCGATTATCATAATAAGGTTATTGAAGCAGGTTTCAGCGAGCTCAATAAAAAAAGGAGCGATGAGATAAAACGTCTCGACAGTGTTGTGTCAGGTCTTGATAATAAAAGCTGGCCATATGTGTCAGCAAGTGAAACGGCAGGAAAGATAAATGATATAATACACGGAAGTGTTAAGTTAAAATAGCCCCGCAGTGAACAAAAACCACACGTTTTCGTTCACGTGGGGTTTTTGTTTTATATTTTCCGCGTCAAGTCTGCATATGTTCCGCGTCTTGTCTGCGTTTAGGACTGCACCCAATTCATTAATATGAACGTATGTATAGTATATGAATAATTTATATTTTAATACAATTGAGCCAAGTGAAAAACTTAAAAACTCAATTTTAAATACTCTTAGAAAAGAAGAAAGAAAAAATGCTATATACAAAATGGTATTAAGTTCAGTTGTTTCATTAGCTTCCATTTCAATGGCAGTTATTTTTGTAATGAATATTATTAAAGATGCATATCAGTCAGGACTTTCCGAATATCTCTCATTAATTTTTTCAGACGGAGCGTCACTGGTTTCTTATTGGCAAACATATGTGTTGTTAGTTACAGAATCTTTACCAATAATTCCGATTACGATAGTTACCGCTTCAATTTTAGTTTTTGTTTGGTCAATAAACTCTGCTCTCGAGTTGTTTAAGGGTGTGGAATCAGTTAAAAAGTTTAAAAGCGTAAAGTTATAAAGTCGTCAAATATTATTAATAATTTACATTCTCAAATTCTTAAGAAATTGAGAATATAAAAAAACAAAACAATGGAACAAATTAAAAATGTTTTAAAAGATTCAAAAGTAAAAAAAGCAATTTATATTTTAAGTTGCATTATCGCTGTTCTTGTAATTTTTCAAGCTGGAATGTTTGTAGGATTTAAAAAAGCTGGATTCTCATATAGAACAGGGGAACAATATTTTCGTCAGATGAATGGAAGGCCAAATGATAAATTTATGGGAATGAATAGAGGTGATTTTGGTAATTCACATGGTGCAACAGGAAAAATATTAAGTATTAATCTTCCGATAGTAGTGGTAACTGATAGAGATGGCGTTGAAAAAACAATTACAATAAGCACAAGTACTGATATCAAGAAATTCAAAGATTCTGTAAAAGCCGAAGATTTAAAAATAAACGATTTTATTACAGTTATTGGGAATCCAAATGATAAAACTGAAGTCGAAGCAAAACTTATTAGAATAATGCCTGATCCAGCAAATATTCCAGCAAATGCTTCAATAGCAACAAGCTCACAACAAAAACAATAATTTTTCTATGAAAAATAAAATCTCCGAGTTTTATCAAAAAACTAAAACTTTTGTAAAAAATAATAAAGTCTGGTCAGGAATAATCGCCATTGTAATCATAGCTGTCGGTTATTATGTTTATCCAAAAATTTTTCCGACTGCAACAACGACACAATATACTTTTGGAAAAATTACAAAAGGTGATCTTGTTGTAACAGTTGCTGGTTCTGGACAAGTTTCTACATTGAGTAAAGTTTCTCTCAAACCGCAAACGACTGGACAAACACAAACACTTGGACAAATTATTTCAGTCAAAGTAAAAAATGGTGATACAGTAAATGCTGGACAAGTCGTTGCAATTCTTGATGGCAAAAATGCTTTACAAACCCTCAATCAAGCCAAAGCAAGTTTTACTAGTGCACAAGCAAATTATGACAAAGTGGTTTCTGGTCTAACAGAATCAGAATCGATATCTTTGAATAATAGTATAGATTCTGCTCAAATTTCATTAAATAATTCAAAACAAAATATTATTTTGAGTTTAAGAAACGCTTACACGAGTGTTTCAAATTTATTTTATTTAACCACCGACGCTTACTTTACTGATTCGATGGGCACAAACCCTTTACTTACAATAAGTGGAGTAAGCTTTATCAATCAGCAACTCGAAAACAATGTTAATCAGGGAAGATATGCATTTGGTCCAATGTTAAACACTTGGAGAGAGAACGTAAAAATTCAAAATACACTAATTTCTACAGATACTTCAAATGAATACATAGCTGGGGCCATAAATGATGTCTTGTCTAATTTAAATTTGATAAGAAATTATTTTGATGATATGACGACTCTCTTCGCACTACACAGTGTAGCCTCAGACTCCACGGGACAAACTTCAATAAATTCAGCCAAAAGTGCGGCATCAAGTGCAAGAAGTAGTGTGGACTCACTGATTAGTTCGTTTACTTCTTCATTGCAATCATATAACAATTCTATAACGTCTTTAGCGCAAGCAAAAGATAGCCTAAGATTAAAAAAAGAACCACCTTTAGCATCTGATCTTGCTACAGCACAAGCTTCCTTAGATAATGCAAAAGCAAATCTAACAAACGCTGAAACAGCATATGCAAGTAGAATTATTATCGCGCCTTTTGATGGACAAATAGGTGGACTTTCAGCTGAGGTTGGACAACAAGTTTCTTCATCAGATTCTTTGGGAACACTTATAACATCAGAAAAAGTTGTAAATGTAACATTGAACGAGGTTGATGCAGCAAAGGTTTCTGCTGGAAATCAAGTTACAATAACATTTGATTCTTTACCGGGCATTTCACTTACAGGATATGTCGGTTATATTGACCCACTTGGAACAGTAACTCAAGGGGTAGTTAGTTATTCTGTTCAGATAAAAATGAACGACCAAAATAGTCAAATAAAAACTGCAATGACAGCATCGGTTGCAATTGTCACAACACAACATTCAAACACTCTTATAATCCCTACTTCTGCCATCACAACAGTTAGTGGAAAGAAATTTGTTTTAATTGCGGATACTTCATCTTCGACTGTTTCAGATTTTGGTGGAAATTTTAATGCAGGTTCTTCAACAAAAAACTTTGGAACATCCACAAGAAGAAATTTTGCTTCCTCGACATTTGCCTCCACAACAAGAGCATCATCAACAAGACAGTTTGGTAGTACATCAGCCAACAGATTGTCTTCCGGTATAACTACTCAATTTCCAGTAACTCAAGTTGAAATTAAAATCGGTATTGCAAATAATACAACAACTGAAGTTTTATCTGGTCTTTCTGAAGGACAACTTGTAGTGACAAAAAAGACTACTGTTAGTGCAGGAGCAACGGTAGTAAAAACAACAGCCGCCTCAGCAACCACAAATACCAGAGGTGGATTCGGTGGAATGGGAGGGCCAGGAGCAGTGGGGGCACTTAGAGCAGACTAGAAAGATATAATAATTAATTTATCAAATGGTATTACAAATATTTAATTATTCGTAACCATTCGTAAAATTCGAATAATTTTCGTATCCTACAATGATTGAATGCAGAAATATTAAAAAATCTTATATCAACGGTGATGTTGAAACAAAAGCTCTCAAGGGCGTATCTTTTACAATAAACGACGGGGAATTTGTCGCAATTATGGGACATTCCGGTTCTGGAAAATCTACTTTAATGCACATTCTCGGAGCTCTTGATACACCGACCGGTGGTCAATATTTTCTTGATGGACAGGATGTTTCCAAACTTACGGATGATCAATTAGCGGATATTCGTGGTGGAAAAATAGGTTTCGTTTTTCAGTCTTTTAATCTTTTGCCAAGAGCCGAAGTTATAAGAAATGTAATTTTACCTCTAGTATATTTACACGTTCCGCCAGAAGAGAGAGAAAAAAGAGCACAGGAAGCATTGAGGTCTGCCGGACTCGAAGAAAATAGATGGCATCATCTTTCGAACCAGCTTTCGGGAGGACAAATACAGCGTGTTGCCATTGCAAGAGCTCTTGTAAATAATCCATCGCTTATTATGGCAGATGAACCAACAGGAAATCTTGACACACAAACAGGAGAAATTGTTTTAAAAACTTTTCAGGACTTAAATAAAAAACATGGGCACACTATTATTCTTATTACTCACGAACTTGATGTTGCCGAACATGCCGATAGAATTATTCATATTAAAGATGGACTAATATTAAGTGATGAAAAAAACAAAAATAAAAAAACTGTAATTATTTAATTTTTGTAGGATTTCGTAATTATTCGCATAAATTTTCGCATATTAAATGACAATAAACGATATATTAAAAGAAACATCATCAGGATTATTATCGAATAAAGTTCGTACTGGACTTACTATGCTTGGTATTGTTATAGGTATTGCCTCTGTTATTGCCATGCTTGCTGTTGGTAATGGTGCAACAAACTCTATTCAAACTAGAATTGAATCAATCGGAGCGAATCTCGTTGTTATTTCTCCAGGAGCACCGAGAACAACAGGAAGTAATGTCAGAGCAAGTAGAGGTTCAGCAAATACATTAACAATGGCAGATGTAAATGCTATTTCAAATGGAGTTACAAGTGCCAAATATGTTGCACCTTCAGTTTCTACACAGAAACAAATTGTTGCTGCTGGAACAAACACAAACACTTCAATTGTTGGAACAACACCTTCTTATGTTGATATAAAAAATATTGTAATTGATTTTGGAACTTTTTTTTCTGACGAACAAGTAAATCAAATGGCAAAAGTTGCTGTTATTGGCCCGACAACAAGAGACGACCTTTTTGCGACAGGAACAGATGCTGTCGGTCAAACAATAAGAATTAGTGGAAATGAATTTATTGTAATCGGTATAACACAATCTAAAGGTGGATCTGGCCCAAGTAGTGCGGATGACATCATATATATTCCAATTACAGTTGCACAACAATTTTTAATCGGAAATAAATATGTTTCTGCAATAAACATTTCCGCGCAAACTGCAGATTTGGTTACTGATGTTCAAAATCAAGCTACAGATATTTTACTTGCCAATCACAATATTACTGATCCAACAAAAGCTGATTTTAGTACGATGAATCAATCGGATATGCTTGCCACAGCCTCCTCCATTACTTCTACAATGACATACTTACTAGCTGCAATCGCAGGTATATCTTTGCTTGTTGGAGGAATTGGAATCATGAATATGATGCTTACAACTGTTACAGAAAGGACCCGCGAAATTGGTTTGAGAAAAGCGGTTGGTGCTAAAAAATTTGATATTCAGATACAATTTTTAGTTGAATCAATGATGCTTACAATCATAGGTGGAATCATTGGAATCCTTTTAGGAATTGGTATTGCGTGGGCAATAACCCTCACAGGATTGCTTATTGCAATAATATCGCCTATGTCTGTAATTTTGTCATTCGGAGTTTCCGCTTTTATAGGAATTGTTTTCGGATATTATCCGGCAGCAAGAGCATCAAATTTGAATCCGATAGATGCATTAAGGTACGAATAAAAACTAAGTTCAAATACACATAGTAACATTCCGACATTCTGCAGAATGTCGGAATGTTAAGTTACACTAAAAACAACTAGATAAATAATTTAATCTATATATACTATATATATGGAAATAAAATCACAATTTGATTATTGCGGGAAAATATATAAAGCTCATTGGGTGGAAAAAGACCCGACTTTAGACTTGGATAAAAATAATGTTTTACGTGGTGTACACGCAATTTGTTTTTATAAAAATAAAATCGTTGTTGTGTATGAAAAAAAGAAAAATTGCTGGACTCCACCAGGTGGTGGTATTGAACAGAATGAAACATATCAAGAAGCAGTAATTCGAGAAGTTAAAGAGGAGTCAAATATGAAGGTTTTGCATCAAGAATATATTGGATATCAGGATGTGACAAATTTAGTAGGTAAAACTACCCGACAAGTACGCTCATTCTGTATTGTAGAACCATATGGAGATTTTGTTTCAGACCCAGACGGTGACATAACAAAGATTAAACTTATTGATCCAAAAGATTACAAAAAATATTTTGATTGGCTTGAAATTGGCGATAGAATAATGGAACTAGCAATCGAATTAAATAACAAATATAAAAAATAATTTATTGAGACAGATTTAGTTTTTATATCGTTGTTATTTTTTTTCGTTCTCAACTATCACTACACGAGCTTTTGATTCGTCCTTGTGATATGCCTCCATAACTATTTCTCTAACGTATTCTGGATTACCAACCTGACGAATAGTAAATCCTTCTCCTGACGAAGCATTTTGCACTATTACGTCACCGATTTTAAGCATTGTGTTGATAAAGCCAAAAACTTTTACCTCCACATCTTGAATATTATTTAAACGGACTTCTGAAGTTGTTCGTGAAAAAAAACTTATTTGCTCTACATCCACAAGTCTTTTGTTTGTAAGAATCCAAATATCTAAATAATAGTTTACAAAAGAAATAAATAAAGAAATCCACATACTAATAAGGAATACAATATATAGGAAAGACAAGAGATATTCGTTGTGCAATGTCAAATCAGAAAATAAAAAATTTCTAAATAATTCAAAAATAAATGGTGGAATTATCATCATTATACACATCATAACCAATTGAAAAGTAAACGGAAGCCAATGTTTTCTGATTATCTTTATTATTTCCTCATCTTTTTCAAGTTTGATCATTTTTGTATATTATTTTGCTGAAAACAGCATTAAAAAAGTAAAAGCAAGAGAAATAAATATTACAATTCCGATTACAAATATTAATTCAGCTAAAATCGTAAGGGGACTATGATCTTTATATTTATTTAAATGCCATAATACTGCTACTGAGAAAATTACTGTTAATACAAAAACCAACAAAAAAAGAATTGCCAAATGTGGTGTTTGAACATAATTTAAAATGTCATTTATTGAGAATGTAACTTCACTTTGAATCACACTAAGATTATATCACTTTTATTTACCAATTCAATATATGGTTTTAATAATTTATTATTAAATACTTATATGTTATTATTTAATTATGAGTATTTTTTCCACAATCTTGATCATTGTAGGTTTGTGTTTATTTGAAGTCATATCAAGTATAGACAACGCTATTATAAATGCTGAGGTTCTTTCTACAATGAAGCCAAAAGGTAGACGATGGTTTTTAATATACGGTTTATTTTTAGCGGTTTTTGTTGTTCGTGGACTATTGCCATGGGTAATTGTATGGGCAACAAATCCATCATTGGGTTTTATAGGTTCGTTAACATCAACTTTCAGTAGTGATCCAAGCGTTCATGATTCTGTTGAAAAATCAGCACCGATACTTCTTGCTGGCGGAGGTATTTTTTTAGTGTTTTTGTTTTTTCACTGGTTATTTTTAGAAGCAAAAAGTTTTGGTTTAAAACACGAGAAATTTTTTATGGAGCAAGGCGTTTGGTTTTATGCAGTTGTCTCAGTAATTTTATGCGTTGTTGTTTATTACGGAATGAAAATAAATCCAATGATGGCCTTTGGTGCGGTTGTGGGGTCAACAGCCTTTTTTATTACACATGGTTTTAAACAAAATGCCGAAAAAAGCGAACAGAATCTTATGAAAGAAGACCTGTCTGATATTAGTAAGATTTTATATCTAGAAGTTATCGATGCAACTTTTTCAGTCGACGGTGTACTTGGAGCTTTCGCTTTTACTCTCTCAGTTCCTCTAATTTTATTGGGAAATGGTCTTGGCGCTTTGGTTGTTAGACAGTTAACAATAGGAAATATAGATAGAATAAAAAAATATATCTTCCTTAAAAATGGAGCAATGTATTCTGTTTTATTTTTGGGTATAATAATGATTGCAGATAGTTTTGGTGTTGAGATACCAAGTTGGGTGTCTCCAACAATTACTTTTGCTTCAGTCGCGTATTTTTGGTGGAGATCAAAAATTGCAATTAAGTCAGCAAATTTAATGAATATTGGTGTATAATGTTACATATATTATGATTTTTCTTTTTATTTCAGCTATTGCAATTTTTCTATCAGTTATGTTTGGTGGAACTTTTGCATTAAAATTCAAAGACAAACTTCACTTGATTTTAGGTTTTTCTGCCGGTTCTGTAATAGGAGTAGCCTTTTTTGATTTATTGCCAGAAGCTTTTGAATCAGGAAAAAATCTTTATCAAACAGAAACAATTGCACTTTATATTATTTTGGGTTTTATCATATACATGATTTCTGATAGAACGCTAACTTCACATTCACATCATGAAGAAAATTGTGAGAATCACAACCATAGAGGAATTTTAGGAGCAGGAAGTATATCTTTGCATAGTTTGGTAGATGGGCTTGTTGTTGGACTTTCATTTCAAATTTCTACAGCAGTAGGGATAGCTTTAGCAGTTGCGATTTTTGCTCACGCTTTTTCTGATGGAATTAACACAGTGAATATGATAATTAGATCAGGAGGCGAAACAAAAGAAGCCCGAAAATGGCTTTTGTTAGACTCACTTACTCCAGTTTTAGGAATTTTTGCTTCTTTACTAATCTCAATTCCTGTAAATGTATTTCCGATATTAATTTCTATATTTTGTGGTTTTTTTATTTATCTTGGAGCTAGCGACTTACTACCAGAAAGCCATCATAATCATCCAAAAATCTGGACAACGGTTTCTACTATTTTAGGAATAATTCTAATTTTTATTGTTACAAGAATTGCAGGGATATAGTTTGTGTATTATAAAACACTAAGTATTTTTTAACCTTTGTGGACTTGGCGAGAATCGGACTCGCGTTTCATCAATGCGAATGATGTGTATTACCACTATACTACAAGCCCAAAATATTAATTGGATATCTATTTATCGTGTATCACGAATTACTAAATATTTTAAACCATTCTAATTTTAAAATATATAGGTGTTCGCGACACCAGCTCGCGTTTTGTTCGCTATTGGCTCACAAAATATCGCTCCGCTTTCCACATGCTAAAAATCAGCAGAAGTGCAGATTTTTTCACGCCTGTGGACCGCACCGGGATCGAACCGGTTGCCTCTTCCATGCCATGGAAACGCTCTACCAAGTGAGCTAGCGGCCCCTAAAACAAATTATTAAATTTGTTCGGGCGAACAGTTTTTAATAAAACTGTTTTAGCCCTTTTAATTTGACTAAAAAAGTATATTATAAAATACATAAAAAATAAAGGATGATTTGCTTAGTTTTGTCTACAAATCAAATTCACAGAATATAGTATAGTGGTTGTATACATGCTTCGGGAGCATGAGGCCCGGGTTCGATTCCCGGTATTCTGACAATTTTTGGTATGGGGTGTGGTAGCTTGAAACAGGAATTAGATTTTCCCCATCCCGACAATTATTGAATTGTCGTATAAAAAATAACCAAAATATGATAAAATGGTTTAGTAAATATTCAAATTACTAATTTAAATAATTGAAATATGATGATAATAAACATTGTAAAAAATAATAAATGGTGGACAGCTCTAATAATATTAGTGCTTATTGTTGCCCTGTTTTTTATGTTTGGAGGTAAAAAATCTCCCGTTGTTGAAACGATTGTGGTTGAAAAACACAATATAGTTGAAGAGGTGAGTGCTACAGGAAATGTCAAACCCCTTTCAGATTTGAACTTGTCTTTTGAAGCGGGTGGACAAGTTTCTCGTGTCGCAGTTTCTGTTGGAAACAAAGTTTATCAGGGACAATTTCTTGCGTCACTTTCAAATGCAGATCTTTTGGCATCAGTTGAACAAGCTAAAGCTGGATTAAAAATAGCTGAAGCCAATTTGTCAGCTATTCAAAAAGGAACAAGACCAGAAGAATTAAATGTGGCAAAAACCTCGCTTGATGATGCAAAAATGACAGTTGATAATAAAATAATTGATGCATATACAAAAGCAGACAATGCGATTAGAAATAATATTGATCAAATGTTTGAAAATCCTAGAACAGATTCAGCCAAAATAAACATTGCTTTAAATGATTCGCAACTTGAAAATGATATCAATAGTTTGAGAATTGTAACTGAAATAATTTTAAGTGATTGGAACATAAAAGGTTCGAGTATCTCATTAAAAACCGCTTATTCGAATTTAGATAAAATTAAATTGTTTTTAGAGAAAATGTCTTCGGGTGTAAATTCTCTAACAACAAATTCAAATCTTACTCAAACTACGATTGATAAATATAAATTAGCTGTATCAAGTGCTAGATCCGATATTTCTCTTGCTTATTCAAATCTAAATGTTGTCGAATCTGCATACAATTCCGCAAAATCAAATTATGATTTAAAAATAGCAGGAAATACCGAGGATACAATAAATGCTCAAGTTGCCATGGTAGAACAAGCTAAGGCCAATATTGATTCCGCACAAGCAAAATTAAATAAATCAATTATTTATTCACCGATTAATGGTGTTATTACAAAAGTTATTGCAGAAAACGGTCAAACAATACAATCCGGTGTGGTTGCGATTTCTGTAATTTCTTATGGACAATATGATGTCGAATCATTTATTCCTGAAGCTGATATTGCAAAAATAAAAGTTGGAAATGTTGCTACGACCACTCTAGATGCTTATGGTTCCGATACTTTTTTCGAAACACAAGTTATCAAGATTGATCCAGGAGAAACAGTTATAGAAAATGTACCCACATATAAAATTACTTTGAAATTTGCTTCATCATCTGATAGCAGAATAAAATCAGGTATGACAGCAAATCTTGATATTCTTACAAATCAAAAAAGTAATGTTATAGCAGTTCCGTCTAGATCAGTGTATTCTTTGAATAATCAAAAATATGTAAAATTGATTGACCCAAAAGACCTAAAAAATATTATTGAGGTAAAAGTTGAAACTGGTATACGAGGAGTGGATGGATATGTAGAAATCATTTCCGGATTAAAAGAAGGTGATAAAATAGTAGCTTCACCAAATATATAACGTGTCTGTAATAAGTATAAAAAATCTTTGGAAGGTTTATAATAACGAAGGAACAAAAACCGAAGCACTTCGAGGTGTATCTCTTGATATAAAAAAAGGAGAGTTCGTTGCTATTATGGGACCATCTGGTTCTGGCAAATCCACACTTCTTCAAATTCTAGGACTTTTAGATGACCATACCGAAGGCACATATTATTTTACAGAAAAAGATATTGGTGCTTACAATCAGGAAGAAATCGCAAAATTAAGAAATCAGAAAATGGGATTTGTTTTTCAAGCTTTCAATCTCTTGCCTCACGAGACGGTTCTTGAAAATGTAAAGTTACCACTTATGTATTCAAACATACCAGAATCAGAGTGGAATAAAAAAGCAGAAGAGGCTGTTATTTCTGTTGGGCTTGAGCATCGTATGAACTATAAAGCAGTACAACTTTCAGGTGGAGAAAAACAAAGAGTTGCAATTGCTAGGGCACTTGTAAATAATCCAGAGGTTATTTTTGCTGATGAGCCCACGGGAAACCTTGATTCAAAGTCAGGTCAAGCTGTTATTGAAATTATTCAGAAACTCAATAGAGATATGGGTCATACAATTATTTTGATTACTCACGAGACATACACAGCACAATATGCTGAGAGAATAATCAGATTACTTGATGGAGAAATAGAGAGTGACGAAAAAGTTACAAATCGAAAGATGGGTAAGGATGGTTTTATTAAATAACATACTAATATTACTCGAATGATACGAATGAAGTACGAATATTATGCGAATGTTACGAATAATTAACTAAAATAAAAATGAAAAAATCAAATATTAAAAATTGTGTCTTTGCGAGGAGCTGTGCGACGTGGCAATCCAGATTGAAATGCTATTATTTGTATCATTCGGAAATTATTTGTAATCATTCGTAAAATTCGCATAACAATTCGTATCATAATGAAATTACAATACAGTATAAAAACAGCGATCACTGGACTTGCGACGCACAAATCGCGTTCGGCTCTTACTATTGTTGGTATAGTTATTGGTGTTACTTCCATTATTCTTGTAATGTCTTTAGGACAAGGTGCTCAGAATCTTATTTTGAGTGAGGTCAAAGGTTTGGGGGCAACCACAGTGATTGCACTTCCGGGGAAAATTTCTATGGGACCATCAATGGCATCTCAGACAATGAACGACTCATTAAAAGAAAATGATTTGAACCTTCTTCGCCAAAAAGCGAATGTTCCAAATGCAAAATATATTATGCCG
>CAINLW010000018.1 GCA_903850545.1 uncultured bacterium
GCTTCGCGCCTGGCCTTTTCTTTCTATTTATTTAACCACCTCATACTTCCCGTCTTTGTTTTTTGTGAAAAATTTCTTATTCTGTAAATTAATAACAATCGTATTTTCCTTTACATATCTTTCTTTCATAACTTTCTCAACAATTTCTTTCTTTGTCATCGGACCACTCTTTTCAATAACCTTTTTGATGACATCCTTAACGACTCCGCTCATATAACCCCATTCTGACAAAGCGTACAATCCTCGTCCAACTAAAACAAACCTGGAATCTTTTATTAGTTCGTTGTGGGTTGTAGCAACATGTGCTTTCTTATTAAAAACGGTTGTAATAGCTTTTGCAACTTCTTTAAAGTGTATAGGTGAACCGTGTTTTCTAATTACCAAATATGCATAATCACGAACTCCTTTTGTGCTGATGTTAGGCGATGCTGTTTTTCCCCATTCACCCAAAGGATTTTTTGAAACTTTTTTTGATAAATTTAACCATCTCTTTGCAATTTCCTCGGTTTTGTATTGTTCAGCAACACCTTCTACATAATTTAAAAAGTTTTTAATCATCTCTTGTTCAGTAACAAGTTCATCATCTTTCAAAGATTCATAAAGTTTCTTCAAAGAAAGGTGTACTTTTTCAGCAAGACTATTATCTATAAACCATCTATGTTTAAAATCTTCATCTTCTTTAATTTTATTAAATGGATGTCCAGTAACAAGCAAAAAGTTTACACAGCTTTGTGTACTTAAATCTTTTGAAACCATTTCAAGTAGTTCTTGCTCAACAATAATTCCACCTAGTTCTGAAATAAGCTTTTCAACCTCATCAAAAACTGGTTTTTCTTCAGCAAATTGTTTTGACTTTCTGATAGTAGCAATAGCGTGATTTTCAATCTGTCTGACTCTTTCTCGAGTAATACCATAATTTTTACCGATTGCATCCAAAGTCATGTGACTTGGGTTCTTACCAAGACCATATCTTTTTATTATAATATCTCTTGACCTCTCTTGTAGTGCAACTAGAAGTTTTTTAACAGACTGTTTTGGCTTAAAGCTTAATGTAATTTTTGTCATTTTTTTAATAAAATTAATAAACACGCCCTAATATCTATATAAGGATACTATCATATAATAATAATAGAGTCAACAGCCTATTGACAATCAAATAACAAAATTAATTATCTTGTTTTTAACGAAGATCTTCTTGATTATCTGCTTATTATCAATCCATTTGACAACAACTTCATTTTTTAATGCTTCCTTCTCAACAGTCTCTTGAAGTGAATCATGAGGTACCTCAATCATGGTTCTAACTTTCCCATTTACTTGAACAACCATCTTTACTTTGGCAGAAGCAAGTTTGGACGCACTATATTTTGGCCAATCTTCTAAAACGATAAGTTTATTGCCTGCCCTGAGCTTTGTCGAATGATTGTCAAAATTATTCCAAATTTCCTCGCAGATATGTGGTGCAAATGGCGAAAGAATTTTAATAAAATCTAGGTAAGTTTTTTTACTAACCTTTTCTTGAGACTCAAAAAAATTACAAAGAATCATCATTGAAGAAACGGCGGTATTTAAATTGAACGACTCAGCGTCTTCTCCAACTTTCTTGATCGTCTGATTCAAAAGTAAAATGACTTCTTCTTTATCAATATATTTTTCATCCACCTTATCTTTCAATTTCCAAACTTTTTCCAAAAATCTTCTTGAACCTACCATACTGTTCGTACTCCAGGCAATTTCTTGACTAAATGGTCCCATAAAACACTCGTAAACTCTAAGTGTGTCTGCACCGACATTTTTTATCACGTCATCCGGATTGACAACATTTCCCCATCTCTTGCTCATTTTCCTATTATCTGAGCCAAGTACCATTCCTAAATTTCTAAGCTGTCTAAATGGTTCACTAGTACTAACAACGCCAATATCAAACAAAAATTTATGCCAAAAACGTGCATATATCAAATGTCTTGTTGCGTGTTCAGCTCCACCAACATACATATCAACTGGTGCCCAATATTTTTCTTTCTTTGGATCAACCAAAGATTTATTATTTTTAGGATCCATATATCTCAAATAATACCAGCAGGAACCAGCCCATTGAGGCATTGTGTTTGTTTCTCTTTTTGCCACACTTCCACAAACTGGACATTTTACATTTACCCATTTTGAAATCACAGCAAGTGGAGATTCTCCTGTTCCGGTCGGTTCGTATGATTTAACTTTTGGAAGCTTCACAGGCAAATCCTTTTCAGGAACTGCAACAACACCTGAAGTTTCTACAACTGGAAAATTTTCTAAAATTTCACTAAATTCAAAAATACCGGCTTTCTTACTAAAGTGTCCCTTGCCTTTCAATAATATAGTTCTAGCTTTCAAATTTTTATAATCATTACCAACATTTTGACAAATATAAGGATCGTTATCAGACAGATAAACTACACTTTCTCTAACAAATTTAGCTATTGCTGAAAGTTTTTTGCTTTCAACATTAAATGATTTAATCATTTTTATCTGTTCATCATCAGCTCCGTCATTTTTTATATTACTCCAATTTTTAGCGTCCATACTAGGACCAGTTGGAGCAACCAAAATCATCTTACTAATTTTGATTTTATTTTTTAATATATATTGACAAACTGTAGCCCCACCGAGACTATGTCCAACCAGAAAGACTGTTCTGTTTTTACTTATTTTCATCTTACTCAAATCACGAACCCACTCGTTAAGTTTTGGACGCTTTGAATTGGACAAATTTGGAATATACACTTCATAACCACGATCTTCCATTGTCTTTTTAAACCATGGGAACCAAATTTCTTGATTATTACCTGCAAGTCCATGAGCAAGAATAACCAATGGTTTTTGTGCACAATTTTCACAATGAATAAGTGGAATAGGATCTCCCCAATATCTTTGTCTTGAAAAAACCCAGTCCTGAAGCTTGTAAGTTTTTGTCATTTCTCCACCTGCAAATTCTGTAATAGCTTTCATAGCCTCTTCGTTTTCCATTCCATCAAAATGTCCAGAATTATTCATAATTCCTCCTTCAGTATAAGCGTGTGGAGGATTAAAAAAACGATCGAGCCAAATTTTATATTCGCTACATTTTACATTTATATCTTTTGAAATTTCATCCCATGATAACCAGACTACATCATGAATCCTTTTTTCTTCCTCAGACATCTCATTTCTTGTGTCATCAATAAGCTCGAAAACAAGTGCGTTGAACATTGCTTTTCTATTTTCATCTTTATGACTTGCAAAAAAGTTTGATTCGACAGGACCTCCAAGTGTTTTGATATATTTATAATTAACGTATCCGGTTTCTTCAGCAATTTCTCTTTTTGCAGCCTCAACAATATCTTCATCGTTTTCTACACCACCTGTAACAAACGTTGTCCATGAAAACTTTTTCCAACGCAAACATAATACCTTTTTTGTTTTTGGATCAATAACAATGGCTTGAATAGCTCTTCGGGCCACTATTTTTTTATCTAATCTTGGAGGATCTGCATGATCAATAGTCTTAGGAATAATTACTTCTTTTATCGGTAAATTATATTTCTTTGCAAATGCATAATCCCTATCATCGTGTGCTGGAACCGCCATAACTGCACCAGTACCATAATGACCCAAAACATAGTCGGAAATAAAAACTGGAATAATTTCTTTTGTAATCGGATGTTTTACAATCACTCCTTTTAGTTCAACACCGGTTTTTTCCTTTGTGTCAGTCGTACGTTCAATTTCTGTTTTATTTTTTGTTGTTTTAATATATTCTTCAACTTCTTTCCAATTTATTATTTGACTCTTTAGTTTTTGGACCAATTCGTTTTCTGGTGCAAGAACAACATAAGTCACTCCGTATAAAGTGTCTGGACGTGTTGTAAAAACCCAAATTTTCTCATCAGAATTTGCAATATTAAACCAAAGCTTTGCACCTTCACTCCTACCAATCCAATTTCTCTGCAATTCTTTAATATGTTCCGGCCATTTCAATTCTTCTAAACCATCTAAAAGTCTATCAGCATAATTACGAATTTTAAGAACCCATTGTCGCATAGGTTTCTTTTCAATTACTGTTCCACATCTCTCACATTTGCCATCTTGCAAGTCTTCATTTGCAAGACCGGTTTTACAAGAAGGGCACCAATTTATCGGTGCAAACGATTCATAAGCCAAACCTTTTTTGAATAACTGCAAAAAAATCCACTGTGTCCATTTATAATATTTTGGATCAGTTGTGTTTATTTCTCTATCCCAATCATAATTTAATCCTATTCCTGAGATTTGTTCTTTAAATCTTTTAACATTTTTCTTTACAGCAACTTCAGGATTTATTTTCATTTTTATTGCATACTGTTCCGCTGGTAGTCCAAAAGCGTCCCATCCCATTGGATGAAGAACATTGAAACCTTGCATCTTTTTAAGTCGTGAATATACATCTGTCGCAATATAACCCCTTGGATGCCCAACATGAAGGCCGTCACCAGATGGATAAGGAAACATATCCAGAACATAACATTTTGGTCTGTCTCCTTTTTCAGAAGTTTTGTTAACTTTATTCTTTTTCCAAATCTCTTGCCACTTCTTTTCAATTTTTAAATGATTATAAATTGTTTGCTTTGCAATTTTTTCTTTTTTCATATACTTAAAATATACAGCAAAATCAGTTTTTATTAAACACTTGACAACTAATAGAAAACGTGTAAGATGCACGTTGGGTGTGGTTAGATAGAAAATCAGTTGGAGGAATAATGAAAAAAGGCTTCATAGAAAAAAGAATGGGTAATGGCGATAGACGGGAAACAAATGTCCCCCCGCCTCGCCTCACAAAAAAAATCCTGAGCGAGTTCTTTGATGGGGATTTCAGCACCCAACCAAAAGAAACAAGGAAAATAATGAAGGCTGAACTGCTGGAGTTTTTGAAGAACAAAGATCTTCGCTGGTAAGAAGTATTGAATTTTAGACGGGCACAAGACGGTGGGGGGTAACATTACAACTCCCCTCCGTTTTTTATTTTTTTAAAAAAAATTAACAAAACAAAAATCATTCGCCATTTTTGGCGAATGATTTTTGTTTGTATTAATTCCTCATTCTACTCATCTGTCTCGGGTTTTACCACATCCAACAATTCTATATCTGATTCTACCTCAGTAATTCTTACCACATCTTTATCTACTTTCTTAAATTCTTTATTTGATGCATTAAAATGATTCACTGTGGTTGCAAGAGAATTGCCAAGTTTTATTTGATATTCTTCAAAACTCTTCAGATGTTTCTGTAGTCCTTCAACATTCTTCTTGATTTCTTTTGCTGATTCTTCTATTTGCATCGCCTTTAAACCCTGCAACACTGTCTGTAAATATGCAAGAAATGATGTTGGCGAAACAATAATAACTTTGTACTTATTTGCAGCACGCTGAATAAGATTGTCTGTTTCTTCCGTGATAGCACCTATCTTATTTACAAGTAAATCATAATAAATAGCTTCATGCGGAATAAACATAAAAGCAAAGTCCATAGTTCCCTCTTTCGGACGAATATATTTTGCTGTCTCTTGAATTCTTAACTTTAAATCATTTACAAATGCTTTTTCCAACTTTTCTTTTTCAGCTGGATTTTGTTCAACACTCAATTTATTATAATTTTCCAATGAAAACTTTGAATCGACGGGAATAATTTTATCTTTTACGAAAACCGCCGCGTCTACTATTTCTCCATTAGCAAAAGCATATTGCATCTTGTATTGTGTAGGCGCTAAAACATTTTGAAGTAAAGTTTCCAAATAATATTCTCCGAGTATTCCACGGTGTTTTGGATTTTTAAGAATATCTTGAAGAGATTGAAGTTGGTCTGCAAAAGAAACAACCTGTCTATTGGTCTCATCTAGCTTTGTAAGCCCTTGGGTAACGTCTTTGATAAGCTTTGCAGACTCAGTAAACTGATTACGAACAGACTCGTTCATATGTTTTGTACTTTCGCTTATTTTGCTATCAACGGTTCTATTGAGTTCATTAATTTGTTCAAGAATAAGCTTTAGACCAATATCTTCTCCTTTTTTCTCCTCTGTAGTATTTTTCCTTAACAACAGAAAAACCACCAATCCTACGATTATTATAAACAAAAATAAAATGATGATTATTGAAGACATAATATAAATTATAGAATTAATATGTAATTTGTCATTCCTGCGAAGGCAGGAATCCATAATGAATTCAATTCAACCTGGATTCCCGTCTACACGGGAATGACACATACATTATACCAATAAATTAAAAATATGATAATATATGAAAGTCCAATAATATAAATAATTTAATTTGCATCGCGCTAATAGGACGGTCGCGCGACGTGATTTCGCAAAATCAATGTCATTACACAAACAAATAAAAGATGGAATAAAAGAAGCTATGATCAAAAAAGATACGCTTCGACTTACTGTACTTAGAAATATTTCTTCAACTTTTATGAATGAGATGCTTGCTAAGAAAATTACAACACCTGAACTAACTGACGAAGATGCTATCGCTATAATCCGAAGACTTGTGAAGCAAAGAAAAGATTCTATTGATCAGTTTACAAAAGGCAGTCGCATGGATTTAGTAAAAACTGAAAAAGATGAAATGGATATACTTGAAACTTTTCTTCCACAAATGATGAGTCGAGATGAAATAGAAAAAGTTGTTAAGGTTAAAATAGCTGAAGCTGGAACAGTGGATAAATCAAAGCTTGGAATATTTATGGGAGGAATTATGAAAGAATTAAAAGGAAAAGCCGATGGAATGCTTGTTAAAGAAATTCTGGAGGGATTAGTAAAATAAATCTAAATCAACAACAATAACAGTTTTTTATTAACAAACTGCGTTTTTTTGTTGACATTATCTAATATTAAATGATAACGTAAATAACGGAGTTCTGTTTTGAATTTTATAAGGAGCAAATATGCCCAGTTATCTTTTAACAGATACGTCGTGCGTCTCGGTTGTAGCTCTTTCTTACCTCAAAAAAATCAGCATAAAAAAGAGGTTTAAAAGATCAAAAAAATATAGAAAAGACATTTGTCTTGCTGTAGATGCAAGATTTGGATACGAAGATGGCACAACTGAATGCCATATAAAAAAACTTCTCCTTCTAAAAAAGGGTAAGGAAAGAGAAGGAAGTGTAGAAAAGAAAAAAAAGAAAAAGGTTTTTTTTCGAATTAAAAAAAGAGACAGAGACTGGTGTCCTGCACGTAATAATAGAGCATATCGTAAAAGAAGACGGCATTAAATTGCCCAAAAAAAGGGTCTGGAAACAGACCCTTTTTTGTTTGACATGGTATACAATGTTATGCTATATTATCACGCGTAGTAGTTCTGTCAAAAAAATTTGATAAGGAGAAAAAAATGGCAGATTTTAAAACGCGTTTGATAGAGGCGGTGAAATACGTAAAATGTCAGCGAAAAATAGGCATAGATATCGGGCTGGCGATAAGTAATGCTTCTATAGAATGCGATGTCGATCGGACTCAATTAGCACAAGAAATGTCCAGACTTGCAGCAGAAGTAAAAGCTGCGCGTATAAAAGCCAGAGCTGATGCAAAAGCGGCGAGGTTTGCTAATTGGCATGCCATCGACGCTAGAAGATACGGGGACAACTAATGCCGTATCGAAGGGGGGTCTGAGGTCAGACTCCCTTTTCGTTTGACATCATGAGTAACAAAATGCTACAACATTATCTAGACGAACATGAAGCAATTCTCGTTAGGGGGTAAAAATGCCAAAAATTAATGCCTCCAAATTAAAGAAGGCAGAAAAACTCGTTAATAAGCTAACTGAGAATGGTGAATATAGAGGGTACGTATTTGTAAAAGTTGATGCTCTTTTTGGTTTTCCAAAAAACACTATGGCAAAATACTTTGGAAAAAAGGAAAGTACTGCCAGTAAACGCAAAAAGAGGTTTCATAAAAACTATGGGTGTATATGCCTTTCCATAGAACCTAAAAAAGGAAGGAGGGACAACCCGCACAAAAAGAAAAAAACATCTTTAAAAGGAGCAAAAAATGGGTGACAAACCAACCAAAGGGAGGAGGGACAGCAAACAAAAAGGTGAACAGGATGATCCTAAGGAGAAGCTTCCTGGCGCTCAGGGTGGAGGGCTGGATAAAGTATATTCTGCCTTCATCAAAACAAGTAAAGAGGAGTTGCCCAAGCCGGGTAATGTGCCGATAAGCAAGGCCGGCATCCGCTTTACTTTACCTGACAGAATCATGCGTATTATGAAGGGGAAATAAAGAGAAGAGTAGAAAAGGGCGGGTGGCTGACCTATAGTAGGTCTCCCCCGCTCTTTATAATTTGTCCAAAACACCAAAAACTGTTATATTTGTTTTGTATTTAGAACTTTATAAACTTTTAACTTTATAACTTTCTACTTATTAAATGGCCTTATCGTCTGATGTGAGATTGGGTTGGGACCCAATCGCAAGATCGGAGCACGGCGGTGCGAGTCGGGGTCGGCATAAATTTTCGGCAGAAAATTATATGTGACCCAAGCGAAAGACCTGTGATAGTTTTATATGAACGACAGTGAAATAAAAAACAGAACAGGTGTACAGCTTCTGTAAGAAGGTAAATTCGGGGTTCGAGGTTTGTTTGATAATTTAATATTGGCCTTATCGTCTAACGGTTAGGACACGGCCTTCTCAAGGCTGGAATCGGGGTTCGATTCCCCGTAAGGTCACAGTTTCAGGAAGCGCTTAAATAGCGCTTTTTGAACTTGTGACCTTAAGCAAACAAACTGCTTTGTTTGCGTCGGGGAATCGAACAGCGGAACGATGTTTTTTCTGTAGAAAAAATGAGTGAGCTGGTGCCCAGACAAAGCTGAGTGACTACGAAGCTTTAGTCGAGGGAGATAAATGTACCCATGGTCTCTGTAGGGTCACAAAGCGTTAATAAATCTGCACTACTGCAGGTTTTTTAGCTTTGTGAAAGCGCAGGTATAATTTTTCAGTAGAAAAATAGCCGAGCTGGGGTCGCGAACACTTACATATTTTATGAGAGAAACGAAATAAAATATTTAGTGATTCGTGACAACACAAGATATACATCCTCAGAATTTCGGCGCGACGCTTCGCGCCTTACTTATGTTATACTTTCTTTATGATAATAGTTTTAATTTTCTTGCAAATCATATTACTAATTATGATTGTTCTTATGTTTGGTTTTTTACTTAACAGTTTTTTTACTGACGCTCCATTTGTTCCAGTGAAAAAACGTGTTTTAGAAATAATTATTGACACTCTTAAACTTTCTCCAAATAGTGTATTGTATGATTTGGGTTGTGGTGATGCGCGCGTACTTTTAAAAGCAAATGAATCTTTTAAAAAAATTAAAAAAATTGGAGTAGAAAAAAACAGTGTTGTATATTTATGGGCAAAATGGCTAACTAGAAATACAAACACCAAAATATATTGCGAAGATGCACACAAAACACAACTTAAAAATGCCACTCACATTTATCTTTATTTATTGCCAAAAATAATGGAGAAATTACAATCTAAAATTATAAATGAATGTAAACCCGGAACACGTATTGTTTCTTGTGATTTTAAATTTACGAATCTTACTCCTGACGAAATAATAAACCTTCCTGCATCAAAGGATAAAATGTGCAATAAATTATATGTTTATACATTAAAATAATTGTTGGTTTGTAAAAGACACTTCTTAATGTTAAATTAAGTATATGAATAATCTCAATCTTCCCTATCCAAAAAAAGTTTTTGTTTTTGGTAGAGATACAAGTCTTGGTAAAGAAATAGCCAGACTTCTTGAGGTTACTCCTGCTGATCACAATACTGTTTGTTTTCCTGATGGAGAAAGACTTCCTCATCAAACCAATACTGTTCGTGACAATGATGTATATATAATATTTACAAGTTTAAATGGAAATGAAACAGACAAATGGTTTGTTGATTATTTACGTTTTGTTCGGTCAATTAAACATGGTCAGCCACACAAAATAACAGTAGTAATGCCAAAACTTATTCAACAAAGACAAGATGTTGAAAATCGTCATTTACGATTACCAAAAATGAGTGATTTTTTCCCAGATTTATTAAAAACATCTGGCGCTGACCGTTTGGTTGTATGTAAATTACACAATCCTGCTAGCTGTACCACCAATCCATCGATGGAAAACCTAGATACAACAAAACTTATTATTAATGAGATTAAATCAAAATTTCATAATCTTTCAAATGTTGTGATTGCTTCGGCAGATATGGGTGGATCAAAATATGGACGTAAAATTGCAGAAGAACTAAGAGTCCCTTTAATTATTACGGACAAAGACCGAGATCCTCGAACTGGAAAAACAAGAGCAATGAAAGTATACATTCAAGGTGAAGTTTCAGAAAATATTGATACAGTTATTTTCGTTGATGATTTAATTAGTACTTTTGGAACACTTCGTATAGCTGGTGAGGCCCTGTCAAAAGAATACCGCCATATAAAAAAATATTTTGCTGTGGCAACTCACGCTGACTTTGGAGAAGAAACTTTACAAAACATTGTTGATTCAAAATTTTCTTCTGTTTGGGTAACTGATACTGTTCCAGTAGCTAAAGATTTTATATTAAAATTAAAGAAAATTAAAAAGAGTCTTGTTATTATTTCAGTGGCCAAACTTATTGCCCAAACAATAGACAATCTACATAATGGCGACTCGGTTTCAGATTTGTGGAAAAGCTAAAAACTCTTTTCCTGATAAAGTTGACATTTTATATATTATATATTAATATCTCAATCTGTGGTAAATTTTAAGTACTAAGGGGGACAAAATGAATGATTTGTTATTAAAACACCCACAGGGATGTGTTATAGCCGGGTTATTAATCCTAATGAGTACCCTGGGATATATAAATGCCTTGCTGAAGGAAAGAGAGACCACTTCCAAAAAAACAAAGGAGGAGAAACAGTAAATTGCTCCTTCAAACCACCGCCGGGGACGACTTTTGTCCCCGGCGTTATTATTTAATAAAAAAAAGAGCTTTTTGGCTCTTTTTTTAACTATTAGCGATTACTGGTTCTTCAATTTTACTTTCTAATTCTTTCAAAAGATTTTCTACTACATCCTTATCTTTTTTTTCTTTTAACTCAAGCTTTAATTCTTTCAAAACCTTGACATAAACTGGCATTAGATTGCTTTCATTTTCTATGATTGGCTTTACAATTTCATTTGCAAATTTAGGATTTTCAATAATTTTACCAACTGGTATAGCATATGCTTTTACCCAGGCACTTTCTGAATTCAAATCATGGAGTTTATTCACCATTTTTTCCATCAAATAGTGCTCAATGACAGATTTTGCCTTTGTTATATCAAGATTAGTAAATATTTTTTCGATTTGTTCTAAAGGCATAAATGACAAAATACTTACACAATTTTTTTATCATTTGAATAGACAAACACAAAAAACAATATCACTGTTCCATATACTATTTCCATATAATAATTTTATACTTAAAAACAAAGTAGTCAATATTAGTTATGAACAGACTAGTATTTTACTTGTTTTTCCACTCTTCTTCCTGCCGAACAAGCAAATCTATAGCGTTTTCAGGCTCTAACATCACTTCCGAAACTACTCGTTCCATTCTCATTGATTGAGAACCCTTTATAAGAACAGTATCATTAATATTCATCAACTCTTTACATGCTTTACCTACGCCCTCACAATCGTCAAATTGAAAAATTCTTCTATCTTCCATAAGTCCATCAAGCGCACCCTCAGCAATTTTTCTCGCTCTCAAACCAACAGTAATTAATAAATCGCAAGTTTCAGCACAAAGTTTCCCAGCTTTATAATGTTCTTCAACCGAATGTTTACCAAGTTCCATCATATCACCGAGCACAGCGATTTTCTTGCAACCTTTTTTAGGTTTAATATCTTTAAGTGAATGCAGAGCAGAAGCAATCGCTATCGGTGAAGAATTATAAGTGTCATCAATAATTGTTGTCTGTTTAATTCCATCTAATATTCTCATTCTTCCCCTTGAAACTTTCATTTGAAGAAGGGCTTCAGCTGATTTTACTATATTTATTTTTTGAGAAAGACCAACTGCGATCGCAGCGAGTGATGAATATATGTTTTTTGCTCCAAGAGATCCTTTTATAACAATAGGAACAATATTTTCTTGGTATTCAATTTTAAATGTAATTCCTTCAATTGTTCCATCTTCTGAGTAATAATTATTGATTTCGGTGGCAATAAGATCTGATTTGTCATCTGTGCCATATATATATGAAATATTTTTAAAAGATTCCTTTATTTTCATACAATCTTCATCGTCACCATTTACTATTAATATTCCATCTTTTTTCAAAGCGTCAGCTAAATATTTTTTTTCTTTAACAACTTCATCTTTATCTTTAAAAAATTCAATATGTGTAGGAACCTTTGCAAAAGCTGTAATGACTACAATGTGCGGTTTCAGCCATTTTGTTATAGCTTTAATATCATTTGGTCTATCAGCACCGACTTCCAAAATTAACCATTTTGGATAATTACAACTAAAGATTATCAGTTCTAGACCAGAAAATATGTTTTTTATCCAAAGAAACAGATTATACCATGCATTTGGACATCCTAAAATTGTAAGTGGAATTCCTATATCACTATTGAAACTTTTTTCACTTTTTCTAACAGAAAAAGTACTAGCCATAACTGCAAAAATAGCGTCTTTGGTTGAAGTTTTTCCAACGCTACCCGTAACAGCAATAATTTGCGGTTTGTATTTTTTAATAACTAAAATTGCTTCTAATTTGAGGATATTAAATATAATTTTTTTTATTAATTGTTTCATAATATTATTCTAGCATTAACTTGATATACTATAAAGATGTGTTTTTTCTTATCTGTCTGGTGGAATTTCGTAATAATTTATTAAATATTTTACGATTTCAAAAAATGGATCAGTTAAAGTCTGTGAAGCATAGTTTACATTTTTTGGTTCCACAGTATACAAAAATACTAGAAATCTAGGACTGTAAGCTGGAAAATATCCAAAAAATGAATGTAAATATTTATCCGGATAATACCCTCCTCCTTCTTTAATTGGTCTCGAAATTTGTGCAGTTCCAGTTTTCGCTGCAACGCTATAATTCTTTATTTTCATTTTGCCACCAGCCAAAGCTTCGTCAACTACTCGAACAAGCATTCTAGAAATTTCTTCAGATGTTCCTTTTTTTATTACTTGTTTGGCTTCCTCCACATATGAAATATTCTTAGAAAGTCCAACTTTATAATCAATTTTTTTGATAACATGGGGAATTATTAATTTTCCTCCATTTGCTAAAACAGACAATGCCTTTACTGTGATTATTGGTGTCATTGAAATTCCCTGTCCAAAAGAAGCTGTAGCATATTCAATTTTTTTACTATTATTAAGATTGTTTAGTAAATTTCCAATATTACCCGCAGCCTCAGCAGGTAAATCAATTCCAGTTTCCGATCCGATTCCATACGCTTGAAAGTATTCAAGAAATTTTTCTTTACCGAGACTATTCATAACAAAAGTTGCTCCTACATTTAATGAATTGTTCAAAACACTCTGCATATCTACTATTCCTCTTGCTTTTTTATCAAAATTATAAATTGTTCTACCATCCATCTCCAAATAACCCTTATCCATATACGTCGTCTTTGCTGTTACATCGCCATCATCAAGCCCTGCTGCCATTGTGAGTGGTTTAATAATTGAACCCATTTCATAAGCATCGGACACAAGAGGATTAGAATATACACTTACATTTGTCTCTTTTTTGAAATTATTTAGATTAAAAGTTGGTGAAACCGCCATCGAATATATTTCCCCAGTCTTAGGATCAATAACTATTACACCTGTCATTTTTGAATTCCATTTATTATTTGTACTATCAGCAACTTTCTGAACATAACTTTGAACCTCTGGATCTATAGAAGTAACAATATCAGCCTCCCTATCTTTATTTTGTATAAAATTACTATTTATATTTGAAAATATTTCAGCAAAAGTATTTACATAAAGATTACTACTATCTCTTTTTAAATTATCATCATAATATTTTTCTAAACCATACCTTCCTTCCAAGTTTATGCCGGTATCATCATATCCGACAAACCCAATAACATTTGATGCCAAACTATCACCAGGATAATATCTCCATTTTTCTTTTTCAATTATCAAACCAGGAAGATTAAGGTCACTAATTTTTTTTATCTGAGCTTCAGGTATTTGTTTGCTTATTTCTTCATATGGATCATTTATTTTTGATGCTTTTGAATAAAAAATATCAGCATCAATTGGTATAATAGCTGAAATTTTCTTGTAATACATTTCAGTATCTGTTGCCATCATTTTTGTATTTAAAGCTAAAACATAACCAGTTTTTATACTTGCTGCAGAAATCAAATCTGTATTTTTATTTTCGAAAAAAATATTACCTCTATTAAAAGTATCTACTGAGATACTTGTGTATTGTCTATCAGCCTTATCATTATAATCTCCGCCATTAACAACCTGTAAAAAATACAGTCTTATTATCATAATCAATGCAAAAAATGCAAAAAAACAAAACAACAATCTTATTTTGTTTTGAAAAGTATTAGTTTTCATTTATAGACAATGATACATTTTTTGATGAAGAATCTATTATTGCATACTTGTCTGTTATCACTGAAATATAACCTTTTGATTTAGCAAAATCCAATGTTATGTTATTTTTAAGTCCAAGATATTCATATTCTAAAGAGTTTACGCTTGAATTTAATAAAGTTATTTGTTTTTCCATATTTTGCTTTGATACTCCATAAGAAAATGTGCAGTTTATTAAATAACCATAAGATACAACAAATAATACAAATACTGAAAAAAGAATCCAGATATATTTCTTCTCTTTATATTCGATTTTTTCTATTTGATTTTGTAATAATTGTGCGACCATATGATTTGTTATTAGGTTTTAGCTGTTAGCTTTTAGGTTTAATGCATTATTCGTTATATAAATTTTTGCATTTTAATTTTCGTAGGATTTCGTAATATTCGTAGTTTTTATTTTCGCATATTATATTTTTTCGATAACTCTCAATTTTGCACTTCTCGATCTTGGATTTTCTCTTATTTCTTCATCGGTTGGAATTATTGGTTTTTTATTTATCAATCTTCCTTCTCCCGTTTTTACTAAATCTCTAAAATAATTCTTAACTTCTCGATCTTCTACACTATGAAATGAAATTACCGCCATTCTTCCTTCTTTGTTTAATAATTTCCAGCCCTTACTCATTCCTTCTTTTAACGCTGTGATTTCATCATTTACTGCAATCCTCAAAGCTTGAAATGTTTTTGTTGCAAAATGTGTTTTACCTTTTTGATATCCTATGGGTACTGCGTTTCGAATTATTTCTACAAGTTGAAATGTTGTTTCGATTGGTTTTGTCAATCTTGCTTGCACAATTGCTTTTGCAATTCTTCTTGAATATCTCTCATCTGAATAACCGTATAAAATATCAGCTATGGTTTCTTCACTCCAATTATTCAAAATAACTTGTGCGTCAACTTTTTGTTGCTCTTCAGAAAAGGTCATTAATAACGGCTCGTTGTTTCTAAAAGTAAAACCCCTACCAGATGCGTCCAATTGATCCGAGGAAAGTCCAAGATCTAGAAGTATTGCATTCACATTTTCTACTCCAAGATTTTTTAATACAGTATCTATGTTTCTATAATCTGAAAGAACCAAATTTGCTTTATATCCTAGGTCTATAAATCTTTTCTCCGCGTTTCTAATTGAAAGCATATCTCTATCCGTTGCAATTATTTTGACGGAACCTTCAAGGTCAGAACAAACTTTCAGACTGTGTCCGGCTCCACCAAGAGTTCCATCAAAATATATTGAACCTTTCTTTATATTTAAATTTTCAACCGCTTCATTTAAAAGAACTGTTTTGTGTATCATAATTATGTTGTAGTAAATAGCTTTTTAGCTTATTAGGAATTTATTCAATTAATTATATTTAAGCTATGTGTATTTTCTAAGAAGCTAATAAGCTACCTCCTAAAAAGCTGTTATAACGCTCCGGCCTGACCGAGTTTTTCTGCTAATTGATCGGCTTGTTTCTCAATAATTGTTTTGATATCTTTCCACACATCTTCATTCCAAATCTCTATTCTATTTTGGAGTCCGACAACTGCGATCTTATTTTTCAAATTTGCTCTTGTTACCAAAAACTCAGGTAAAAGAATCCTTCCGATTGTGTCTACTTCCACTTCGGTAGCTGAACCAAACATGTATCTATTAAAACTTCTGTTGTCTGCTTGGAGCATTGAAAAATCTGAAAGCTTATCTGATATTTTTTTCCACTGTGCAAGTGTAAATATCCACAAACAATTATCTAAACCAGCAGTAATAATTATTTTTTTCCCAACTTCTTTACGAAATTTAACTGGGAGTGAGACTCTCTTTTTTTCATCTAATGTGTGAATATATTCTCCAATTAACATAATGATTTTTTATTTAATAGTTTATTTCCCACTTCATCCCACGTACTATATATTTTATAACACTTTATCCCACAACACAACAAACTTTTTCACTTTTATTCTCGTGTTGTACAACAAAAAAATGGCTAAATATATAGCTTATTTTGTGACAATAAATTCAAAATTTAAAAAAAATAAGTTATCAACAGTTTGATTATATATTTTGGTTAAAATACTATTTTCATTGCTTTATAAAATACAAAAAAGAATTTTCGTTTTACGAAAATTCTTTTTTGTATTTATATTTTTCTATAAATTTATTTCAGACTACCAACATATACACATCTAGTTGCTGCAGAATTATTTACATCATTATAATAAACATTACCTTCCGAAAAAATTACTGTGAACTTACTTCCAGGATGTTCTGCGGGTGAAGTTAGTGTCCAATATGGATCATTCGTTCCATAAAAAAAATTTTTATTAATGGACGGATTAAATGCTCCTGAATCTACAATAGATTGAAGTTCTTTTAAGTTTGGTAATCTCCATCCTTTTTTACCAGCAAAATCTAAATCTTCGCATTCAACTCTAGCTTTTGACCACGCACGTTGAGATGGGCTTCCGCTTTTACAATCATTTCCTACCATCCCTTGAGGGCATTTTTTCCAAATTAAGCCAGTGTAATTGTCTGTGATAGTTCCATTCTTATTATCTGTGTAATTTGTTGGTGATTCAGGAGGAAGAATAAATTTTTTTGCAGTTGTCATTGCTCTAGTTGATGTTGCGGTTGAAGTAGATAATGCCGTCATAACAGTAGCGTATTGCTCATTATTATACGCAAAATTTAAACCTGGTATTTTGTCATATGCAATATATCCCAAACTAACAAAAGCCACAATCGAAACTAAAACAAAATATTTTTCATTATCCATATATTTTATAATAAAATTTATAAATTAGCCTTTTGGTCTCATAAATGGAAAAATCTGACATTCTCTAATCGGTTTATCGCAAAGAAAACTAAATAATCTTTCTGATACTCCAAATCCACAAGTTGGTGGCATACCATATTCTAGCGCCTCAACAAAATCACCGTCCATCATCTGAGCTTCTTCATCTCCTTCCTCTCTTAGTTTTGCCTGATCAGTAAATCTACCGAGCTGATCAATTGGGTCATTGAGCTCACTAAAACCCTTGCCATTTTCTGAACCAGCGAGAATAACCTGAAATCTTTCAACGAGATTTTTATTTTTCTCCATTCTTTTTGCCAGAGGTTCCATCATGACTGGAACATTTATCAAAAATCCTGGGCCACCTATTTGTTTTCTGCAATATTTCCATAAAGAATCAATGGCTCTGTTTAAATTGAATCCTTTTCTATCATATTCAACTTTCAAATCTTGAAGTTTTTCTTCAATCTCTTTTAGGTCAGTTTTAAAAATATCTATACTTGTTTTTTCTTTTATTGTTTGTGCAAAATCATAAACTTCCCATTTTTTACCCAAATCAATTTCAAAGCCCCTAATTTTAAATTTAAGCGTTCCAAAAGTCTCTTCGGCAATATATTTGTACATTTCTTCCACAAGTTTCATCCCGTCATTATAATCAGCGTATGCCCAATAGAATTCCATGTGCATATAATCCTGAAGATGTTCAGCGTCTGCTCCTTCGTTTCTAAAAACTTTTCCAATTTCGTAAACTTTTGGAAAACCCGCAACCATAAGGCGTTTTAACCAAAGTTCTGGAGAAATTCTCAAATAAACATCCAGATCATAAGCATTATAATGCGTAACAAAAGGTCGTGCTTCGGCGCCACCTGCAGTATTTTCTAAAACTGGAGTATCCACTTCCATAAAATTTCTATCAGCAAGAAATTGTCTCATTGAACTAAAAAATTTGGCTCTTTTTTCTATTGTTTCTTTTACTTCGGGATTAAAAATAATATCTAAATATCTGTTTCGCAATCTACCCTCTTCATCTTGAATACCATGCCATTTTTCAGGCAATGGTCTCAAACTTTTTGTTAGCATTTTCCAATCTGTTATCTGAAGAGTTTTTTCACCTCTTTTCGTAATAAAAAGTTTACCGTTAATCTGAATATAATCCCCAATATCAACAGTTGATTGAAATAGATCGAAAATTTTTGCTTCCATTTCATCTTTTTTTAATAATCCTTGAAAAATTCCAGTGCCATCATTGATATTAATAAAAACTAAACCTCCCTGACCCCTAATGGCCATAACTCTACCGACTAAATATATAGAACTTTTTTGGGATATTTCCTCGAAATTTTTTACTGTTTCAGATATATCATAATCTTTTTTTGAAATTGCAGGATATGGCTCCATACCCGCTTTTTCAAGTAGTTTTATTTTTTCGATTCTAATTTTTCTTAATTCTTCAAAAATCATAATGTTGGAAATGTTATATTTGTTATAATTGTTCTAATTGCAATAACTTATATTAGGCAATTACAACATTTAAAACAACTACAACAATTATTATCTCTCTTCTACTTTACCTCGACAACTTTGTACTCCATTTTACCACTTGGTGAATTAAAATGAAATATATCACCTTTTTTCTTACCCAATACAGCAGAACCAATTGGTGATCTGTTTGATATTTTACCAGTTGCCAAATCTGACTCGGCAGATCCTACTATCATTAAAGTCATATTTTTTGAACCATCAATTTTTTCTACAACAACAGTACTACCAATAACAACATGATTACCATGTTTTTCTTCAACAACAATACAGTGTTTCAAAATTGATTCAATTTGAGTTATCCTTTCTTCATTATCTGCTTGTTTTGTTCTTGCCTCATGATATTCGGCATTTTCTGACAAATCACCCATATCCCTAGCTGAATCCAAAGCTTCTGCAATCTCTTTTCTTTTAATATTTTTTAAATCGTCCAATTCGGCTGTCAATTCATTAAACTTCGCCTTTGTAAGATATTCATTTCTTTCTTCTGTCATTGTTTTTTTATCACCTCAATATTATTGATTAGATTTAGGTTTAATTAATAAAACTGTTCGCATTGTAGCAAAAAATACCTATACGGTCAAAGACGAATTTTTCAAACCAAAAATTCATATGTATTTTATTTTTTTAAATTCAGATATTCCGGCTTATAAATATACATCCAATCCAAAACTTGTCGCATAACATAAACTCCCCCAGTGGTATTTGTAACAGGACCTTTTTCCATAATTATTGCAAAGGCATATTTAGGATTGTTATAAGGAAAAAATCCGGTTACCCACGAATTTACAAATTGTTTTTTTGATCCAAGTTCAGCTGTTCCAGTCTTTGCACCTAAAGTTAAATATCCTGTATTGAGTCCAGTTGCAACTCCTTCTTCTACACCGAGCTTCATACCTTCTCTAACAATTTTAAAATAATCTGGATTTAAATTTAACTGAGTAAATTTATCTGGATTTCCTCCAAAGAGAATTGATGGTTCTAACAACTTTCCATTATTAGCAATACTTGTTACAGCTCTCACTGCCTGTATTGGACTTACCTGAAAACCGTACTGTCCAATCGAAGTATGATAAGTGTCTCCAATGTTCCATTTTTCTCCATCAAAATTCTTTGCCTTCCACTCTGGGTCTGGAATAACTCCAGTCTTACCATTAAAAAAACCTTCTGGCATATTTTGACCAAAACCAAACATACTCATATATTTATCAATAAGTGATATTCCAAGCCCTTTCTGATTTTCATAACCTCCTCCAACTTCATAAAAATAGACGTCGGACGAAACAGCTATTGCGTGTCTCATATCAACCCAACCTTGGGCTCTCCAATCTTTAAAAACTGACGGCTTAGATGGATCGTAAATATTTGGTATTGAAATAGAACCAGTACTTAATATTTTTGTATTTGGATCAATAATTTTTTCTGACAATGCAGCAATAGACATATATGGTTTGACTATTGAACCTGGCGCATACAAACCATCAATAACTCTGTCCAAAAATGGATTATTTTTATTTGCTAATAATTGCGATATAACTGTTTTGTTTTTTCCATCGGTCAAAATTTGTGAATCATATTCTGGATAACTTGTTAAAGCTATTATTTCTCCTGTGTTTACATCCATCATGACTCCTGCTCCACCAGTAAAACCAACTCTTTGTGCTAGGTCGGCAATAACATTGTAAATTTTATTTTGTAATTTTAAGTCAATAGAAAGTTTTAGGTTTTGTCCATCAACAGGTAAACGAGTAACGCTTTCCGATTGTACTTTACCAACAGCATCAACTTCAACAATTCTTAAACCGTTGCTACCAGACATAATGTTGCTATAAAACTTTTCAACACCATCCTTTCCAACAAAATCTTGACTATAATAAAAACCGGAACTATCTTTTGATGGATATTTAACGTAACCCAAAACATGTGAAAGTCCAGAAAGATCCGAATAACTTCTATAAGCAAATTCTGGATTAGTATCGCTTGAGACATTCCATGCCAACTTGTCGCCATTTCTGTCGAGTATTGTTCCGCGTTTAGCAAAAACCAAAGTATGCTTCAAACGATTATTTTCACTTTTATCCAAATAGTAAGCTCCTTTTGTCACTTGCAAATTATACGATCTCAAAAAAAAGATAATGAAAACAAAAAAACACATTACACCAAAAGCAACAAAGGTATTAGTTGTAATGGGTTTTTCTATTCTTCCCTCAAACTGATTAACATCAAAATTTGGCAAATTTTCTGAGTCCAAAAAAATCTCATCAGGATCAATATCATTGATCCTTTTCTCGTATGGATTTCCTCTGAAAGTTCTTTTTATTTTATTAAACATTAAAAAATTATTATACCAATCTCAATATGGCCTTTAATTTAAATGAGGATAAATATACAACAAACACTATTATTAAATAAAAAAATGTTAAATGTATCCCCAAAACACCACCTCCAATATATAGAGTGTCGAGCAGAAAAGCCCAAAGGATAGATTCCACAAAATTATTTACAGAAAATATTCCAATGATTATTAGTAGAGCAGAAATATAATTTGGTAAAAAGAATATTGTAAAAAAAATTATTATATTTAAAATAAGTCTTATCATTGTTTCTTGTTTGATAAAATAACTTCCACCCACTTTAATTCTAATATATTTACTGGATTTTTAAACAAAATGTTTTGAAAAGAATCGGAATCTTTATATTCAACTTTCTCAACAACTCCAAATACATTCAGTGAAACTGACGGTATAACAATAATATCGCCTTCTTTTACACCAATTTCTTTTGGAATCTCAATTTTAAAATTACCACCCCCAATACCAACGGCTTCCTTTTCTAAATTATTTCCTCCAACTAAAATCTTAACTTTTTCACCAGGAGAAGAATATAAAACAACCTTTGAAGTATTGTTGTAAACCTCAGAAACATAACCAATAAAAACATTTCCATCGGCCAAAACCTTATCACCAACATTTACCAAATCGGACGAACCAACATCGATTATCAAAGTATCGTAAGCAGATAAAAATGGTTTAACTAGCACTGAGGAAAGCAACAATTTCTGACCATCTTTTTTTCTACCGAGTATTGTTTTTAAATCACCATTCTCGTTTTTCAATAAATTAAAAATCGCGAGATTCTTTTCATTTAATTTTATTTGTGTTCTTAATGACTCGTTTTGACTCAATAATAGTTTTTTTGTATATAAAACTCCAATATTATCGGAAATATATGTATTTATACCATTCTTTATTATCCAAAAAGGTGAACCAACACCAAACAAAATGTTTTTTGCCCAAGGAAATGAAAAAATTATTATAAACAAAATAACAAGAAAAAAAGATAGAAAAGTATTTTTCTTGCGCGGATTTTTACTTACAAAATTATTATTTTGTTGGCGGAAGATCATCTTCATTTTGGATTAATGACTCTCTATAAAGTTCCATATTTTCTAGAATAATTCCTGTTCCTCTTGCAACAGCAGTAAGCGGATCGTCCACAAATTGCACAGGAATTTTTAAATATTCACTTAATAGTTTATCCAAACCTCTAATAAGTGCGCCTCCTCCAAACAAATAAATACCTTTTTGCATAATGTCGATTAAAATTTCAGGAGGTGTTGTTTCAAAAACTTCTTTTGTTGCATCAACCAAACTTTCAATTGAAGCTGACATTGCCTCTCTAATGTCTGAATCTGTCAAAATTACCTCTCGTGGCAAACCAGTAATCAAATCCCTACCACGAATAGGCGCTTCTAAATGCTCACCCGGAACAACCGCGCCAATAGCAATTTTAATATTTTCTGCAGTTTTTTCTCCAATCAAAATTTTAAATTCACTTCTAATATACGAGACGATATCATTGTTTAATTTATCACCTGCGATTCTTAAATTTTTAGATCTAACAATTCCACCCAAAGATATAACTGCAATATCTGTTGTTCCTCCGCCAATATCAATAACCATGCTTCCAACAGCTGAATTTGTAGGTAAACGAATACCAATAGCTCCAGCCATTGGCTCTTCTACGATATGAACCTCCCTTGCACCTGCGTTTCTAGTTGCGTCGCGAACTGCGCGAATTTCTACATTTGTCACACCACTCGGCACACCAACAACAACTCTTGGACCAAGTATTTTTGGAGAATATTCTTCAGCCTTTTTAATTAAATATGAGATCATTTCTTCAGTAACTTCAAAATCTGAAATAACACCATCAACAAGTGGTCTTACGGCTACAATATGTGGTGGAGTCCTTCCGAGCATTTCTCTTGCCTGCATTCCAACAGCAACAACTCTTCCTGTTTTTTGATTCATAGCAACAACGGATGGTTCATTAATAACAATTCCTTTTCCAGAAACATACACCAAAGTATTTGCGGTACCTAGGTCAATTCCAATATCATTTGATAAGTATTTATTTATTTTTTTCTTGGTGTTTTCAAACATGATTATTTTCTTGGCGAATGATAATGAGCTTTAGAAAATAATCACCCTGTGAAATATCCGTGTTTAGCGGATAAAATCCTTAAAGATTTTATTTCACTGGGGTGGCTCCCGCTACCCAATATCATCTATATAATTACACAAACTATCAATATTCATCGGATACTAAACCTATTACTGCAACATAATCTACTAATGTGCCCAATATAGCACTTTTTGTTTAATTCTACAATTTATTTTTTCATATCCTTTTCTAATGATTCAATAATGTCAAGAACATTATATTGTAATATTTTTTGAATTAAATTAATTTAGTATATTTATAAAATTTTTTTCCAATATCTAAATTTCGATGTATCTATTACACATATATTGTATTACCCTATCATCATGAGAAATTAAAATATAAGTCAGATTATATTTTAATTTTATTTTAAGTAATAATTCTAATATCTTATTCTGAGTTATAGTATCAAGAGAAGATGTCGGTTCATCAAGAATAATAACATCTGGACTACTTAATAAAGATCTAATTATGGAGATTATTTGTTTCTGTCCATCGCTTAATTCAGTAATATATTTATCTAATATGTCTATTGGTAAATTAAAATCAACAAAAAAACTAGATATAAATTCTCTAGAAAACTCATTTTTGTTATTTATATAATTTTCTTCATTTAGTATTTTGAATATTTTTTGATTATGATTTAGTGATAGGTTTGCATTTTGAAAGACCATTTCAATTTTTAATTTTTCGCGTGTTTTTATTACACCAGATGATGGTTTATATATTCCCATTATCATTTTACAAATTGTTGTCTTACCAACCCCAGACTCACCAACTAAACCTACCGTCTCCCCCGTTTTTACATACATATTAAAATCTCCAACCACTAAATTATCTCCAAAATTTTTGCTAATCATATTTAATTCAATAATTTTTTGACTAAAAACAGCATCACCATTTTTTTTCACTTCTAACAAGGAACTTTTATATAAAAGTTTGGTATATTCACTTGATAATGATTCGTTTACTTTACATATTTCATCTACAATTTTATTGTCCTTCATTATTAAAATCCTGTTGCAAATTTTTTTTGCTAATAATATGTCATGTGTAATAAAAACTACCGATATATTTTTTTTATGAACAATTTTATCTACAACCTTTAATATCCTTATTTTATTTTCTTTATCAATAGAAGCTGTAGGTTCATCCATTACTAATACACGAGGATTACTAATTAAACTTAGTGCTACATTAATCCTTTGATTCATACCATCACTTAATTCTAAAGGATATTTATTTAATATATCCTTATGATTATCTAAGGAAACCTCTTTTATAACCACTTCTATCAAATTATCTTGTAATTCCTTTTGTTTAATATTAAGAACATCTTTTAATACTAATCTAAACTGATTATGTATCTTCATTGTTAAATTTAATGAAGATACTGGATTTTGCATAATCATACTTATAAAAGACCCTCTCAATTCATTAATTTTGGTGGGAAATAAATCTATTCTTTTATTATTAAGCAAATATTCTTCAATAAGAATTTCACTACCAGCAGTATCTAGCGTCCCCAATAAGTAACGAGCTAGTGTTGTTTTTCCAGAACCAGATTCTCCAATAATACCCAATATTTCATTTTCAAATAATCTAAAATTAATATTATCTAAGGCTTTAATTTTATTATTACCTAACAAATAACTGACATTTAAGTTTTTTATTGAGATTATCTCTTTAGGCATATTCTTTTGTATTTTTAATAATAATTTCACCAACAATATTAAATAGGAACACAATTAATATTATAGATATAACTGGCACAAATAATTCATGAGGATAAATTCTAAAAAATTTTAAACCATCAGATACCATTTTTCCTAGACTTGGGAATGGTGGTTGTATACCTATACCCACAAAACTTAAAAATGATTCAATAAATATAATTTGGGGTATTTTTTGAATTATTGTAATAATAATAATACTTTTTAAATTCGGTAATAAATGAAATTTAAGTATATGCCAAAAACTAGCGTTTTTAATAACAGCATAATTAATATAATCTGAATTCATTATTTTTTTTGTCTCATTTATTATTATTCTGGACATATAAATCCACGAGACAGCAATTACTGCCATCAAAACTCCTAATATATTGCCTTTCTCAGTAAAGAAATTATTTAATAACACTAAAAATAATATAATCAAGAGAAAACTAGGTATACTTTCTAAAATATTTAGAAACATTACCATTTTTTTTTCAAATCTCCCCCCTTTATATCCTGCATATGTACCATATACTACTCCAATAAATAAACTACAAAAAACAGAAAAACAGGCAACAAATAGAGTATTCAATACTGCATAACATGTTCGAATAAACAAATCTCTTCCTAAATAATCAGTACCAAATATATATTTTATACTCGGTGATAAATTTGGGTTAGATATAATATCATAATATTTTACTGGATAGAAACATAAAAATAATACTAATAACAATATTAGAGCGGCGGTAAATATAAAAATCTTTTTTAAAAAATTAATTTTCATTTTTTTTATCCAGAACATTCCCTTTGTAATCAATAATTGAAATTAATATATTAAATAAGGTTGTTGTTATAATTAGTATAGAGGAAAAAAACACGGTAAGCCCCATTACAACTGGATAATCTCTATTTATTATAGATGATATAAAATATCGTCCAAGCCCAGGTATGTTAAATATAGACTCAACAACAAAACTTCCAACGACAAAATTAGCGATTAATGGAGCTATGTATGACAATATAGGTGTTAAGGAATTTTTTAATATGTATATAAACATTATCTTTCTATTACTAATGCCTCTGGAGATAGCCGCAATAACATAATTACTCTCTTTTAATTTTTTGATATTACTTTCAAGCATTCTACTAATAAAAATAGTTGGATATATACTCAATACTACTATTGGTAAAAAATACCCTATCATAGAGTTGTCCCAATAAACTGGAAATAATTTTATTACCACACATAATATATATTGTAAGAGAACGCTTAAAACAAATGTTGGTATGCTTATTAATAATATTTCAACAATAAATATAAACCATCTTTTGTTTGATAATATTTTTGATTTTAACAAACCTAAAGCGATACCAAGAATTAAAGAAGAAAATATTGAAAAAACACCAATAGAGGCTGATATGGGGAATTTTTCTTTTATTATATCGTTTACGGCCCTCCCATCGTTTGTCACTGAATAACCAAAATCAAATGCTACAAAATTTTTAATAGTATTTAAATACCTATCAGGTAAAGAGTCGTTTAAATGATATTTATTTCTAATATTATTTATAACGTTCTCATTTTTTATATAATCTAAATCATATAAATCACCTGGAATAGCGTCAAGCAAAAAAAACGTTACAGAAACTACAAAAAACAAAGACGTAAAGAAGGTAATTATATATGTCATTATCTTCTTAAATATATTCAGTTTCGAGTTTATCATTATTTAACTTTTATCAAACGTGCTTTGGTGAAATTTAAACAACCAGTGACATCATAAAAAAAACCTTCTATATTACCAGAGGTTATATAGTATGTATTTTCATAATATAACGGTACCACAGCAAATGAATTCATCACAAGGTTTTCTGCAACATGAACCATTTTAAATCTAGCAACAGGATCATTTTCTAACATAATATTACTAAAGATAGTATCAAATTTATTATTCTTAAATCCTGAATAATTATTTAGATCTGATGATTTAAAACCATATAAATAACTAGTTATATCTGGATATTCAGCTGCCCAAGAAGCAGCAACAATATCATATTTTTTTTCTTTTCTATATGTATTAAAAATTTTCTTTTCTACCGCCACAATTTCAATATCAAGTCCTATTTTAGATAATTGATTTTTAATAATTTCTGCTAGTATTAGATTCGAGGAACTTGTATTTGTCAAATATTTAATCTTTCCGTATTTTTTCACATCAATATCTTTCAATAATAATTCAGCCTCCTCAATATTATTAGTCTTATTTAAATAATCGGTATGATCGCTATCTTCTGTGTAATCTTTTTTCTCTAAAATATTATAAAAACCATAAGGAATAAAACTCAATAGTGGTGAAGCTTGACTTCCAATTATTTTTGAAATTTCTTCTCTATTTAAAACTATAGATATCGCTTTTCTAAGTTTTATATCACTAAAAATAGTTTTATTTAAATTTAAAGATATAAACTTCGTAATTACAAAGCTCGAGTTCTTAATTTCGGAAACTTGTTTCATTTCTTCTGCTGTTAGTATATTACCTGCATAATCTATTTCGCCAGCTTCATATGAATTTAATATTGCGCTTGAATCAGAAAACAATTTAAATACTATTCCTGGTAATTTTATGTGTTCTTTATTCCAATATAAATCATTTTTCATGACTGATATCTCTAGATCGTGTTTCCATTTATTAAGATGAAAAGCTCCATTAGAAACAAAACTATAGGAATTTTCAGTCCAACTATCACCATATCTTTCAATAATATCTTTCCTAATAGGATAATATGGTTGTAGTGCGGTCATACTAATAAAGAATGAACATGGATTCTCAAGAGTAACTTTTAATGTATTGTCATCTATAACGTCTATCCCAACATCATCTACTGACCCAGTACCATTATTATATTTTTCAGCTCCTTTTATATAATACAAATAAGATGCCCAACCAGAAGCTGTTTCAGGATTTAATACACGCAACCATGCATATTTAAAATCATTTGCTATAACACGAACACCATCTGACCACATGGCATTATTTCTTAATTTAAAAATATATTCTGTATTGTTTGTATCTGAAGACCATTTATAGGCAACCCCATCTTCTATGAAGCCTTTTTCATCAATATTTACTAACCCTTCAAATAAATTTGATAAATAAGATCTTACGTCTATAGTTAAACTTTTGGCTGGATCTATAGACGATGGTTCAGTACCTAAAACAATTTTCGGTAAAACATTAACGTCTGTTAAATAATTATTTTTGTTAAAAGAGAAACAATACATAATTACTAACACTCCCAAAACAAAGATTGATCCAGCAATTAAAAATTTATTTTTCATATTTATTATAATTGCTGTTAATATGAAGTAGCAAAAATAACTTTTCTGTCTGCATCATTATTGCAACAAATACATTTTCCTTTATTATCTTCACCACCATTCATCGGAATACATCTCGCTGTAGCGCCTGTATCTTCCTTTATTTTTTCAGCGCATTTAGTATCTTTACATAAATGTGTGTAAACAAATCCTTTTTTATTTTTTAAGGTTTCCTTAAACTCTTCGTAACTTGAAACTTCGCGCGTATTTGTTTCTCTAAATTTTCTAGAATTTTCCAATAAAGTTTTTTGGATATTTTCCAATGTGTCTTTTACAAATTGAATTCTTTTTTCATTTGAAACAAATTCTTTTTTACCTAAAAGTCTATCGACAATCACAACTGAATTTTTTTGAATATCTTTTGGACCGATTTCCATTCGTAGTGGAACACCCTTCCTTTCCCATTCAAAATATTTAAATCCTGGTCGTCCTTCTCTAGCATCAACTTTATATGTAATTTCAATATTTTCTAATTCTGCTTTAATTTTTTCAACCTCTTCAAAAACAACTTTCTTTTCTTCTTCATTTGTCCAAATAGGTATAATAACTACTTGATATTGTGCTATTTTTGGTGGAACAATAAACCCCTTATCATCCGAATGAGCCATAACAAGTGCACCGAGAATTCTCGTTGAAACTCCCCAGCTGGTTTGCCATGCATATTGTTTTACTTGATTTTCATCCAAGAAAGATACGTTGAAAGATTTAGAAAAATTTTGTCCTAACATGTGTGATGTCCCAGCCTGTAATGCTTTTCCATCCTGCATCATGGCTTCTATTGTCGCTGTATAATCTGCACCAGGGAATTTTTCAGTCTCAGTTTTCTTACCGACAACGAGTGAGATGGCCAAATATTCCTCAAAAAATTTTCTGTAAACCTCTAGCATCTCCAAAGTTTTTGCATTTGCCTCATCTTTGGTGGCGTGAGCAGTATGTCCTTCCTGCCAAAGGAATTCTGAGGTACGAAGTAAAAGCCTTGGGCGCATTTCCCAACGCATTATGTTGCACCATTGGTTTATTAATAAGGGTAAATCTCTATATGAATGAATCCATCTTGAAAATGAATCGTACATAATTGTCTCAGATGTTGGCCTAATAATGAAAGGCTCTTCAAGCTCTCCGGCTGGAACCAACTTTCCATCTTTTTCTTCTAACCTATGGTGAGTAACGACAGCACATTCCTTTGCAAATCCTTCAACGTGTTCTGCTTCTTTTTCTAGAAAACTTTTTGGTATCAGAAGTGGAAAATAGGCATTTTGCGTTCCAAGTTTTTTAAACTCTTTGTCCAAAAATGACTGAATTTTTTCCCATATAGCATAGCCACATGGTTTAATAACCATACAACCTCTAACTGGAGAATTTTCAGCCAAGTCTGCCTCTCTAACAATATCTAAATACCACTGAGAAAAATCCGTTTCTCTTGTTGTAATTTTTGTATCTTCATTGTTTTGTTTCATTATATTTTTTATGATATTTTATTAACAATAAGTAAAATATATTTAAATCTTATGACTTAAATACTACATTATTTTAAGATAAAACAAAACACTTGACAATAAATAAATAATGATTCTTTTTACTAAAATAATTTCACTATATCTTTATAAGTAATAAATAACATTAAAGAAATTAGAAGTCCGAAACCAATCAGATTTAGCCAATTTGCAATTACTGGTTTTATTCTTCTTCGAATGATAACTTCGACAAGCACAAATAAAACTCTACCTCCATCAAGCGCTGGAAAAGGAACCAAATTAAGCATCGCGAGATTTAAGGAAATCATTGCGACAAAACCAAAAAGATATGACAAACCCATACTACTTGCCTGGCCAACCATTCCTGCAATTCCCACTGGTCCAGTCATTTGTGAGAGTAATCCGCTTTCACCTTTAAATGCTCCATATATAAAACTACAAAGGCCTCCTGCAATATTTACTGTTTCTAAATAAGTAAGTTTTGCTCCTTCATAAAAAGACTGAAAAAATCCTAATTTAACAGTTCCAACTAAAGCCATTGATATTCCAATTTGTTTTACTGTTCCTGTTGCAACCATATCCAATGTGCCAGTTGCACTTCCTCTTAAATAATCAACTTTTATATTACTTTCGCTTTCAGCAATTGTGGTTTGAATTTCCAAAATGGTTGGATTAGGAATCCTAGTTTTTCCAGATTCAATGCCCAAAATTCTATCACCTTCTTTAAGACCTGATTTATCAGACGGAGAATCTTTTAATACTGACAAAACCATTACTGAAACATCCTTAGCTTTATCTTTATATTGATCTTCAATGGAAGTCAACGAGCCAAGATTAAAAGAAATCGAAATCAAAAACCAAGCAAAAATAATATTCATTATTATACCTGAAAGGAGCACGACTGTTTGTTTCCATTTTGAAGCGTTTACAAAACTTCTACTACTATCTGGACCATTCATTGATTCTTCATCAGGATCTTCACCAAATATTTTTACATATCCGCCCAGTGGTATCATATTTAAATTATATTGAGTCTCTCCTCTTTTCCAGCCAAAAACTTTTGGCGGAAACCCAATGGCAAATTCATCCACACGAATACCAAAAAGCTTGGCCGAAACAAAGTGACCAAGCTCATGAACAAATATTAAAATAGCGAGAACTATTAAAAATAAAATTACGGTCATTTTAGCTGTTTACTTCCTTTTCTTTTTTATTAAACAAAGTTTCAAGACTTGCGTTGCCGTCATCCACAATCTTTTGCATTTCTTTTTTATATCTAAATTTATCGTCTTCCCCCATGCCACCCTCCTTTTCTTTTGCTTCAATATCACTCCAAGTATCATCTCTGAAACCTCTAACATTTACTTTTGCATCTTCAAGTTTTGCTTTTGCAGTTTTAACAAGAAGAGTTCTCCTGTCTGTTGTAAGTTCTGGAAAAAACATTCTGACTCCTTTATCGTCTATTCCAACGGATACACCCAAATTTGCTACTGTGATAGCTTTCTCAATTGCTTTTGATTGTGTTTTGTCCCAAGGAGTAATTCTGATCACCCTTGCATCTTCAATTCCAATATTCGCAAGTTGATTTATCGGCATTCTAGAACCATAAACTTCAACGAACACACTATCCAAAATAGACGGGCTTGCAATTCCAGTTCTTAATCCGGTGTATTCTTTCTTCAACCATTCTTCTACACCTTTTATACTTTCATTTAATTTTTTAAAATCGTATGCCATATTATTAGTTTTAATGTTATAAAGTTGAAAGTTATAAAGTTTATTAATACCTTATAATATTATTAATTGTGCGCTTTCTACTTATTTAAAGTATAACCCAAAAATGAATAAAAGGAAAATAACAATTCTTAGAGTTCAACAGGTATTTGTAACACTTTATGTAAAAAATAATACAAATAAATATCCCGTCGCCTACCATTTGGTAGGCGACGGGGAATTTTGGTCACTTCACGATCGTAGTTTTGTGTTTACGCGGTTTGGCTTTGGTGTGTTTGGGCACTGAAAAAGTGTACTCCAAAAAATCCTTTTCGCTCCCATTCTTTACACCACACGACTTGTACAACAGCCCAATCCACTCGCGAAGTTTCTCTTTAGGAAACTTCAGATCTTTAAACATGATTACTACGACGCCGGAAGTTACTCTTTTAGGTTTTGCCATTTTTCACCTCAGGGAACAGTTTTCTACGTGCAAAATGTAACACAAATATGTAAATTAATCAAATTTTGGCAAAAGTAAAGACAGGTGTTCTAAAAGCATTTTAAGAGATGGTGACTGCTCACCTGCGTACTGTCTCACATTCTCTAGATTCTCGAGAATGTGCGCGGACTCACGCAGACTAGACGCGGACTGACGCAGAAATAACTCGGTCTCGATTGCATTTACAAACTTAATAGCTTCTATCTTGCTTTCTTCTTCGTCAGAAATACTTCCGCATATTTTTTTTACAACTTCTAGTCTTTTTCCTATCGGCATTTTTAAAAATTCCTTCGGGTTAATAATTTGACTGCACTCCTCTAGGCCTTGCCTAGAGGTTTTTTCGCCAATAACAAAAAGTCTTGATCTAAAAGTCGGAATAATGTTATTTAAAGAAGGCAAAATCAAAAAAAAGTGCGTATCACCCCTTGGTTCTTCAAAGAGTTTGAGCATCGCGTTTTGAGCTTTTTCAGTGATAAAATTTGCACTAATCACAAAAATCTTTTTGTCACCAGTGGTCGGTTTATTTTGATGTAAAATTTTAATCGCTCTTCCGTCGGCTATATCCATGACATCAAATTCTCCTCTCCAAAAATCTGGATTGTTTTTTGTTGAAAATTTTAACTCTTTTAAAAAGAATTTTTCCAATTCTTTTACGACATCTTCTGCATTACCCAAAATGCAATACGCGTGGTGCAAATTATTACTTTTTATAGATAAATTTAAATTCATTAGTTAGTATCATATCAAATATGGACAATTTAAAAAGGGTTCGAAAAGTATCTGCTTGCAGTAATTACTTTTCGAACCCTTCTCTTTTTTTATTCTCCTTTTAGATTTTATCACATTGGAACTCTTTCCACTCAGCTTCATGAAAAATGTAAGAGTTCATTAAATCAAAATATAAACAAAGGAACACGAGAGCAGCTACGACTGCCATTGTAACAATATTCATTAAACGAAGAACGAAACGTTTCATTTTTATTCCTCCCTCAACGCTTTTAGTCTGGCAGAGAATATATCTTATTACTTATAATTTAACAAATTAAAAAGCCCGGCGTTCGTCACAACCGCCGGGGTTTAATTATCACATAGATCATGGAAGTAGGCCGAATGCTATCCCAAAAATGATAGCGGTCGCCACGTTCCAGCATATGAGTCGTTTCAGTGTTTTTCCCCGCCACTCTTGGCCAAGAAAGACGATCATCCAGAAGCCACTCATGCCCATAAGCGCTCCGCACACAGCATGAAAGATTTTGAGACTGTTAGGATGTCCGTTCAGCAACATACCTACTGCTAACAACAGGAGGCAAATAACACCAACTACTTTTTCCCAAGTTTTCATATTTTTCTCCTCCTCCCTACCTGGTTTTAAAGAGCCCTGCCAAATGCACCCGTCACTCCATATGCAAACACCAGCAGAAAAAACATCCATATTGAGTGTCCGCTCAGAAACGCGCCTCCTGCCAACAGGAAACAAAGAACACCAATTACTTTTTTCCAAGTTTTCATATCACTCCTTATAAAATAGTCCGTTATTTACTAAAACAGACTTAACAAATTCGCGTTAAGAGTACACTACATTAGATATTCTGTCAACAAAAATAAGGGTTTTCAGCTTTGCTGAAAACCTGTATTTTGTATTTGAATTTACTTTATAACATTATAACTTTCAACTTTATAACTTATTCCTCTATCTTTTTGTGATAATACTCTTCTTATAAACATCCAAATGCTCGAGCGCGGTTCCCGTTCCTTTTGCCACACAATATAGTGGATCTTTTGCCACGACAGCTTTTACTCCAATTCTTCTAAAAACTAATTCGGCAAGATTCCTAAGCTGAGAAGACCCTCCTGTCATAATAATACCGGTATCAATAATATCCGCAGCAAGTTCTGGCGGAGTTTCCTGCAAAACATCTTTTATAGCCTTTATCATATCTTTTAATTCCTTTGAAATCGCCTTCACAATTTCGTTTGTTTTAATTTCAGTTGAACGAGGAAGTCCAGTCAAAAAATCTCTTCCTTTAATAATCACAGAAAGCTCTTCTTCCATCGGTACTGCACTTCCAATAGTAATTTTTATTTGTTCAGCAGTCTTATCTCCAATAGCAAGGTTAAATGTTTTTTTAATATAATCTGCAATTGCAGCATCAATTTTATTTCCTGCACATTTTACAGATATAGAAGCAACGATTCCTCCAAGTGAAATAACTGCAACATCTGTAGTTCCGCCCCCAATATCTACAATCATATGTCCCATCGGTTCATAGATTGGAATTCCAGCACCTATAGCGGCGAGAATTGGTTCTTTAACCACATACGCATTTTTTGCTCCTGCACGAATAGCTGCTTCAACAACAGCCCTTCTTTCTGTAGAAGTAATTCCTGCTGGAACTGACACCATAACTTCTGGTTTAAAAATATTCCATTTTCCGAGAGCTTTATCAATAAAATATCTAAGCATAGCTTCGGTAACGCGATAGTCAGCAATAACACCGTCTTTCATAGGTCTGTAAGCAATAATACTATCCGGAGTTTTTCCTATCATTTTTTTTGCTTCAACACCAACAGCAAGAATTTTGTTATCTTGTTCAGAAATAGCAACAACAGAAGGTTCAAAAAGAACCACGCCTTTTCCAGGAACAAACACAAGCGTGTTCGCAGTTCCCAAATCGATACCGAGTTTTCTAACAAAAAATGACATTTGAATTAGTTATAAAGTTTTAAAGTTAAAAGTTATAAAGTTAATATAAAATACAACATAAACCTTATAACCACATCTTAGCTTTTTTTTAAACAAATGCAAAGAATTGAAATTGTAGTTTTTCTGTGTTGCATTACTTTAAACTTTATAACATTATAACATTTAACTATTATATTTATCGCACATATGCTATAATCATTTTGCATTATTAAAAATAATTTATTATATTTAACATTATGACAAAACTATCACAAATTGGAAAATTAATAGCTGAGATTAGAGAGCGTAAAGGGCTGACTCAATCATTTTTTGCAGAAAAACTTGGAACCACACAAAGCGTTATTGCTCGAATAGAAAGTGGTGAACAAAACCTAACCACTGAAATGATATCAAAAATAAGTGAGGCGCTTGGTAGCGAAATCGTTAGTCTTTCAAGAGGTGCAATAAACTTTGAAGTTGACGGCGGTAATCCTCTTTCAGGAAACATTGTAACAAAAACATCTAAAAATGGTGCGATGGGTATTATTCCAGCATCATTAATGAACAAAGGAAAAACTATTTTGAAAAATGTTCCAAAAATAGAAGAAGTTTATAGGATGATAGAAGTACTTACCAGTATCGGGGTCTCAATAAAATGGAATGGAAATGATCTTGAAATAGAAACAAAAAATATCGATATTAAAAACATAGACAGCGAATCAGCAAAAAAAACTCGCAGTGTAATTATGCTCATCGGCCCACTAGTTCATTTGTTTAAAAAGTTCTCACTCCCCCATTCTGGCGGATGTAAACTTGGCAAACGAACAGTCACGCCTCATTTTTTTGCATTAGAAAATTTTGGTATTGATATTAAGACAAAAACTTCTAAATATGACATCTCTTGGAAAAAATTAAAAACGGCTGAATTTGCTTTGTATGAATCCGGTGACACTGTCACAGAAAACGCTATTATGGCTGCGTCACTAATTCCAGGAAAAACGACAATAAAATTTGCCTCATCAAACTATCAAATTCAAGATCTTTGTTTCTTCTTACAAGAACTAGGTGTTCAAATTGATGGAGTAGGTACAACAACTCTAGTTGTTCATGGAGTTGAAGAAATAAACAAAAACATTACTTATTATTTAGCTGAAGACCCTATTGATTCAATGTTTTTTATTACCACTGCTGTTGTTACAAAATCTTGTATTACGATTGAAAGATGTCCGATTGATTTTTTGGAAATCGAATTACTTAAACTCAAAAAAATGGGTTTTAAATATAAAATATTAAAAAAATACAAAGCTTTAAATGGAAAGACAAATCTAGTGGATATAAAAACTTTTCCATCAAACCTTACAGCGCTTCATGATAAAATAGAATCTAGACCATATCCTGGACTAAATATAGACAACCTTCCGTTTTTTGCACTCATAGCAACTCAAGCAAAAGGTCAAACACTAATTCATGACTGGGTTTATGAAAATCGCGCAATTCATTATAAAGAATTAGACAAACTTGGAAGCGATACTATCTTGGCTGATCAACACAGACTATATGTAAACGGAAAAACTGAATTAAAACCAGCTGAAATAATTTGCCCACCAGCATTAAGACCAGCCGCAATTATTTTAATAGGAATGCTTGGTGCAAAAGGTAAATCAATTTTAAGAAATGTTTACAGCATTAATCGTGGATACGAGGATATTGCAAAGAGACTAAACTCGTTGGGAGCAAAAGTTAAAATACTACATGACTAGGTTCTAGTTTCTAATAATAAATATTAAAAAACATAAAATACGGTGGACTTGCCAAAGGCAAGTCCACCGTATTTCTTTAGTTGAAAAACATTCACTTTTCTGACATGATTAGTACATTGAAGTATTTATTGGTGTATTTCTGTCTTTGCGAGTGAGGAAGTGAAAGTATTCACTTCCGCAAGACCTTGAACGCTTTGTAATCAAAGAGTGAAAGGTGTACAGCTTCTGTAAGAAGAAGCGTGGCAATCCAGATAACCCCAGTCAAATAAAAATTCAATTTGACGGGGTGATGATTTTCATAATCGCTCCGCTCATTAAAAATCAATCATGCGAATCCTAGAAGTAATTCCAATTGCTCGTGGTATAAACAAAGACACTCTTTCCTATTTTACTGGAAGCGATATTCCTGTTGGTGCGATCATTAAAGTACCGTTAAGAAAAAGGGTTGTTCCCGCATTGGTAATAAACTCAAAAGATGTTGGGGATGAAAAAGTTGAAATTAAAAATTCTTCTTTTCCTCTTAAAAAAATTGCAAAAATAAAACACGCAAGTTTACTTACAAAAAGTTTTGCCGATGCTGCAGAAACCACAGCAGATTATTACGTTGGCCACATAGGTTCCGTATTAAATTCTATTGTTCCAAAATCGATACTTGAAAATATAGAAAAAATCGATCTTTCAGAAATCAACTCAAAAAGTCACCTCGACCAAACAAAAAATCAATTTGACGGAGCAAGAAAAACAACCAAAGCCGAAAAATTTGTTATCCAATCTAGCGACGAAGATAGATACGCCCAATATAAAAGTATTATAAGAGAAGAGTTTGCAAAAAATTCTTCAGTTTTTTTCTGTTTACCTACAATACAAGATATAAAAAAAGCAAAGGAAACTCTTCAAAAAGGAATAGAACCTTTCACTTTTGTTTTACATAGTTCACTCAATAAAAAGGAAATCGTAGAAACAATAAATAAAATTTTGAAAGAAAAACATCCACTACTCATTATTGGTACAGGGGGGTTTTTGTCCATTCCAAAAGATAACATAAGTACGATTATTTTAGATAAAGAAAATTCTAGGTCTTACAAAACACAAGTTCGCCCATATATTGATATAAGAAAATTTGCTGAAATATTTGCGGAAAAGATGAATTCAAAAATAATTTTTGGCGATTTATTGCTTCGAACCGATACAATTTGGAAGCAAAAAAACGGAGAACTTGTTGAGCTCGCGTCCTTAAAATTTCGTTCACTCACAACATCAACGCAGGAAATAGTGGATATGCGTTCAATTCAAAAAGAAACAGAAGAAAAAGAAAACAAAAATGCTTTCAAAATATTAAGTGAGACACTTGAACAAAAAATAAAAGATAATATAGAAAATAACGAACATATGTTTATATTTACCGGTAGACGTGGTCTATCTCCTTCTACTGTCTGTGCTGATTGTGGAAATATTGTTAAATGTAATTATTGTGGAGCTCATATAGTACTCCACAAATCAGCTGTTGAAAATTTCTTCCTTTGTCATAAATGTGGAGAAAGAAGAAGTGCGCTTGAGAAATGCTCATATTGTAATGGCTGGAGACTCACTACTTTGGGTATCGGTTCTGAAATGGTAGAAGAAAAGATAAAAGAGCTATTTCCAAAAGCAAACATTTACAGAATTGATGCTGATACTGCAACGACACACAAAAAAGCCCAGGATACGGCTGATAAATTTTACAACTCTCCACAAGGAATACTTGTAGGCACAGAAATGGCACTTTTATATCTTACAGAAAAAATAGAAAACACTGCTGTTGTTTCCATAGACTCATTTTTTTCTATACCAGATTTTAGAATCAATGAAAGAATACTAAATATTCTTCTAAAAATTCGCTCAATTACAGATAAAAATTTTATTATTCAAACCAGAGATATCGCACAAAAAGTTTTTGATTATGCAGTAAAAGGAAATCTGGTTGATTTTTACAGAGATGAAATAGAAGACCGACAAAAATTTAATTTTCCTCCTTTTGCCACACTACTTAAAATATCTATTTGTGGAACAAAAAATGAAGTACTAGAATGGGTGGAGAATATTCAAAAAATGATTGAACCTTATGAAATAGATGTTTTTCCTGCTTTCATTCCTCAAGCAAAAGGAAAATATGGCGTAAATGGAATTATTAAAATTCCGCAAGGAAAGTGGCCAGACAAAGAACTATATGAAAAATTAAAAAATCTTCCAATGGATGTGTTGGTAAACGTAGATCCGGATTCATTAATATAGCTTTTAGCTACTAGCTGTTAGCTGATAGAAAATCCAATTCAAAACAACAAAGTGTTTGCCTTCGGCAAACCCTTTGTTGTTTTGAATTATTAATTATCTTTGTTTTTATCTACTCTTATTTTTTCCAACAATCCAACCAATCAATGCACCAAGTAAAATAAAAATTATAATTGTGAAAATATATCCTAAAATTTGTGATGTATAGCAACTTTCCGTTTTAAACGGACATTTTATAATGCCAAAAGTGCTAGTTAAAACAAAAAGTAAACTAGAAATCATAAAAGGAAGCAAAATTAATTTTATTAGCGGAACAACTGATATATTTAGAGATGAAAAAATGAACGCAAAAAATGAACCAGTAAAACCAACTACCCCTCCAATAATTCTTCCTTTTTGTATATAATTTTTATCTTTCCAGTTCATATGATTGTTTTTAGATTTTATATTATTAAATCTGACCATATTTTAATAGCTTACCACAGATGAGACTATTTGTAAGCAAAAAAACACGTCTTTGCGAGAAGGTAATCAGACGTTGCAATCCATGTTAAAAAATTATTTATTTGTATCATTCCCACGGAAGCGGGAATCCAGAATTAATTAAACCCAACCTAGATTCCTGCCTCCGCAGGAATGACACAGTCTAGATTCATCTTATTTCTCACAGTGACAAACGCAAGGCAATTCAGCCATGGCTGAATTGCCTTTAGTTAATTATTCGTAGCCATTCGTATCATTCGTTATATTCGTATATTTGTATATTATTTTAATTCAAAATTCACCTTATTCCCAAACCTCAAATCAATATATTTTATTTTTTTAAGAGACTCGACGTCATTTTTTATATATTTATTATCCACAAGTGCCTGTAAATTTGTCAACGATGATTCAAAACTCTTTTTGTCATTTATTAAAATCCTTCCTCCACCAACAATATAAATTTCATACTCATGCTCGTTTACAGTATTAAAATTAATTGGTTGAAATGACATTTTTTCAAATGCAGAAAATAAACCTGTTATATCTTTAAATTTATTTATTAAATATGTCTGACCTATTGGATTCTCGTCTAAAATCAAACCAAAATATTCCGTAAATGCATCTTCAGAAAAAACCGGTGCTCTTTCAAAAACAAACCCCTCAGTATCCATAAAATAACAATCTTTTTGACTTATCGGCGTGCCTTTGCACCACAAATATTTTACTTCCCTTTCTGTAACTGTTATTTCTATTTTGTTTATTCCGTGAATTGAGATATCGACTGAATTGATTTTTTTAAAATTATTTAGAATATGATTTTTGATTTCAGATCTTCGTAATAAGATAATATTGTCAGTAGGAATAATCCATAAATATTTTACGTTCAAACTATTTTCAACAATTTCCATTATTTTATCAGTTAAAACTGTAGAGTTGCCTGATATTTCAATATTGTTTATACGAACTTTTTGATTAGTCAAACCCAAATTTGCAAGAGAAAGAAAAAATAGAATAAAAACAAAATATGCGCCAAACTTTTTTATTCGGCTCAATTTTCTTTTTCTATTTAAAGATGCGCCTATGTTTGATTGCAATGAAGCCATACTAATTTAAATATTATTTTCTTTATTATACTAGATTTTTATAAAATTCATACGAAAAAAGAGGTTTCGCTACGCGAAACCTCTTTTTTGTATGAATTTCTTCTTTGGATTTTTTTATACTTATTACAAAAAAATTTCAAACACTTTGTGTTTTCATTTCTTTTTGCCCGATTTTTCGTAATGGAAAAAAATCGACTAAATACTTATACTGTATACTATTTTCCAATATACTCTTTTCCTCCCATATATTTTCTAAGTACCTCAGGAATTTTAACCGATCCATCCGCCAGCTGATTATTTTCGAGTAACTGAATAAGAATTCTCGGCATTGCAACTGCTGTATTATTCAATGAATGTGTAAATTTCATTTTTCCATCCGCATCTTTATATCTTATATTCAATCTTCTTGTTTGAAAATCATGGAAATATGAACAAGAATGTGTTTCTCTATATTTATTTTGTGATGGTACCCAAATTTCTATATCATATTTTTTAACTTGGCCGAGTCCAAGATCTGCTCCACAATTTACAACAACGTGGTATGGAAGTTTTAATGATTGTATTAACTCTTCTGCATTCAAAAGTAATTCCTCATGATGTTTAACACTCACTTCATGCGAAGCCTCACAAAGAATAATTTGTTCTAATTTATAAAATTCATGGACTCTCATTAAACCTTTAGTGTCTTTACTATAACTTCCGGCTTCTCTTCTAAAACATGGCGAAAAAACCAACATTTTTTTAGGCAATTCTTCTTTTTTTAATGTTTTGTCTGCATAATAACTCATACTTGGTACCTCTGCCGTTCCTGATAAATAATCAGCATCCTGAGTTTTATATATTTCTTCTTCAGCTTGTGGCAAGTATCCAGTTCCCATCAAAGTTTCTCTTTTTACCAAAGATGGAACTATCATGAAAGAATATTCCGGATGTTTTTCTCTGAACAAGTCTACAGTTAATTGCATAATAGCAAACTCAAGTTCGGCACCTTCATTTTTCAAAAAATATCCTCTGAAACCAGAAACCTTTGTACCTGTTTCAAAATCAGCTAGGTCTAATCTTTCCATGATCTCAATATGATCTTTTGGTGTAAAATCAAATTTTGGAATCTCACCCCAAGTTTTTACCTCCTTGTTTGCCTCATCAGTGTCGCCGTCAGGAACAGAAATATCAGGAATGTTTGGGACTTGAAGCATAAGAAGTTGCCATTCTTTCATTACTTCTTTCAATTTTTCTTCTTCGGCTTGCAATTTCTCTTTCAAAATTTTCATTTGACCAATCAGCTCGGCTTTTTGTCCTGCTTCTTTAAGTTGTGGCAATCTAAAAGACACCTCGTTTTGCTCGGCTCTCATTTTTTCTATTTCTGTCAAAAGCTCTTTTCTTTTGTCATCGGCTTTAATAAGATCTGTAGCATCAAATTTTATATGTTTTTTCTTTGCACCTTCATTTACAAGGTCTTTATTTTCTCTGATGAATTTTATATCAAGCATAATTAGTTATAAAGTTGAAAGTTTTAAAGTTATAAAGTTAAAAATATATATTCAGCTTTCGTTTAATAATAGCAAATGTTAGAATAAACTCAATGTTAAAAGACTTTGAAATAAAAACTCTTATCGGCGAAGAAATTCCTGAAATGCTTCGTGAGATTTCTGATGCTCCCGAAAAACTTTATCTGCAGGGTAAACTTCCTTCGTCTGATACAAAAATACTTTGTGTTGTTGGCTCTCGTAAATATACCCAATATGGAAAGGATGTTTGCGAAAAACTTATTTCTGGACTTCGCGGATATAACATTTGCATTGTTTCTGGACTAGCACTTGGTATGGACGGTATAGCTCATAAATCTGCCTTAGATGCGGGTATAAAGACGATTGCAGTACCTGGATCGGGACTTCACGAATCAGTTCTTTATCCAAGCTCACATAGGCAACTTGCAGAAAAAATACTAGAAAAAGGCGGGGCACTAATTTCTGAATTTGAACCAAAATTTCGAGCTACTCCATACAGCTTTCCGCAAAGAAACAGAATAATGGCAGGGATGTCCCATGCGGTACTCGTCATTGAAGCAGAGATAAAATCTGGTACTCTCATTACCTCAAAATTTGCAACAGAATACAATCGTGACGTTCTCACAGTTCCCGGCTCAATCTTTTCCAAAAACTCTGAAGGACCAAACATGCTTATTCGTCTCGGTGCAACTCCTGTACGAAACAGCGATGATATTTTGGAAGCTCTTGGATTTAAAATTAATGAAACTCCTCAAAACCTAGAGTTAAAATACTCTGACTGTTCCCCCGAAGAGATGCTTGTTGTCAAGATACTTGACACGCCACTCGAAAAAGACGAACTTATCCGCCAGATGAAAATGTCCGTTTCAAAAGCGAGTACGGTCATTTCAATAATGGAGATTAAGGGATTGATTAAAGAGAGTATGGGCGAAATAAGATTAATATAAAATATTA
>CAINLW010000019.1 GCA_903850545.1 uncultured bacterium
TGCTTTACCAATTGCTTCGTCCGTAAATATTGATTCTGCCGCAGCCTCAGTTATTTTGTCTGAAGGATCAACAAAAAATGTAGTTTGTACAGGTACGGTAACTGATACAGATGGTTACGCATATATTACAAGTGTTACGGCGAAACTTTATAGAAGTGGAGTTGGAGCGGGCGCAGGAAATAATAATGAAAATCACTATACTTTAACTGGTGACAGTCAGTGCATTCCTTCTGGTGGTTCAGGAAATACAGAAACATATACTTGTACTTTCCCTGTATATTTTTATGCTGATGCTACGGATGCAGGATCAACTTATGAAGTACAAAACTGGGTTTGTCAGATGACACCATCTAGTGCTTCTGGTGAGGGATCGGCTGATACGGATACAATTGAAATGTCAACATTGAAAGCCTTAAGTGTTTCACCAACCATAAATTATGGCTCTCTTACACCTGGTCAAAATTCAACAGGAGATCACACAGTGACTGTAACCAATACAGGAAATAGTTCCACTGGGTTTAAAGTTTCTGGTAATAATTTAAGTTGTTCTGTTAGGTCATTTGTTCCAGTAGATAATCAACGTTATAGTTCGAGTAGTTTTAGTTATAATTCTGGAGCCGTTTTGTCTGGGTCAACAGTAGATATGGGTGTTAGTTTAAATAAACCAACACAATCAACATCTACTATCACCCAAAATATTTATTGGCAGGTATCAGTACCAGCGGGCACAAAAGGGACTTGTAGTGGTGCAACGTCCTTCGTTATTAATTAAAACATGTTCACACTCAAATATTATTGACAATAATTTAAAGAAGGCATACAATTAAAATATTATTAAATTAGTTATACTAAAAATATGGAAGAAAAACCAAAAAATGGCTTACTGATATTTACGGGGATTTTAGTGTTGGTAATTTTTATTTTGATCTATTTTTTCTTTATAAAAGGGCAGGATTTTGCAAAATTTGGTAAAAATATGACCGCTACTGTATCTACCGCATCTGTTACGGTGGGGAACGATCTTCCAAGTGCATCAAATCCTGTACTTGTTGGAAATACTGGAGGAGGAACCACAATAACTCTTACTGAAGGAGCGACTACCTCAGTTTCTGTAACAGGTACAGTTACTGATAATAATGGCTGTTATGATTTAGCTTCCGTAAACATTGCTGTTTATAAAGACGGTTCTCCTTGTGCGGTATCTGGAGATGCAAACAACGATACCTGTTATTTTGCAAATGTCGCCAGTTCATCTGCTAGTATAACTGGATGTTCAGGTGGAGTTGATACAAGTTCATTGGTAAGTCATGAATTTATTTTACAATATTATACAGATCCTGGAACATGGAAAACAACCATAACTCCAATGGATATAAGTGCGGAAGCTACAGGAACCGCAGACACCTCTTCTGGAGTTACACTTAATGAATCACAAGCCATCGCAGTTTCATCAATTAGTTATGGATCAGTTTCTGCTGGAGCAACCTCAACTGGTGATCACATAGCAACAACCACAAATACAGGAAATATAACTACAGATGTTAAGGTTTCAGGAACTGCCTTAACCTGTAACGGTTTTGGAAGTATTCCAGTAGGAAATGAACAGTATGCAACATCTAGCTTCTCTCATGGTGCGGGGATTGTACTTACTGGGGTTGCATCAACATTGGGACTCGGTTTAGACTTGCAAGCTCCGGCTGCAGGTACTGCACCTGTTACAGATCTTACATATTGGCAAGTTGAAGTTCTTTATGGGGTGAAGGGAACATGTTCAGGAGATATAACATTTGCAACATTTTAATAACTTAATATAAATTATGAATACAAAAACAAAAATAATTTTATTTTTATTCGCTGTAACAATACTTTTTTCTTTTCAAAAAGATTTTGCATTAGCTGGTTTCGGTATTTCTCCACCATCAGTGACAAATAGTAATCTTGTTCCAGGTTCATTTTATGAACAAGATGTGTATTTGGTACAAAGCAATCCAGATGTAGATCTCAATGCGACTGTAACCGTTGATGCCGGAGAAATAAATAGTTGGATTAAAATTGAAAATGGAAATAGTTTCGTAATACCAAAAGGAAAACAACAATTCCCAATGAAAGTTGATGTAAGTGTACCGACAGATGCTAAATTTGGTGAATATAAAGGGACAATTTCTATAAACACTTCACCTGTAGGTGTACAAAAGGATGGTGTATCTATTGTATTGGGAGCAAATATCAAGATTGATCTCAGTGTTACTTCACTAAAAGTTTCTGATTTTTCAATTCAAAATTTTCAAATCTTAAGTGCCTCAAAAGGTTCTCCGGTTAAACTCGTAATTAAGGTAAAAAATGATGGTAATGTAGAAAATGGACCAACAAAAGCTAGTTTAACTTTTTTTGATCAGTATCATTCAAAACAACTAGGACAACAAGAAGTACTTATAACAGAGAAAGCAAAATCTTTTGAGACGAAAGATATTACAGTAGAATTTCCTAACGATTTAGATGTCGGATCATATTGGGCAGACGTTAAAATTTACAGTGATGACAAAACGATCGTTGATAGCAAAGTTGTTTTTGATGTCGGAGTTGGACAAACGGTTTCTAATTTGTCATTAACTTCATCATGGTCTTACATATTGTTATTTCTAATTGTTTTGACAGGTTTCTTGTTTTATATGAAAAAAAGAAAACATCACAATAATGCTCATCACACCATACAACACCATCATCAAAAATAGTGTTTATGTAGTAGTTTGTATCATTATACTATTTTTGAGTATTTCTCCGACTCATAAAATTTTTGCTAAAGATTCTCAAGCAACTGTTATTGTTCCTGGGACACCGGTTATAACTGTTATTGGGTCAAATCCTGTTACTCTGACTGCTGGAGTGACATATATAGATGCTGGTGCAATTGCTCGCGATGTTTCTGGCAACACAATTGCTGTTACAATTGTTTTTAATAATGTAAACACAACAGTTGCGGGTACATATTTAGTTGAGTATGAAGCTGTTGATGGTATGGAAAATATTGCAACAACAACTAGAATTGTAAACATCGTTTCAGCTTTAACAGGAAAAAGAAAGACCCAATCAATAGACACTTCACCAGATGGTCTCGGAGGAGATACGGAATCAACAGATTACACAGAATTGGATACAGAAGTTCAAAAAGATAATACTGGATCAGAATTTCTAGTTTCCGAAAACGTGATAACTTTTTTGCCAATAAATTTTTGTTTTAACAAGAATCTTTCTTTGAACGCGTCTGATCTGGATGTAAAATATTTACAAATATTTTTAAATAATTATGGTTTTCTATTAGCACAAAATGGTGCGGGATCATCTGGAGAAGAAACGATTAATTTTGTAGAGAGAACGAAAAATTCTCTCGAGCGTTTTCAAGAAGCTAACCTCGACCCTCTCGATTTGAAAAGTGAAATCGGATTTTTTGGAAATATCACAAGACAAAAAGTTAATGAAATATTGGGTTGTGAAATGGTTCCTGAAATTGTGACCATTAAAACAGAAAAAGGAATTACAACAACCACCAAAGAAGTTTTTCAAAGGACAGAAAAGAAAATAGGGAACGTTGATTTACAAAAAGAAAAATCAACAACTACCCAAATCTTCAAAAATAAAATAGAAAATACAACAACTTCAATATCAAAAACTCTTAAACAAAAAATTTCTAGTATCCCCAGAATAATCATTAATCATATAAGTGAGATTTATAACGATGTTTGGTCATTTGTCAAAAATTTTTTTGAAAAGTTAATGTTTATTCTAGGGTTATAAATATATAATATTATAAGAAATTCATGCTCCCAATTCTCATGTATGAGAGTGAGAGGCTAGTCACGTTTGTAATACTTAATCCAAATATTAGCCATATTTATACAAGTAAAATGGTTTTTTTAGGTTTCTTTTCTTTAAAAGATTTGGTATAATATAGAGATAAAAAACTAAGAAAAATTTTAATTTATGACAAAAAAATCAGAAAAAGAAGTAAAAAAAGAGGGTAAATACGATGCTAGTTCCATACAGGTTCTTGAAGGGCTAGAACCGGTCAGAAGGCGTCCAGGTATGTACATTGGGACTACAGGTCCAGATGGTTTACATCACCTTATTACCGAGATTTTTGACAACTCACGCGATGAGGCGATGGGTGGTTTTGCAAATCGTATCGAGGTTGTTTTGCTACCAGGAAACAGAGTGAGGGTTACAGACAATGGCCGAGGTATTCCAGTAGATATTCACAAACAAACAAAAGTTTCTGCGCTAGAAACTATTATGACAGTTCTTCATGCTGGTGGTAAATTCGGAGGAGAAGATACAGGATATAAGGTTTCTGGAGGGCTCCACGGAGTAGGAGCCTCTGTTGTGAATGCACTTTCTAATTACATGAAGGTAATCGTACACAAGGAAGGTTACGCTTACATGCAGGAATATTCAAAAGGAAAAGTAAAAGCTCCGGTAAAAAAGATTGGCAAAACAGAAAACCATGGAACTGTAGTTAATTTTGAACCTGATCCAGAAATATTTAAAGAGGGAATTATTTTTGATTTCAACAGAGTTATTTCTCACATGAGACAACAGGCCTATCTTGTAAAAGGCTTGAGGATTACAGCTATAGATGCAAGAGGAGTTACAGAAAAATTTGCTGATAAAGAAATCTTTTATTTTTCAGAATTTGGAATAGAGGCGCCATCACAATCATTTTGTTTTGAGGGTGGACTTTTGTCTCTCGTGAAGTTTTATAATCAATTTCAAAAACCAATTCACAAAAATGTTTTTTATGTGGAAAAGAAAGCAGAAGGTGTAGAGTCTGTAGAAATTTCTTTACAATATGCTGACGATATTTCTTCTAGAATATTATCCTTTGCTAACGATATTGAAACGCCAGAAGGAGGAACGCACCTTACAGGTTTTAAAACTTCTCTCACAAGATCTTTAAATAGCTATGCCAGGAAAAATAATCTTACAAAAGAGAGTGAAGATAATTTTACAGGAGATGACGCACTTGAAGGTTTAACTGCTGTTATTTCTGTAAAAATTCGCGAAATTCAATTTGAAGGACAGACAAAAGCGAAACTTGGTTCAGTAGAGGCTCGAGGTGCAGTTGAGGAGGTCTTTGGGGAAGCCTTCAATGCTTTTCTTGAGGAGAATCCAGATGACGCCAGGTCTATTGTTTCTAAGGTAATTTTGGCCCTTAAGGCGAGAAAAGCGGCTAAGGCAGCAAAGGACTCAATTTTGCGAAAAGGAGCACTTGAGGGAATGACTCTTCCTGGTAAGCTTGCAGACTGTCAGAGCAAAGACGCTTCAGAATCAGAACTTATCATCGTGGAGGGAGATTCTGCAGGAGGTACAGCAAAGATGGGACGTGATAGAAGGACTCAGGCTATTCTTCCTCTTCGAGGAAAAATCTTGAATGTTGAAAGAGCAAGACTTGATAAAATGCTTGATTCTGAACAAATAAAAAATCTTGTTGTTGCTATTGGAGCTGCAATTGGAGATACATTTGATATTGAAAAATTAAGATATCATAAAATAATTATTGCTACCGATGCCGACGTTGACGGCGCACACATCACAACTCTTCTTCTAACTTTGTTTTACAGATATTTTAAACCATTAATAGATAATGGACATATTTGCATTGCTCAACCACCACTTTATAAAGTAAAGGTTGGTAAGGAAGTTCATTATTTTTATACCGAAGAAGAAAAAGAATCATTCTTTAAAAAGTCAAAAATTTCTGATACTGAAGTTGCCGAAGTGGAGTCTACAGAAGAAGCGGCAGAAATTGTTGAGGGCGCCGAAGAAGTTGAAGGTAAAAAAGGCCCAAAAGTTTCAGTTCAAAGATATAAAGGTTTGGGGGAAATGAATGCTGATGAGCTTTGGGAAACGACAATGGATCCTGCAAGAAGGATGATGAAAAGAGTTACGATAAACGATGCTCAAGAAGCTGACAAGGTTTTTGATATGCTTATGGGAACTGATGTTCCATCAAGAAAAGCTTTTATTCAGTCAAATGCAAAGTTGGCGAATATAGACATATAAAATAGTATGAGGGATTAGTATAAGTATAAGGAAATACGAATAAAAATTATGCACTATACAAAAGGTGGCGCCGTAGGCGCCACCGTTTGTGTTTGTATTTTTTTTATACTATATACTAAATACTTATACTACATACTATTTTAGTAGATATACGTAGTACATTGTGCAGTAAGTGGCGTTCCATTTGACACTACATTTACTATTGCAATTTTTTGTCCAGAAGTAAAATAGGTTTTTTCTACTACATTATTGCTAGAATATAATTGATCCGATCCAGTCCATGTGTAAGTGAAATATCCATTTCCACCAGTTGCATTAACATACCATGTGACAGGATTTCCTCTATATGCCGTTTGAGGATTTGCATAACAACTTACTTTCATATTTGTCCAAGAATATGTTGTTCCATATGGAGTATACGGATTTACAGTAACAGTCCCGTAATTATAATTGTTGTCATAGGTGTATGAAGTACCTTCAACATTGTTTTGAACAACAAGTTGATTATTACTTTCGGAACTTTCATCAACTGCATCTAATGGATCTACAGTAATATAAGTTGTGTTAATTCCAGTGTTGAGCGGGCTATCGTAACTTGCAGTGAATACCATCCTATCATTTGGTTTGATTGAAACCTGTTCTGGGGAATCATAATACGGAGTTGTTCTTGAAGGAGTGTTTATTCTAAGTTTCCATGGACCAGAGATGTTTGATCCAATATTTTGTACTTCAAATTTAATAGCTATATCATTATTAAATCCAGCATAATTTGTTGAGACAAACTGTTTTGTTGCAGGATCAAGAATTCCTGTACCAACAAGCGTGATTTGTAAGTCAGGCTTTCCATAATAACTTGGTTGCACAACCACAGTGTTTATCGACTCGGGTTTTGTTGTTTCAGTATTTTCTGTTGTTTTTGTTGAAGTTGTATCGTTTGTTGTGACTGTGGAAGTTTTTGATGTTGAAGATGACTCACTCGGAATAAGCATTGAAGTAAGGGTAGTGGCAACTATTTTTGTACTATTTCCAAGTATCATGGGAATTACTTTAAATGGAATCCATAGGAATAGTAATACAACTACTGCAATACCAGCAAAGGTAAAATAGGTGCCATATTTTTCTTTGACATTTTCTATGAAAGTTTTGTTTTGTTCTGTGTTTTTTTCCATGGTTTTACAACTTTTAGGCACAATTAATAATAGAAGAATTATACAGTATATGATATATAATGTCAAGCTCAAGGTGAATTTTGACCCAGCTATTTTACGGTGTATAATAAAATGGCAATAAATAAGGGTATTATAAAAAATGGAAGAAGATAATCAAAAACCTCTCAAATTGATATTAGAAAACAAAAAACATTATTTTTCGTATCTTTTTTTAATATTAATTTTTACTTTTGCTATTCTTTATTTGGTTGGTTTAGTTCCAGAAGCATTTAAAACAATTATTGGTAGAGAACCGATTTTGGAATCTAAAGGAAATTTAGTTGGAGAATTACCGCTTAGTATCAAAATTCCTGTTATAGGTGTTGATGCGCCGATTTACAATCCAGCTACGACAAGTGTGAGTGTTTTGGATGGTTATCTTTTGAAAGGTGCTGTCAGATATCCTGGCTCAGGACTTTTGGGTGGAGACGGAAATATTTTTATTTTTGGCCACAATACAGGAATAAAAATCGTTTACAATCAAGCATTCAAAACTTTTAATGGTTTGAAAGATTTAAAAGCTGGAGATTTGATTCATGTTTTTTCGGACAAATATGATTATACATACAAAGTTTTATCTGTAAAAATGATAAGTGCAGAAAAAGAACTGGTTGAATTTAATACAAAAAGTAAAATATTAACAATATCAACCTGTAATAATTTTGGAGAGAAATCTGATAGGTATGTGGTGGAATCGGAGTTTGTAGATAAAAATAGTATAAGTATTTAGTCGATTTTTCCCATTACGAAAAATCGGGCAAAAAGACTAAAAATACAAAGTATTTGAAAGTTTTTTGTAATGAGTATGGGGAAATAAAAAACAAAAGGGCGGTTTTGCGAAAGCAAAACCGCCCTTTTGTATTTTTGATTTTATTCTCTATTTTCTTTCTCCTTTTTGATTTTCTCAATAAACTCTTTCAAATCCATTTGTCCGAGCTGACCTTTATCGCGAGATTCGACAGATATTTTTTTAGCTTCAATATCTTTGTCACCGATAATTATTGTGTAAGGAATTTTGTTATTTTTTGCATCACGAACTTTTCCTCCCATATTTCCTTCTTTTGTATCACAATCAACTCTGAAGTCCAAAGCTTTTAATTCTTTTGAAATCTCGAGCGCGTGTTCATTGTGATTTTCTCTAATCGGAACAATTTTTATTTGCACAGGAGCAAGCCAAAGAGGGAATACGCCAGCATAGTGTTCGATAAGTATACCCATGAATCTTTCAGGACTGCCGATAAGCGCTCTGTGTATCATTATAGGTGTTTTTACTTTTCCATCTTTGTCGGTGTACGTAAGTCCAAATCTTTCTGGCATTATCAAATCGAGTTGTATTGTAGAAATTTGCAGTTCTCGTCCAAGTGAATCTTTTGTAACTATGTCCATTTTTGGTCCATAGATAGCAGCCTCTCCAACAGCTTTTATATACCCAATTTTATTTTCTATAAGAATATCCTCAAGAATTTTTTGTGATTTGTTCCAAACTTCTGGACCACCCAAATATTTTTCTGGTTTTTCAGGGTCCCAAAGTGACAAACGAATATAATAAGTCATTTTGTATGTTGTAAGAGCTTTATTAATAGCTCCCAAAACATTTATAAACTCTTCTTTGATCTGATCTTCTCTACAGAAAGCATGAGCATCATCTTGGCAAAAACATTTTAGTCTTGTGAGCCCATTTAATTCTCCAGTTTTTTCATCTCTGTAAAGATTCGCAAAGTCTGCAATTCTCAAAGGAAGATCTCTATAACTTCTTCCTTCAGAAGCATAAATTTGAGTATGTTGAGGACAATTCATTGGTTTCAAAAAGTACTCTTCCTTTGTGTAATTTGATGTAACTTTAAACATACTTTCTCGATATTTGTCATAGTGTCCTGAAACTTTGAACAATTCAGCTTTGTTCATGTTAGGTGTGTGAACTTCTTGGTAGCCAATAGCTTTTTGTAACTCATTAGAATAATTAATTATTTCTCTTCTAATGACAGCCCCTTTAAATGTATAAAGTGGAAGCCCAGGACCAACTAGTTCTGAGAATACAAAAAGTCCAAGTTCTTTTCCAAGTTTTTTATGATCTCGAGCTTTTGCCTCTTCAATTCTTTTTATGTATGAGTCAAGCTCTTCTTTTGTAGAAAATGCCAAACCATATATTCTTGTTAGCATTTTATTGTTTTCATCACCTTTCCAATATGCACCAGCGATTCTTTCTAGTTTGAATGCACCATTTTTTATTTCATCCATGCTTTCTACGTGAGGGCCTGCACAAAGGTCAGTAAAATCTCCCGAAGTGTATGTTGTAAGAATTTTTCCTTCACTCGCATATTCTTTTATAAGCTCAATTTTGTAAGGATTTCCAGCAAAAAGTTTTTCAGCGTCCTTTAGTGAAATTTCAGCTTTATCAAAAGATTTAACTTTTTTTGAAAGCTCACGCATTTTTTGTTCAATTTTTCCAAGGTCTTTATCTGTGATAGGTGTAGCAAAATCAAAGTCATAGTAAAAACCATTATCTATCGCTGGACCTGTAGCAATTATTGCATCAGGCCATATTTCTTTTACAGCTCCACCTAGTAAGTGGGCGAGTGAGTGTCGCATTCTGTATAATTTCTCGTCTTGTTGTTCGTTCATATTTTTTTTGTATTGTCATCCCTGCGGAGGCAGGGATCCAGAATTATTTTTACTCAGCCTAGATTCCTGCCTGCGCAGGAATGACACAATTAATTAAAATTCTAATAAAAATCAAAATAGCCCCGATAAAAAACGATAACTCGTTTTTTATCGGGGCGATTCTAATCGCGGTTCCACCCGAATTCCTCGGCCGAACAATGTAATCATTGTTTTAGGCTTACTCTTTCTATAGAAATTGTTTTTTCTTAAGTGGTTGGTAGCCACAACGATTTCTATGTCTCTATAATAGTCAATTGAATCTGCGATGTCAAATATTATTCTAGAACCTTCAATCTTTCAATTATCAAGCTCACTTCTCCGTTTCTTTCTGAAACTTTGCAAATACTTGCTATACAAGTGTCTACTTTTATTGAGTTTTTAAATTGCGCATAGGTTCTGGGGAATACCACAGCGTCTATTGAACCGGTAAAGTCGGCAATTTTGATGAACGCCATTGGCTCATTATTTTTTGTCATTATTTCTCGGACTTCTTCAATAATTCCACCAATTGGTTTACCTGCATCAATTTGTGATTTTACGGCTTCTGCTTCAGCATCACCAACAGTAGGTAGATCTTTAATTCTTTTAATACTTATTTGTTGTTTTTCCAAAGTTGCACGATATTTGTCGAGCGGGTGCCCGGAAATATAAAGTCCAAGCAATTCTTTTTCCCAAGCAAGTTTGTCTTTCATAGTAGCGAGAGGCGCAGGCTCGAGCGTGAAGGCCTCGTATGTTTTTGTGCTGGCCTCCGCAGGTAGGCCGTCAAACATTCCGAAAAGGGAATCTTGATTTTGATTTTTCTTGCTGACTTCTTTGTTGTATTTTAAAAGATTTTCACTGTTTGCAAGCATTACGCCTCGGTCACCAAATTCATCAAGCGCACCGGTTTTAATAAGCGGTTCAAGAGATCTTTTGGTTAAATTTCTATCTATGATTCTTTCCAGGAAATTTGAAAGGGAAGTGAACTTTCCGTTTTTCTTTCTGTCTTCAACTATTACTCTTGAGATTTCTTCACCAAAGTTTTTTATTGTTGTCAGCCCGAAGCGAATTTTGTCTCTATCTGCTCCGACAGAATGCACATCAGCACCTGTACTTTTCACTACGGTAAAATCTCTGTAGCTTTCATTTATCGAAGGAGGCAAAACAGGAATACCCATTTTTTTACAATCGGTCATAAATTCGCCAATTTTTTCTACATCACCGGAATCTGCAGTAAGCACAGCTGACATGTAAATAGCAGGAAAATTTGCTTTCATATATGCAGTTTGATATGCAACACGTCCGTAGCTTGCAGCGTGTGCTTTGTTAAATCCATAAGCAGCAAAAGGTTCAATAAGTTTCCAAAGAGTTTGAGCTTTCTTTTCTGTTAAACCGTGTTCAACGAAACCTTTATGAAGTTTTTCTTTTTGAGCTTCCATTTCTGCAGGAATTTTCTTTCCCATAGCTTTTCTAAGTTTGTCTGCTTCAATCCAAGAATATCCTGCGAGCTTGATAGCGGTAAGCATAACATCATCTTGGTAAGTAATAACTCCATAAGATTGATCAAGAATATCTTTAAGTCTTGGATCAAGATATTTTACTTTTTCGGGATGATGTTTTCTTTCAATATATTCGGGAATTGATTCAAGCGGTCCTGGACGATAAAGAGCGACCATTGCATTAATGTCGTGTATTGAACTTGGTTTCAAATCTTTCAAGAATTTTGTCAGACCCTGACCGTTGAGTTGGAAAAGTCCGATTGTATCTCCGCGAGAAAGAAGATCAAAAGTTGGTTTGTCGTCTAGAGGAATCGCTTCTATATCAAGTTTTATATTTTCAATTACTTCTACTCGGCGTACCGCTTCTGCAAGAATCGAAAGGTTTTTAATTCCAAGAAAGTCAAATTTTAAAAGACCCACTCCATCTTCTCCAACATCATACATATCATATTGAGTAATAATTTTACCTTCACCTTTTGGATCGTATTGAAGAGGAACATAATTTATAAGTGCGTCAGGTGCTATCACAACACCTGCGGCATGAACAGAAATGTGTCTTGCGCAACCTTCAATTTTTCTAGCCATATCAATAATTGTTTTTGCATCTTTGTCGGAATTATAAAGTTCTTTTAGTTCAGTAACTTCATCAAGAGCCTTTTTTAAAGTCATTGGAAAACCTTGAGCTCCCATTGGCACTAGCTTTGCTATTTTGTCGGCAAGTGGAAGGGGGAATCCCATAGCTCGAGCAACATCGCGACATGACCCACGAGCCATCATTGTTCCAAAAGTTCCTATCTGTGCGACATTGTCTTTTCCATATTTTTGTCTCGTATAATTAATAACATCATCTCTTCTGTTATCAGCAAAGTCCATATCAATATCGGGAGCAGATGGCCTATCAGGATTTAAGAATCTTTCAAAAGGAAGTTTATATTCAAGAGGGTTTACTTTTGTAATACCTGTTAGATAAGTAACAATAGAACCAGCGACCGAACCTCTGATATTTGTAAAAATATTATTTTCAGATGAGAATCTTAAGAGGTCAGCCACCACAAGAAAATATTGCGCATATCCTTTTTTCTTAATAATTTCAAGTTCGTAATTTAGTCTATCTGTAACATCCTTTGTTGGTTGCAAATTTCTCTTTGCAATACCTTCGGTAGCTAGTCTTCTTAATTCATCATCATGTGACAGTCCACTTTCAACAATAAATTTGGGGAATTTCCACGCTGCTTGTCCAAGCACTAGTTCAATATTGCACATATCAGCAATTATTATTGTATTAGCAAGAGCTTCTGGAGTATCTTTAAAATATTCTTCGGCTTTTTCACTTGAAATAAAAGAAAAATCATCAACACTTTCTTTTTGTTCTCTGTCAGTAAAATCTGAGTGTGAGTTTACTTGCACAAGAGTATCGCGAGCGGCTTTGTCTTCCGGATGAAGATAATAAACATCATGGGCTGCGACAAGTTCTGTTTTTGTTTCTTTTGCCAACTTTATAATTTTTTCCTTTAGTTCAAGCTGACCTTCAATTTCTGGATGGTGAGTAATTTCTAGGAAAAAGTTATCAGTGCCATAAATTTTTTTAAACCAATCAATTGTATTTTTTGCTTTTTCAATATCGGTATTTTTTAGGGCGTAAGAAGTCTCACCGGAAAAATGAGGCATTATACAAATAAGTCCTTCAGAATATTTTTCTATAAGCTCGCGGTCGATTCTTGGTTTGTAATAAAAACCTTCAAAGTAAGAATCGGTGACAAGTTTCATAAGGTTTTTGTAACCAATCTCATTTTTTGCCAAAAGTACTAAGCGTGTTCTGCGATTATCTATTCCTCCTTGTTTGTCATTACGAGTTCTTGAAGCAACATAAAAGTCTACGCCAATAATTGGTTTTATTTCATTTTTTTTACAAGTTTGATAAAACTCGATTGTTCCATACATATTGCCGGCATCAGTAAGCGCAAGTGCAGGCATACCCAAATCTTTTGCAGTTTTAACAAGCTCTTTTAGTTTTGGTAGTGCATTTAGTAGAGAATAGTGGGAGTGGGTATGTAGATGAATAAATTTTGCCATAATGTTATTGTTAATATTAATAATACTTTAAATTATGAAAAATAAAAGGTTGCCAAAGGATATAAAATTTGTTGTGGGAATAGATGAAGTGGGTAGAGGCCCACTTGCTGGACCCGTTGCTGTTTGTGCTTTTAAAATGCCTGCAAAATTCAATACAAAATCTTTCGGGCCATTAAAAGACTCAAAAAAATTAAAACCAAAACAAAGAAAGGAAATTTTGGCAAAATTAATAAAACTCAAAAAAAATAAAGTCATAGATTATTTCGTTAGTTATGAAAGTGCACAGAGAATAGATAAAATTGGAATAAGTAAAGCTATCAAAAATTATTTAGAAAAATCTATAGAAAGATTAAAAGTAAAATCAGAAGAGTGTATTGTGCTTTTAGATGGGGGACTCAAAGCGCCAGAAAAATATAAGAATCAAAAGACAATAATAAAAGGTGACGAAAAAGAAAGAGCGATTGCCTTTGCATCAATTGTTGCAAAAGTTTCGAGAGATGCTTTGATGTGTCGACTGGCCAAAAAATATCCAAAATATTCATTTGAGATACATAAAGGTTATGGCACAAAAAAGCATTGTGAATCTATAAAGGAAAATGGTCTTTGCTTTGAACACAGAAGGTGTTATTGCAAGAATTTTGTATAGTTGACAGACATTATATAATGTAGTATCATTATTATAGGAGTTAAAACAGGAAAGGAGGCCGTATGAGCCATCATGTGATTTTATACGTGTTCCAGTTTTTTAATGGAATACGGTATTTTCTTACAGTCGAGAGCAATAGGTTTCCTGGAAGTTTAAAAGCTCCAGGTGGAACAAACAAGGAGCTTCAATTCCAACAAGAGACCATAGAGGAAACCAGTCTCAGGGAGTTAAGGGAAGAAGGAGATGATAAGCGGATAGAAATCGGGAGATTTGTTTTTGTTGCTGAAAAGCTTGTTTCTGATGACCATAAACAAGTCGCCCTTCTTCTCTTCGATGTAAAAAATCTCCAAGGACTCGATGAGGTAAGATACATTGAAGAACGCGATGAAAGAGGGTATCTCAAAGAGAAACTTAAAACGAGGTGGGTTGCTGAGACGGAGTTCGAGGCACATATGCACCCTGGGCAAGTTTCCTTTTATAGGAAGCTCAGAAGAATGACGGAAATGAGATAACCCCCCCTAAGAAGGTTTGTTAAAAGGCCCGTGGAACTAGCACAAGCGAAATTCCCGGGCCTTTCAAATTTGATTTGATTCTTTTAATAAAATAAGCTATACTCTTTTCACTATGGTAAATCGAATGAGACATAATAGATCCCAGAGAGGAAGCACGCGATCACATCACGGGCTAAAAGGGATTGCACTTACAAAGTGTCCAGATTGTAATATTGCTGTTATGAGACATCAAGCATGTTCAAATTGTGGTAAATATAGAGGAAAAGTTGTAATAAATTTAGAAAAGAAACCAAAAACAAAGACAGCTAAAACCCCGAAGAAATCTGAGAAAAAAGCTGAAGCTAAATAAAAATAAAGAAAAAATCGCCGAAGGGCGATTTTTTCTTTATGATGTTGTTTAGTGTTAAAAAAGTCTCTTCCATTTTTATCAATAATATTATAGAATAGTTGCAGTAATAATAAAGGCATAAAGCCAACAAAAATATGTCAAGCAGGCACCTTGCAAGATCAATAGTGTTTCAATCCATTTTTGAATGGGATTTTAGAAATTCTTCGAGAGAAGAAGCTCTTTTGTCATTAGAAAGAAACACTGCTGAATTTGGAGAGGGAAATTCCGAGAAAGTTTTTTCCGAATCTCTTTTGAAAGGGGTAATAGATAAAAAAGCAGACCTGGATAATATTATTGTTAAAGCGGCGCCAGATTGGCCAATAGAGAAAATTTCTATGACAGATAGAAATATTTTGCGTATTGGGCTTTATGAGCTCTTGTTCTCTGACAGAAAAGAAGTTCCTGCAAAAGTTGCAATCAACGAGGCTATTGAGCTTGCAAAAGCTTATAGTGGAGAAAAAAGCGGAGGTTTCGTAAATGGAGTTTTGGGTACTATTTATAAAGAACTTGGTGAGCCAGGAAAAGAAGAAACATCCAAAAATCGTAAGGATATTCCATTTGAGAAAATGCCGATACAACAACTCGCTGGAGCGGTAGTCTATAGTATAGAGGATGGTAATATTTATTTTGCTTTTGTTCATGACGTTTTTGGAAGATGGACTCTTTCTAAAGGAAAAATAGAACAGGGAGAAGATCCAAAAAATGGAGCGGTTAGAGAAATAAAAGAAGAAATGGGTATTGATATTACAATTGAGGATGAACTTTTAAAAAATGAATACGTAGCAAATCATCCAGAGCTCGGAAAAATAAGAAAACAAGTAATTTATTTTTTAGCTCGTACCGAAAGAAAAGATTTAACACTTGGACCAAGTGGAGGGCTAGATGATGCAAAATGGTTTAAACTTCAAGACATAGAGACATTAAATTTTTATAATGATATATTGCCGATAATTACAAAAGCTATAACAATAATAAGCAGTAAGAAGTAGCAGTTGTATTTGTTATAAACGTTGTAGTGTTGTAGTTGCCAAAAACAAAGTCAAAAAAATAAATTAAAAATTACAACATTTAGAGTATTTATTAGCATTTATAACATTTACAACAATTAGAACAGTTACAACAACTTTATGACAATCGATTTCTCAAAATTCGAAAAAAATATAGGAATTATTTTTAAAGACAAAAATATTTTAAGACAGGCTTTTACACATAGGTCTTATTTAAATGAGCACAGGGACTCAGAGCTTGTTCACAATGAAAGACTAGAATTTCTTGGAGATGCAGTACTCGAGCTTATCGTCACAGAGCATTTGTACGAAAAATATCCAGACAGCACAGAAGGTGAGCTCACTGCATATAGGTCAGCACTTGTAAATGCTATTACCATGGCTGAAGCTGCGTCAAAAATAGAAATGAATGATTATTTATTGCTTTCGAAAGGAGAGGCAAAAGACACTGGACGCGCAAGGCAGATTATTTTGGCCAACACCATTGAAGCTCTCATTGGCGCTATATTTATTGATCAAGGTTATGAAGTTGCAAAATATTTTATTTCTAGAAACATTTTTAATTTAATAGAAAAGATTATTGAAGAAAAAACTTGGCTTGATGCAAAAAGTAAGTTTCAAGAGCAAGCCCAGGATTATGAGAGTGTTACACCAGTATATAAAACTGTAAAAGAAGATGGTCCTGATCACGACAAACAATTTACTGTCGGTGTATATTTAAATAACAATAAAATTGCGGAAGGAACAGGAAAATCAAAACAGGAAGCTGAACAGGTCGCGGCTGACAATGCTTTAAAAATTAAAGGGTGGCAAACAAATTAATATTATGAGTATGGAAGGAGAAATAGGAAATGAAAAAAAAAGAAATCCATTAACAGCTAAACAGCAAGAGAGTTATCGTTTATATTCTGATAGGGTAGAGTTTATTAAATTAGGACTTCAAAATTCAAATGAAGCTTGGGAGCAGGCATATTCGATAAGTAAATTTATGGAGGATTTTGATAATGATGAGGAAAATAAGGAAATTAATTTGAAATTAAAAGATTATATACTTGGTGGCGTTTTACTCTCTACTGATCAAACTAAGTCTTATTTGGCGTATGATACTAAAGATGAAAAAATTGCTAAATATATTAGCAAACTTTACCATGAATATTTAGAAAGGAATCCAGAAAGAAAATAATAATTCGTAAATCAATAACAATTTAAGGATATGGAAAACCCTACCGAAAAATTTGAAAAAACAAAAGAAACAAGAGAAGTTTTGATAAAAAAAGTAACCGATATTATTCGTAGTGGAAAATATGTAGTTAAAGGTTTTGGTCCTGATAAGGGACAAGTGTTTATGGGTAAAGAAGCTAAAATATTAGAAAATGGTATGATATCTGTTGTGTATACTAAAAATGAAAAAAATAATACACCAGGGACAATAAATACCACTTTTCCTTCCATAGAGGAATTTTTAGATTGGCAGAAATTAAATGTTTTAATCGATTTGTAGTAAAAAACCATATAAATACAAGGTTAATTTAGCCTTGACGAACTTTAAATATAGGTTTATAATTTAATTAGCAATTTATTAATTAATATTAAATCATTTTATGAGTGAATCACAACCAGAATTTTTAAATAAAATGGATCAGAAGGCTTTTGAAAAGGCCTATTCTGAGGCGGGACCAGAAGATAAAAAAGTATTGGATGAAATCAAGCAAATTTATAATGAGGACGTGTATAGTAAAAAACCGAAGATATCAAGATTTGCAGAAAAAAGATTACGGGAAGCAGAAGCAACACCTGCTGAACAAAATACTGAAATAAGTTCAGATGAATCTTTGGCTACACCCACAGGTATGAAAGGAACGAATGCACTGGCGGTCGCATTAAAAAAAGCTGTAGAGAATGGTACAGTGTCAGCTGCAGTTGCAAAAAAAATTGAAACTACAAAAAAAAAGGATAAGAAAAATGCTGAAATTATTGAACAAATTTATAAAAAAATAAACAAAGGCGAAACAATTATCGTAAGAAGTAAAGAGTTGGGTATAAATATACCAGTAAAAATAAATAAAAATAAAATTGCCAGTGTCATGGGTACTGACGAACAGTTTAAGGCTATATATAGTAATGGCGGTGTAATTTTTAGTGAGTCATTTAATCTTAGTGAAGTTGTTGATTCTGTAAAAAAAAGGTTGGTGGCCAGCCCAGAATCTACGATTAAAAAAGTAGCGACAAAATATAATGAAAGTCTTGTTCAAAAGATTAATGAAGAATATAAAAAGAAAGAAAAAGAAGCTGAAGCAAAAATGGTGGAAATGATGAAACCTTTTGGGGGCCTAAAAGAATTTGTTATGCCAAATACAAAAGGTGACATAAATGTACCGGTAGAAATTATAGGACTTTCTGATGATGGAAAAAAATATAAAGTAGTGCCACTGAATCAAACTAAATACGAATATAAACTTCTTTCTAAAGAAGAGGTTTTGAAATATATAAATGAAAAATTGGCAGAAGGCGATGTAAAAACATTTAAGGAAAGAAAAGAGGAATTTTTAAGAATGCACTCTATTCATAGTGAAGTGGAAGTTCGGTTCAAGGTTGGAAATGATATTATAAAAGTTTTATCAAAAATTGAAAAGGTTTATGATGGTGGGGATGTTGAAGTTTCTTATACTGATAAAAAAACTGGAACAGTTCAACGTAAAGAATTTTCTGCACGCGAAATTTTAAAGTGGAACAAGAATAAAATGGCAAAGGCAAAAATTTCTCAAGGTCAGCAAGGTAAAGAGCTAAAAGAAAAGAAACAAGAATTAAAAACCGAGGTTGAATCAAAATTAGATCAAAACTCACCAGAAAAGGAACCAGAAATTAAATTTGAAAGTTCATCAGGAAGTGTGGCCAGTGAAGACCATCCTAAAGAAAATCAAGATGCTTTATTGGAAATTTCGGACAAGAAAGTTTTCGGTGTTATCGACGGAATGGGAGGCCATGCAGGAGGCGCTATTGCTTCAAATATGGTAAAAAAACTTGTTGAAGATGCATACAAGGCATTACCTGAAAGAGCTACAGCTGAAGAAGTTAAAAAGGATTTAACAGAAATTTTAAAAGCGGCTAATAAAAAAATTATAGAAGATGCAAAAAATAATCCTGATAATTTAGGGATGGGAACAACGGCTGCGCTGGTTAAAATTTGGGAGGGAGGAGCAGACAAGAGCAGAAAAGCAATTATTGCCAATGTCGGTGATAGTCGTGTTTATATCATGCATGCTGACGGTAAATTGGAAGTGATAACAAACGATTATAATGCGGTTATTGGATCGGAAGAAGAGCAGGAAGCAAAGCTTGTGCAGGAACATTTAAGCAGTGTTAAATCTGATGATGATTTAGAAAAACTTACAACTTATGAGCAAATATCCTTTGATAATAGAAATGTAGTGGAACAAGCGCTTGGTCACGGTAATCCAGAGCCAAGAATTTATGAAATTAATATAAAAGACGGAGATAGATTAATTATTACCTCAGATGGTATACATGACAATCTTACGGACAATGAAATCGGAGATATTATGAGATCAACAAAAGGTGGTAAAGAATCTGTCGATGCTTTAATTAAAAATACACAAATAAGAAGTCATGATGGAAGTATAAGGTCTAAACCTGACGATTTTAGCGCGATTGTACTTGGGTTTGGTTCTATGGCGTCTGGTATTGAGAAGGAGGATGCCGAATCAGCAGAATCAAAAATGGTGGAAGTTGCAAATAACCTTAAGGAAAGGAGACAGGAATTGGTAACGGCTAACGAACAGATGGAAAATGCTGAAGACCGAGAAGAAAACACTATAAAAATTGCAGCGTTCGACCGAGCAATAGCGGCAGCCGACCGAGAAATTGAACGTTTAAGAGAAGAACAGTTAGTTGATAAAAAACCAGAAGTTCCACAGGAATCAAAAACACCTGAAGAGTTAAAAATGGAAGAATTTGAAGCAAGGGCAACTGAGTTGAAGGAGAAGGCTTCATTGGCAAAGTTAAAAATGGTGAATGCGACAGACGCATATAATCTTAATGTGAATAGCTCAAATAGAGACAAATTATACGAATCTGAAAATGAATATGAGAAAGCCAGAGATGCTTACAATGATTTTATGAGGAGTAAACCTGAAACTATGATTGGGAAATCTTCAGAGGAGTTGGCAAAAGAAAGAGAAGGGCAAGAAAAAACTTTAACCACCGAGCAACTTTTAGAAAGACAAAAAAATAAAGCGGAAAGATATGGCTTTAAAGATCCAAGTTTTGTAAAGGCTGTTGCTAAGGGTCTTTTTATTGATACTGTGGGTTCAATATTTGGTGCTCGTTTGGCATGGGAATTACCAAAGCTTGTGGGTGATGTTTATAAAAAGAAGGGTGCTAATAATGCAACCCTGGAACTTTTAAATACAATAGGACAAATTAATGAAAACAAAATAAAAGCAAAAAATGTAGAGGGAATGATGACCTCAGAGGAAAACGGAGACCTGTTTAGAGAAATAGAAAATAGACCCATTAGAGAAAAAATTGCTGAATTTAATGAAAAACTTAAGAGTATAAAACGTCCAGAAACAGAAAAACAAGAGTTGCGTGATCAGTTGGCAAAAGTTTTACGTGAAAATAGACATTCTACTAAAAAAGTTGATGATCTAAGAGTAGAAAAAGTGGCAGATGTTTTTGATGTTTATGCAAATAATTCTGCACAAGTGATGACTGTTGCAAAAGAGACGGTAAACACTACCTCCATAATGCTCATGATGCCATGGCTAAGAGGTATTGGTTATACAGCTTTGGCTGGTGTTGATTCTGTAATGAAGGCATCGAACGTTTACGATAAAATGAATTTTGGACAAGGTAAGAATTATGTTCCAGAAAAAGGAAGACTTTCTTTTATCGCCAAAGCAGTTACTGTTGGTTCTGCAAAAGAAACTTACGATGGTTTAATTGGTAATTTTTATAAAACGAATGAAAAGGGTGAAAAAATGTCTACGAGACAGGCCATTACTGGGGCGATTATGAAGGCAGTGTTATTGGGAGGTGGATTATTGAGACTTGCTGGAGTTGCAGAATTTGAACATGCGCTTCGGGCTGGAAATACTGTAATGACAGAAGGCGGTGATAAAATTATGTCAGCTTTGCACGAAGGTCACATCGGTGAAGTTCTAAAACAAGGAGGAGAAAATTGGATGATGAATGCTCAAAGGTTACTTTCACGTGTTGGGCTTTCAGAAAATCCAGAAGCAGAATATCGAAAATTAATGGCTATGAAAGGCGCTCCTGTTGCAACTGTTACTGTTCCGACACCAGCTGTTTCCGAATCTCGCCCTGAAGAATTGGCAAAAATAAAAGAGATAGCCACGATACAAAAAGGTGAAGGTGTTACTCATGCTTTTACAAGACAAATAGAACATAATCCTCAAGCTTTTGGTTTTAAAGGAAATATAAATGACAAAATCGAATTACATAAATTTGCATCAAATGAAGCATATAAGGTTGCTGTTGAAAATCATTATATAGATTTAGATAAAGGTACTGAAGTAAGAGTTTTAGATGCAAAAGTTCCATCTGAATTTATTTTGAACTCGAATCGCACAGTTACAGAAGTTGATCCACATACATATGTTCAAAATATGAGAGAAGCAACAGTAAAGAGTTTTGATGATGCAAACAGAGTTGCCCATAACACAGCCTTGTTTACAGATCGTCAGGTTAATCTTGAAAATCCATCTGATGAGTTGCATAGACTTGCAAAAGAAATGCCAGGTACTAGTCACTACACATATACAGGAGAAACACAAGAAAAACTAGATTCAATCAGACATCAAATTGCAGAAAATAATAAAGTCATCGGTCAATTAAACCGTGCAGATCTAGACTCACCATCTTATGCTAACAGTGAAAAACTTCAAGAAGCTTTGGATAAAGCAAAAGCTTTGGATGCTGAAAAAATAAATTTGGGACAACATCTTGAGGCACTTCAAAAAGCAAATGCTGAAGCTCAAATTTCAGAACAAAATCTTGATTTTATTAATAAAAAGATAGCAGAAAATAATGAAACCATTAATAAATTATCAAGGGCTGTTGACATAGAGGATCGTCATAATATTGTTCCTGGGGCTACAGTTTCTCATCATTATGACAAACTACTTGATAAAGAATTAGATAATGCAAAAGCTTTAGCAGAACAAAGAGTAAAACTAGAAGGTCAATTTGCACCATCTTCAGGTGAATTGCCAAAGAACGGTGATTATATGCATACAGAAAATATGCATATAAAAGCACATGATACAATTCAACATCCGGAAGTTATTCGTGAATTTGTTAGCCCACATGAAAAAATCATATCTTTGAACGATAGATCAAAAATAACATTTAGGTTTAATGATAAAAATGAAATTATTAATGTGGCATCAAATTATAATAGTGGATATGAAGGTTATTTGGGAAGTAAGGAACTTTTGAAAACTGATTGGTTGGGTGTACTTAGAGAACACACCAAAGGAACGCAAGATTTAAGTTTGGCACAATCTACGGTAGGTCTGGAAACCAGAAACATATTCTTTGAAAATAAAATCCTAAAACAATTAATCGACAAAGGAAATGGAGATGGACCAGAAGCCAATTTTTTGAGAAAACATATTGTTGAGGTAACTAAAAAAATAGTAGATAAATATGGGCCAGTTTTTAAAAATAATTAAACAAAAACTATGAATGACGAAGCAAGATTAGAGGAATTAACTAAAGAACAAATTTTGGACTTAGCAGATGCACAAGGTAAAAAACTAGGTTTTTTGTTGGCAACTTGTCCACTTAATGAAGGAACAAAAGAGGCCATCTTAGGAATAATAGAAAAAGCTAATTTTGAGCAGATAAATGCAATTAGTAAATTTTTTGAAGAAGGATATCTGATGGCTCAAAATCAAGATATGAATAGTTGGTTAAAAACTGAATTAGAAAAAATAAAGTCTGATTTTGATAAAAAACAAGAGGAAGTAGATACAGAAACAACAAGTGCGATAGAAAAATTAACAAAATCCATATAGGCGAGTTTGTCTAATAAAAAATTTATAAAACACAGATTTTTGCAAAGCGAAAATCTGTGTTTTGTAGCTTCTTTTTTTGAAAATATCTGGTAAAATAGCAGGAATGTATCCCGTACGAAATATAACGATATGTTTTACACCTATATACTAAAAAGCAAAAAAGATGGTAAAATGTACACTGGTTTTACAAAGGACTTACGGAAACGCTTTAAACAACACAATGATAATCTAGATGGTTATACTAAAGGACGTGGTCCATTTAAAATAATATATTATGAAGCATGTGAAAATGAATATGACGCAAGGTCGAGAGAAAAATATCTTAAATCAGGGAAAGGCAAGCGCTACATTAAGTCGCGTTTAAAGCGTTTCCTATTTCGTACGGGATGTATTTAAAAAGCATTGAAATCTCAGGATTCAAATCATTCGGAAAGAAGTCCGTGCTTGATTTTAATGTGCCAATTTCTTCCATTGTCGGTCCAAATGGTTCAGGCAAATCAAATGTTGCAGAAGCTTTTAGTTTTGTTTTGGGAGAACAATCTATCAAATCTTTAAGAGGCAAAAGAGCCGAGGATCTTATCTTTAATGGTGGTAAAGATGCACCACGTTCAAATCGCGCGAGTGTAAAATTAATTTTTAATAATGTTCAGAGAATTTTAAATATAGATTTTGATGAAGTTGCTATTGAACGCGTAGTAAATAGAGATTCTTCAAGTGAATATTCTATAAATGGAAGCGCGGTTCGTTTGAAAGACATTGTGGAATTGCTTTCCTCTGCTCATATTGGAGCTTCGGGTCACCAGATAATTTCACAAGGAGAAGCTGATAAAGTTTTGAATTCAAATATTCGTGAAAGAAGGGAAATGATAGAAGATGCACTCGGTTTAAAAATTTATCAAAATAAAAAAGATGAAAGTATTCGCAAACTTGAAAAAACTGAGGAAAATATCAAGCAAGTAGAATCTTTGCGAAGAGAAATCGCACCGCATATTAAATTTCTAAAAAAACAAGTTGAGAAGATAGAGAAAATGGTTGTGATGAAGGAAGAATTGACAAAAATGTATCATGATTATTTTAGACATGAAGAAGAATATATTAAATTTGAAAAACAAAATATAGCGACAGAAAAACAACCATTGCTTTCTGTTTCAGGTAAATTAGAAAAAGAACTTGTTGAAGCTAAACAGGTTTTGGCAAAATCCGTCACTAAAGATTCTAGAAGTGATGATGTTGTAAAAGTTGAAGACCGATTGAAAGAAGTACGCACTCTAAAAGATAATTTGTCTAGAAGTGTTGGACGAATCGAGGGAGAAATATCATCTCTTTTCAGAATGATAAAAAAACAGAATGAAGCAAATTCTGCGATGTCAAAAAAAACAGTGGATTTGTCACAAGTTGAGAATGTGTATAAACAAATTGACCTTGAAATAGAAGAGGCAAACTCAATAACCGAATTTTCAAAAATAAAAGAGATTTTTATTTCTATAAGAAAAATTTTGAGTGATTTTATAGAAAGAAATAAAGAAAATGAGGACAAACAAGCTATTTTAGACTTAGAAAATGAAATCAAAAAACTCGAATTAGAAAAAACTGGTTACGAAGTTAAAATTCGAGAGGCAAACAATACTGAGACTGAACTTTCCGAGCAATATGCTTTTTTAAAAAATGATATTGAGAAAGAAAAAGATTCAAATAGAGATGCAGAAAAAGCGTTATTTAGAATTGTTGCCGAGCAAAACGAGATTCGCAGTAAATTAAATTCTTTAGGAAGTAGGGAATCGGTATTAAGACGTGATGAAGAAGAGCTTCAAAGAGAATTGCAAGAAGCTTCTGCTTTGGTTGGTCTTTCTGCTTTAAGATATAAAGATTTTTGGCCAATAGACACAAACGGTAATGCACTTTCACATGATCAAATTGTAAAAGAACCAAGGTTTGTTCAAGAAGAAAAAAGGCGTGTGATGGAAAAAATAAAAGTTCGTCTAGAAGACGCTGGAGTTTCTGGTGGTGATGATGTTGTAAAAGAATACAAAGAAACAACAGAAAGGGACTCGTTCCTTGAAAGAGAACTTGCTGATCTTATCAACTCCTCGACTTCGTTGAAGAATTTGATTAAAGAATTAGAAGAAAAGCTTGCGATAGAATTTAGAAACGGTGTTACAAAAATCAATATTCAATTCCAGGAATTTTTCCGCGCGATGTTTGGAGGAGGTTCCGCTACGCTTTCGATTGTTAAAGAAAAAAAGAGAAAAAAGAATTCCGATACCGATTTGTCAGTTGCGGATTCAGGCGAGGAAATAGTTGAGGAAGAAGAAGCCGAAGAAGGCCTTGATATAGAAGTATCTTTGCCAAAGAAAAAAATTAAAGGTTTAATGATGCTTTCTGGGGGTGAAAGAGCGCTCACTTCAATTGCACTTCTTTTTGCAATTTCTCAGGTTAATCCTCCACCATTTATCATTCTTGATGAGACAGATGCTGCACTCGATGAAGCCAACTCAAAGAAATATGGTGATATGATTGTGGAGCTTTCAAAATATTCTCAGCTTATTCTAATTACTCACAACAGAGAGACAATGGCTCGAGCTGGTGTAATCTACGGAGTCACTATGGGTATGGATGGAGTTTCAAGATTACTTTCTATTCAGTTTGAAGAAGCAGTGCAAGTGGCGAAATGACAGAAAATAAGGAATGATAATGACTATATTTTCTGTCATCCCCGTACCCGTTTACACGAGTATAAACTCCGGCGGGGATCCAGAGAATTTATCTAGTATGACGATCGGTTTGTTGTCAAATTAATTTTAGGTTTTGAATTTTTATGAATTGTCATTCCTGCGGAGGCAGGAATCCATGATTAATTAAATTCAACCTGGATTCCCGCCTCCGCGGGAATGACAAATACACAATCAAATGCAACTAGATGTAATTTTCCAAATATTAATTCCTATTTTTTATGAAACCTATCACCTAGAAACTAGAACCTAATTTGTAATTTGATAATCCATCTGCTTTCTATCTAAATCTGCTGAAACAAGTTTAATTTTTATTTTCTGTCCAAGTGAGTAGATTTTTTTGGTCTTTTCTCCAATTATTGAATAAGTTTTTGCATCAAGTTTATAATAATCATCTCCTAGTGAAGAAAGTTTTATCATCCCCTCAGCCTTTGTTTCTGTGTCCTCAGCGTATATACCCCACTCGGTAACGCCGGTGATCATGCCGTCAAAAGTTTGCCCGACTTTGTCTAACATAAATTCTATCTGCTTATATTTTCTTCCATCACGTTCTGCCTCAGAAGCTTTTATTTCTTGGTCGGTGCTATGCATACAAGCCTTTTCATAAAAAGCTAGATTTTTTTCTTCAACTTTTTCTCCCGAAAGTATTTTGTTTAATATTCTGTGCACCAAAAGATCCGGGTATCTTCTAATAGGTGAAGTGAAGTGAGCATAATATTCAAAAGCTAGTCCGAAGTGACCAATATTTTTTGTTGAATAAACGGCTTTTGCCATAGAGCGAATAGCCGCAGTTTTCACTAGAGCTTCTTCAGCTTTTCCTTCAACTTGTGCAAAAAGTGCCTGCATATCTTTACCCGTAATACTGCCAGTTTTTCCTATAAAAAGTTCATGCCCGAGGGCTTTTACAAATACTGCGAGTTCCGTAATTTTATCTTTGTCTGGATAATCGTGAATACGATAGGGAAGAGGAAATAATTTTCCTATTTTTTTACCAATCTTGAAAACATACTCAGCAACTTCTTTGTTTGCCAAAAGCATAAATTCTTCAACAAGTTTATGAGTATCGAGTCTTTGTTTTTTGTAAATTCTTATTGGCTTGCCCGTTTCATCAAGTTCAAAAGCAATTTCATCTTGTTCAAAATCAATTGCTCCCTTTTGCCACTTTTCTTTTCTAAAAATTTTGGCTATTTTATTCAGAGTATTTAATTCATCAAAGTATTGTCCGGATTTTGCTTGTGGTGAACCAGTCGAACCCGCGTTTAGAACTTCTTGAGCACTTTCATAAGTAAATCTTTTTGCAGATTTTATGACAGATTTACCAAACCATTTTGAAAGCACTTTTCCTCGCGGATTAATTTCAAAAATCGCAGAGAAAGCCAATTTTTCATCACCTTCACTCAAACTGCAGAGATTGTCGGAAAGTTCAAAAGGAAGCATGGGAATAGTTCTGTCGGGCAAATACACCGAACAGCCTCGTTCATAGGCTTCTTTGTCTAGTTCGCTTTTTTCAGTGACATAATGAGAGACATCGGCAATATGGACACCAATTTCAAAATTCTCGTTTGGAAGTTTTTTAAAAGAAATTGCGTCATCAAAATCTTTTGCCGTAATTGGGTCAATAGTGAAAGTCAAAGTATTTCGTAAATCTTTTCTTTTTGCGAGTTCATCCTTCAAAATTTTTTTGTTGTTTTCAAATACTTTTTTTGATTCATTTAAAACTTTTTCCGGGAAATCTATATCAAAACCTTTATCTATAGCAATAGAATTCATTTCGGTAGAGTTTTCTCCTTTTGTGCCGAGTTTGGTAATAATTTCTCCTTCAGAAAAAGCTGGTGCTTGAATCCATTTTGTAATTTTAACTCTAACCTTATCGTTAGTTTTTAAAGCATCAATTTTTTCTGGTGCAATTTTCACCGTGACTTTTATTCTTCTATCATCTGGAATAACTACCATGCCATTTTTAGACAATTCAATAGTACCGACAAAATAGCTTTTTGCTCGGCTCATTATTTTTATAACTTCTCCTTCATGGAAACCTGCTTTGTTTTTCTTAAATAATTTAATCTCAACTTTGTCCCCGGCCATCGCAGTGTTTATTTGTCTTGTCGGAATTTCAACCGTAGAATTATCTATATCAGATACAAAGTAAGCCGTGTGACCTCTGATAGCACGTATTTTGCCTTTGATAATTTTGATTTTACCTGAGTTTACCTGCGGAGTAATGTTATTTTTACTTTCTCTGCCTTTTTTCCAGAATCCTTTTTTGTTTTTCATTTGTGGATGTATTATAGCAGAAAAGACTTGATTTGTATATATTTACGTGATGTTGTAATAAAAATGAATAAAAAAATGATTATCTAAAAGAAGCCTTGCTTTTTTGTAGTTTTTTGTTAGTATAGCTCTCATGTTAATAATTAGATTACAAAGAGTAGGAAGAGTTCATGAGCCATCTTTTCGTATAGTGCTCACTGATTCAAAATTTGGACCAAAGAGCGGTAAATCCGTAGAAGTTTTGGGTTCTTATGATGCTAGAAAAGGAAAGGGAACAAATCATGTTAATGGTGAAAAAGTAAAGTATTGGATTTCAAAAGGAGCACAAGTTTCTGACACCGTTCATAATTATCTTGTTAGTGAGAAAATCCTTACAGGAAAGAAAATTAATGTACTTCCAAAAAATAAAATAATAAATGCAAAGAAAGCAATAGAAGAAAAAGCAAAAGCAGAGGCAGCAACAAAGGCGCCAAAACCAGCACCAGAAGTAATCCCAGCTGAAACACCAGTTGCTCCAGCAGAAGAAGTTAAAACAGTATAAAATAAAAAATCGTCCATATATGGACGATCCTGAATTCAATATTCTATCGCAACTCCAGTTTTGTTATATAATACCTCAAGAGGTGTCAGACCTGCAAATCTTTTTCTCGGTCTAGTGTTTATTAAATACTCAACCCATTTAATATCTTCATCCGAAACTTTTGCAA